>CAZVPE010000235.1:0-8466 GCA_964628155.1 uncultured Polyangiaceae bacterium | reverse complement strand
AGTTCGGGCACGAAGTAAGGGTTTTCGAGGAATCTCACGTCGAACACGAGGTCGGCGTCCACCGGTGTCCCGTACTTGAAGCCGAAGGAAACGATGCGCGATACCATCCTCGGCGCCCCGCCCGAGGCAGGGCCGAAGTGCGCCACGAGTACCCGACGCAGCTCGTGGACGCTCATGCTCGTCGTGTCGATGATTCGGGTCGCACTCGCGCGAAGGGGAGCAAGGCGCTCGCGCTCCACCCGCACTCCGTCGAGAACTGCCAGGGCGTCGCCAGGCCCGGCTCCCTCCGCCGCTGCGTTTCCGCTCTCGGCCGCCAGAGGGTGCGGGCGGCGGGTTTCGCTGAACCGGCGCAGCAGCGTCTCGTCGCTTGCGTCGATGAAGAGCACCTGCAAGTCTCGCTGCCCGCCAGCCTCGAGAAGTTGGAGCACGCTGCCGACCTCGCCAAGAAACGCTCGCACGCGCACGTCGATCCCTAGTGCCACGCGCGTCATGTCGCCACGCTCGCAGAGGGCGACCGCCTGCGGTGCCAGCAGTGTCGGCAAATTGTCGACGCAGAAGAATCCGAGGTCTTCGAGCGCGTGCAGCACCTGGGACTTGCCCGCTCCAGACAAGCCCGTGACTACGACAACGGTCGGCCGCGCACCGTTAGGATTCACCCGTCTCCGCCTTCCTTCGGGGGCCGCACGGCCGGAATCCAAGCCGCGCTCTCGGTGCCGCTGGCCTGCGGAGGAAGCGACGACCACGATCCCGCGCCTTTCGCCCCGCCGGGTCCGGGCACGACCTTGGAGGCCAGCGACCCGGGCTCGCGCTCGATCGCGGGTCGTGTTCCGAGATGGGCTTCGATTCTGTCGAGGAATTCGTGCGCGCTGTGCCGACCGTCCCGTCGGAGAAGTTCGTTCCGCGCAGCGAGCTCGATGATACTCCCCATGTCGCGCCCGGGACGCACCGGGACCCGAAGTTCTCGTACCGGCGTCCCGAGGATGGAATGAAAACGTTCTTCTACACCAAGGCGGTCGAACTCCTCCCGGTCATTCCACTCGCAGAGCCGCACGACGAGGTCGATCTGCTTTCGCTCTCCAACTGCGGTGATCCCGAAAAGCTCGCGAATGTCGAGTACTCCCAGACCTCGAATCTCGATGTGGTGGCGTAGCAGGTCCGCGGGTCGACCGAAGATCGTCCCCGGGGGCCGCCAGTCGCAGCGCACGACGTCGTCCGCGATGAGGCGGTGACCGCGCATCACGAGCTCGAGGGCACACTCGCTCTTCCCAATCCCGCTCTTGCCCTCGAGCAAAATGCCGATCCCGTGGACGTCGACCAGCACGCCGTGGAGTTGCGTATGCGGCGCGAGTCGATCGTCGAGCACCGCATGCAGCGCGTTGATGGTGCGGCTCGATCGGGCGTTGGTCACAAAAAAGGGCGTGCCCGTGGCCTCGGCCGCCGCCACCAACTGGCGAGGCGGGTCGTGTCCCCCAGTGACGAAAACGCAAGAGAGACCGAGCGAGAAGTAACCGCGGGCGGCAACGCCGCGCGCTTCGCCGTCGAGGGAATCGAGGTAAGACAGCTCCGTTTCGCCCAGCACCTGCACGCGAGTCGGTACGACCCCGTGAAAGTGCCCTGCCAAAGCGAGCCCGTTCTTCTGCACACGCGGGTGGCGTAGCGGCCGGTCCAGGCCCAGTTCACCGGCCAAGCGGCGCACGTGGAGCGCAAGCTGCGAATCCTCGATGAGCTGGCGTACGGTCAGCTCGGGAATCGTCTCGCCTTTCGCGCCGACGCTGCGCTTCTCGTCCGACATCTCAGCCATGCCCCCTGCCGACAAGCCGGGCGCGCCTAGGCGCCGAGGGACCGCTCATCGCTGCTCCCCCTCCTCGGCAACGATGAGCGCGTAAGCGTCCGCGGTGTCCGTTGCCGCCACGAGCCGATCGCGGAAGCTCTTGTTGCGCAGGAGTCGTGAGACCCGCGCGAGGGTCTTCAGGTGTTCTCCCGTGGCCCGCTTGGGACCGATCACCGCGAAGAGGATGGTGACTCTCAGCCCATCGATGGCGGAGAAGTCGACGCCTTCCGGCACGATGAGCAGCGCGGCGTATTGGGTGTGCAGCTGCGAGAGCGCTCCATGTGGGATGGCCACCCCCTCGCCGATGCCGGTCGATTGCAGTTGCTCGCGCTCCGAAAGCACGCGCTCCACCTCGGAGGCGTCCACCTGGGCACCGGGCGCTAGGGCTTGTGCGAGTGCGTGGAGGACCCCGGCCTTGTCTAGGGACCGTGCACCGTCCTCGTTGTGGCGGATCCCGACCCGCTCTTGGGTGAGGAGTTCGATGAGACGCATTTGGGAGGCCTCGGCGGGACTCTAGATCGAGATCGACGTGCCTCGCACGGATCCTTTCGACCTTCGCTGAATGCGCTGGGTCCGTCGTGTCCGGTGGTGTCGCAAACGACGTTGGGCCTGGGATGTGCTTGCCTTGTATCCGCCAGGTCACCTTTCGACTGCGTAGGGCAAGAGCCGCGCGGAGGCCCTCTCGCCTCCCTTCTTGCGGCTCGTCACGGTCTTCTTTGCGGACATGATTTGGCGCTCCAACTTGTCGGCCACCTTGTCGATCGATGCGTACATGTCCTCGCTCGTCTCGTGCGCGTGAAAATGAGTGTGCCCGGAGTGGATGTCGACTTCGACGCTGTGCAATCGGTCCTGCTGGCAGCTCAGCGTCACCTGACCCTTCATCGGCGAGCGAAGGAAGCGCTGCAACCTGGCAACCTTCTCCGTCGAGTAGCCTTTGACCGCTTCAGTCGCATCCATGTGACGAAACGTGATCGCGATGTTCATGAGGGCTCGCCTCCTGGCTTAGAGCAGTGAATCGCTCCTCGGAAAGCTTCTACGACCAAGCGCAACGCGCTGTTCCCGCATTGTTTCTCTTCGCGATCTTAACACCGCCCTGGCAGCTGAGCTCGGGCTTTGTGGCTGAGTCGCTTGTTCAGGCCCTCGTGTCCGAATCGCTACTTGGTGGGATGTCGCGGTGGATGTGGGCCACGCTTCGTATCGGGATCTCGACAGAGCGACCGTTCGGTACGTTCCAACGCAGGAGCTCGACGGCCGATTGTTTGCGACATGCCTCCCCCGGCCCTACGCACGAAGGGCAACCCGAGGCGCAGGGGCACGTTTCGATCATACGCAACGTCTTGGACGCGAGCACGTCGCGTTGCTCCCAGATGCGCTCGGCGAGCCCGGTGCCGCCCGGCACGTGCTCGTAGAGAAAGAGTGTAGGTCTGTAGCCCGGGCGCATGCGAGCAGGTGCTTGCTCTGGCGATATCGTGGTCCCGTCGTGAGGTTCTTCGCTCGTCGCTCCGTCTTCCAACGTCGTCCCAAGATCGCGCGGGTCGCACATGAGCGCGAGCGCCGCCACCGTTTCGAAAGCGACTCCGATTCCCCTCAGGCCGTCGATCGCGGCAGCGCGGCCTGCCGAGACACTGGAGCACGCGGCCTCCGGCATGGTGAGCCAGAACGCAGTCGTGTGCATCTGCATGTCAGGAAGCCGGACGTCGCCGTAGCCCGCGTTTTCATGCGTGTAGAACTTGATCTTCTTGTATCCAACCACCTTCTCCACGATGGAAACTTCGCCCCAACCGCTCTCCCATTCGATGCACGTTGGAGACAGGGGGCCAACGGCATTTTGTTCGATGATCGCGACCTGCGCATAGGTCATTGCGTCGGTCCAGTAGTCGGGTTCCACGTGCCGAACGAACGCCTTGTGGTTTTCGTAGTCGAAACGCTCGACCTGCCAGCAGTGGCCGTCGTGCTGATAGATGGCCTGCTCGTGAAGCATCGTGTGCGCCGAGCGCCAGTCGAGCTCGGCGATCGAGCGGTCGAGGTCGGCGTCGATAATGACCACGTTGTCCCAGCCCACGCTCCGCAACGACACGTTGTTCGCAGGGTAGGCATCGGCGGCCCAATGGTACGCGCCACTCGATTCATGCAGAACGCGGTGCCGAACCAAAAAGCCGAGAGCGTCGGCCGTTTCGGAGGGGCCGAGCGAACCGAAGGACTCGCCGCGTCGAAACGGCAGCTCGAATGCGGCGCACTTCAGGTGTTGCACGACGACCTCGACGTTGTCCGGATCGATCCGCGCTTGCTCCACGGGGGAGCCGAGCAAGAACGCGGGTTCGCGAGCGAGGTACTGATCGATTGGGGCACTCGACGCGACGAGCACTCCGATGCTGGTTCCGCCTCGTCGCCCGGCTCGCCCGAGCCTCTGCCAGGTCGCCGCGATCGAGCCCGGATATCCGGCGCAGACGACCGCCTGGAGCTCGCCGATGTCGATACCGAGTTCGAGCGCGTTCGTCGCGACTACGGCAAGGATCTCTCCGTTGCGAAGTCGGCGCTCGATGTCGCGCCGCTGCGCCGGCAGGTATCCGCCGCGGTAGGCCATGATGCGGGACGCATCGATTCCTCCGCCGTGGTCCGTTCGAGCGGGACCCGTTACGACGGCATCACGAAGGTACCGGAGCATCACTTCAACAGCATTGCGCGATTGTCCGAACACGATCGTCGGCACCCGCGCGTGCACGAGGTCAGTGGCGAGCCTCACGGCTTGTTTGACGTAACTGGCACGGATGCCGAGCTCCGTGTTGACGACAGGGGGATTGAAAAGAAAAAATCGGCGTTCTCCGCGCGGAGCGCCGCTCTCTTCGACGAGCTCGACGTCCTCTTTCGCGACGTTGAAGAGTCGCGCTGCGTGCTCCAGCGGGTTGCCGATCGTTGCCGTCGCGCCAATGAGCTGCGGGCGCGACCCGTGGAAATGTGCAACGCGCATCAAGCGCCGCAGCACGTTGGCCACGTGAGAGCCGAGAACCCCCTTGTACGTGTGAAGCTCGTCCACGACGATGTAACTCAAATGCTGCATCGTCCGCGCCCAGCTCGCATGGTGCGGGAGGATCCCGCTGTGCAGCATGTCCGGGTTGGTGAGGACGACTCCGGCTCTTTCGCGTGCAGCACGGCGCGCGTCGGCCGGGGTATCGCCGTCGTAGACGACCGCGCCGGCCGCGGATAGTCCGGCCGATTCCATCAGCTCACGCAAGCCGGCTTCCTGATCGCGTGCCAGAGCCTTCGTCGGGTAGAGATAGATTGCGCGGGCGTCCGGATCGTCGGCGTAGGCCTGGAGCACGGGCAGGTGAAAACAAAGGCTCTTGCCGCTCGCCGTAGGCGTGGCGATGGCCAGGTGTCGGCTGGAGCGGGCCGCAAACAGTGCGTGGGCTTGATGCGCAAACAGTCGTTCGATTCCGCGCGCGCGGAGGGCGCGCGCGAGCCCCGGGGCAAGCCAGGACGGAATGTCCGCATAGCGCCCATCGGCGCCGGCAATTGTCTCGTCCGCGCAAAAACAAGGCTTGACCCACGAACTCGCGAGCCAGCGGGCGACCACGGTATCCACGCCCCGTTCGGCGGTCCACGGCGAGGACATAGCTTCGCTACCTAAACAAATGTATCCTCCCGGGGCAACTGCATAACGGGCGAAGGTGAGAAGGTGGGAGGAGATCCTCCCCACGCTGTGCTTTGCCCGCGCCCCGCAATCCACTAGATCGCGTCGACCCCACGTGACCGAACCGACCGAAACCGAGAAAGCTTCCGGGATGGCGCCCGAGACCGCGAATGTCGCTCCGCCGTCGTCCGCTTCGCCCGCCCTTCAGCCGCTGGTCGTGCCCGGCGAGCGCCTCGTCATCCCAGTGGGCGCGACGCCTGTCGTGGGTGACTACGGTCGCCCGCGCCCCTCGTATGTCTTCCTCGCGGTGGTGTCGATTGTCGCGCTCGTTTGCGACGTAGTCACGAAAGCGTGGGCAGCGCGCCATCTGGACGGGTATCCCGGCGTCGTCGAGGTGTGGAAGAACCACCTCACGCTCGTGCTCGCGCGGAATCGAGGGGGAGCGTGGGGATTGCTCCAATCGACGAGCGAAAACGTCCGCCGCCCGTTCTTCTTGCTCGTATCGGTAGCCGCGATCGCCTTCATCATGACGCTCTACCGGCGCCTCCTACCGCGCCAGCACGCGCTGAAGTGGGGGCTGCCGCTCGTCCTGGGCGGAGCATTGGGAAATGTCCTCGATCGCATCCGTTATGGGCAGGTCATCGACTTCATCGATGCCCATGTGCAGTTTCGGGGCATTGAGCGTCATTGGCCGACATTCAACGTCGCGGATATCGCCATCTGCGTGGGCGTAGGGCTCATGGCGGTCGACATGTTCGCGAGCAAGCGGGCGAATCCGATCGTGCGGGCGCCAGATGTTCCGCCGGCCCAGTCGGGCGAGCCCTCCGTCGACTGGAAGGGCGTCGTCGTCGCGCAAGTACCCCTCTCGGCTCACGAGGAGGCAACCCCCCACGCGGACAACGCGGTCGGCAAGAATCCGGACGGGGTGGATGGCAATCCTGCTGGCTCCGCGTCAGAACTCGAGGCGCGCGGCCGGCCCCCGGTCGCACGAGATTAGCTTTTGCAGCCGGATCTCTTTCGCATCTTCGGCGTCACCTTTCCTTCGTACTTCGTCCTTCTCCTCTCGGGGTTTCTCTTTGCCACGTCGGTCGGCGCGCTTTGGGCTCGCCGCATCGGCGAAAGCGCGGACGTCGTCGTCGATCTAGGGCTTGCGATGCTGCTCGCCGGAGTCGCAGGGGCGCGCATTTTCCACGTCCTCGTCGACGGGCAGTTCTGGGATTATGTGCATCTGTGCACCAACCCCTCGAGAGTCGACTGGCCGCTCGACCGTCAGGAGTGCCTGTCCTCCGCGTACGACGGGGTGTGGGATGCCGCGAGAGGACTCTGCCACCCGAAAGAGGCCGACTGTTTCCAATGGGCAAAGTTCTGGGCGGGCGGGCTCACGTACTACGGAGGGTTCGTCGGCGCTTCGGTCGCGGCCTGGTTCGTCCTCCGGCGAGACGGTTTCCCGTTTTGGAAGGCGGCGGACATGGCTGGCTTTGCCGTGCCGCTCGGTCTCGCCTTCGGACGAATGGGCTGTCTCTTGGCCGGATGCTGCTTTGGGGCGACGTGCGACCTACCCTGGTCGGTTTCATTTCCGTCGCGGAGTGCGGCAAGCGAGGCCCAGTACAAAGAGCACCTGCTTGCGAGCAGGCAAATGTGGAGTCTGCCGGTGCACCCGACGCAAATCTACGAGTCGGCCGCGTCCCTCGTCATCGCCGCCATATGCATGCTCGTCGTCCACCCGCGGAAGCGTTACGACGGTCAGGTATTCGTCGTATTCCTTGTGCTTTACGCGGTCGCACGGTTCTTGGTCGAGTTTCTTCGACGCGACGACCGCGGTGGATGGCTCGGCCTGTCGACGTCACAGCTCGTAGGAATAGCCGCCGTGGGCTTTGCGGCGTTCGTGCATGCGCGCAGTGCGCGCGGTATACGACTCCGAGCATGAGCGCACGCATTCTCGACGGTAAGAAATTGGCAGAGGAAGTTCGAGCGGAAGTGCGCGTCGGGGTCGAGGCGTTCCGCGCGACGCACGGTCGTCCGCCTGGGCTCGACGTCGTGCTGGTTGGCGAAGATCCAGCCAGCGTGCTTTACACGCGCAACAAGGAAAAAGCCTCGAATCAGGTCGGAATGCGCGGCAAGCTCCACTCCCTGCCGGCGTCGACGACCGAGGCGCAGCTCGTCAAGCTCCTCGGCGACCTCAACGCCGATCCCGCCATCGACGGGATCCTGGTTCAACTGCCCCTACCCAAGACGATCGACGCTGAACGCGTGCTCGACTTGGTCGACCCGCAAAAAGACGTGGACGGCTTCCATCCCGTGAATGCGGGCCTCCTCGCGCTCGGGCGACGAGGGGCACTCGTGGCGTGTACGCCCTCCGGATGCATGCGCTTGATCGCGCTCGCCGGGGCGAAACTCGAAGGGGCCAACGCCGTCGTTGTCGGCCGGAGCAACATCGTGGGCAAGCCGATGGCGCTGCTTCTGCTAGGCGCAAACGCCACGGTCACCATTGCGCATTCGCGTACGAACAATCTTGCCGAAGTCTGCCGGCGCGCCGACGTGCTCGTCGCGGCCGTCGGGAAGGCGGAGATGATTCGCGGCGGCTGGATCAAGCCGGGCGCGGTAGTTGTCGATGTCGGTCAAAACAGCGTCGCGCTTCCGGACGGAAAGACCAAGCTCGTCGGCGACGTTGCCTTCGACGAGGCGAAGGAGGTGGCGGGGGCGATCACCCCGGTGCCGGGCGGCGTGGGCCCGATGACGATCGCGATGCTCCTCGCCAACACGCTCGAAGCCGCTCGTCGGCGCGTGAGCGTCTAGAGCACCGAACGGTTTGACTCCCGTCGGCTTTGCCGCGATTTTCTTCGCATCGCTTCGTTGCTCCTCCTCAAATTACTCCAGTAGTTCTCGTCGTCGCGCCTCGCGCTGCTGGAAACTCGCAGCAAATCCTCGGTCCGCCAAACCGTTCGGTGCTCTAGTGCACCGCCGTCGAGATCCGCTTCAGCATTCTGCAGTGTGACTTGATGAT
>CAZVPE010000234.1:7507-8590 GCA_964628155.1 uncultured Polyangiaceae bacterium | reverse complement strand
GAACGCCGCGCGCATCTTTTCGACCGCGATCGTTGTCTGGTTCGCCGGCTGGCTTCAGAGCACCGCCGGCCTCGACGGCAGAACCGCCTGGACCTACGCGCTCGGGACGAGCGCCGTTCTAATGGGCCTTCTTGGCGTATATCACAGCTTCCGATTGCCGACGGGCTCGATATCCCACCGACCGAAAGACGCGAAAGAAATCGCTGTGAAATTCGGCGACTCGGTCGCGGCGTTCTTCAAGAAAAAGTCCCTCTGGGGCATGCTCGTCTTCGTCGGGCTTTACCGCACCGGCGAAGGCTTTTTGCTTGGCGAGGGACCGCTCTTCATTCAGGCGTCGCTGAAAGACGGCGGTCTCGGCCTCACGCTCGAGCAAAAGGCTCTCGTCGACGGGACCGTGAGCACCTTGTTCATTCTCGTCGCCGGCTGGTTGGGTGGCAAGTTCGTGGCCAAGTACGGCCTCCGCCGAACGCTGCTCTTTCTCTCGATCTGCCTGAACGTTCCGCACCTTTGCTACGTGTTCTTGAGTCAGGTGCAGTCGCCCGACAAGCAGCTTTCCATTTACCTGATTATGACGCTCATTTCGATCGAGAAGTTCGGATATAGCTTCGGCTTCGTCGGAAACATGCTGTACATGATGCAGCAGATTGCACCGGGCAAATACAAGATGGTGCACTACGCGTTCGCGACCGCGTGGATGAACGTCGTTTTGTGGCCGACGCAGATGGTGAGCGGGAAGCTCGCCGACTGGCTGGGATACAAGAACTTCTTCATCTTCGTCTTGATCGCGTCCATCCCGAGCCTCTTCGCGGCGTGGAAAGCTCCGTTCCCGAATCCGTCGGACGCGGGCGACGACGAGGCGGGAGGTGGCGGGGGCGAGGACAAGCCCCAGCCCGCGGCCGCGGCGGCGTAGATCGGGTCACCATCTACTCGCGAACGAGCCGCTTCAAGACCCGAGTGCGTGCGTCGGTCCACTCCGAAACCTCACCCCCCCGAGCAGCTCCTGTAACGCGAGACCCGCAGACACCCCTCTCCGCTTGCGGCCCGCTTGCGGAGAGTGGCCGGGGCTGAGGTTCTCCGCGAGGG
>CAZVPE010000234.1:0-7407 GCA_964628155.1 uncultured Polyangiaceae bacterium | reverse complement strand
GCCGGGGGTGAGGTTCTCCGCGAGGGGCCGGGGGTGAGGTTCTCCGCGAGGGGCCGGGGGTGAGGTTCTCCGCGAGGGGCCTGGGGGTGAGGTTCTCTGGGCAAGGAGAGGGCGCCCGGGCGTGGGCCTTTTTTCGAAGGCCGAGCACGATGTGACGAATGCTTCGCTCAGGCCACCGGAGCTCGCGTGCGAATCACGTGGGAGCCGAAGCGCAGGTCGCGAGGGACGCCAGGACGCGCGTCGTCAGAGGCGGCTTGTGCACCAACAATGCGTGCTTACATTGGGGGTGAGCAACGAGATGGTCCGAGCGCGATTCGCGCTTCTTCTCTGCGCCGTGTGACCTGTCCTCGTCGCTACGGCGCCGCGGAGAAGAGGGAGCTGTGCGTCATGAAGAACATGAAGAGGCGCACGGCGATAACCGTCACCATGAGCCATGGCATGGCCTAGGTAATGTGGGACTTTCTAGAACGCCTCTTTGGCGGCGGCTTCATGCCGCACGGCCACTGCTACTTGTGGTCGCCCGCGATGGTGTGGACGCAAGTGACGTCCAATGCGCTGATCGGGGTGGCCTACCTCTCGATTTCCAGCACGCTCGCCTACCTCGTCTGGCGCGTGAAGCTGCCGTTTTCGTGGGTCTATACGGCCTTCGGAGTCTTCATCCTCGCCTGCGGCCTCACCCACCTCCTCGACGTCGCGACCGTGTGGCATCCGATCTACTGGGCCGATGCGGGCGTCCGCGTCGTCACCGCGGCCGCGTCCGTCGGGACTGCGATCCTCGTCTTTCCTCTCGTTCCAAGGGTGCTCGCGCTCGCGAAGCTATCGGAGGTGGCCAAGGATCGTGGAAAGAAGCTCGAAGAAGCGATCGCCGATTTGCGTCGCGCGCTCGAGGAGACCAAACGCTATCGGCTCCTCGTCGAGAGCGTGAAGGACGCGACGTTCATCCTCGATCCGACCGGGCGAGTGGTCACCTGGAACGCCGCCGCCCAGCGCATGAAGGGCTACGAGGCGGAAGAGATCGTCGGAAAGCATTTCTCGTCGTTTTACCCGGAGGAAGACAAAGGGGCCGGAAAGCCCGAGCGCGCGCTCGAGGTCGCAACCGGAGAGGGACTCTTCGAGGACGAGGGGTGGCGAGTCCGCAAGGACGGCTCGCGCTTCTGGGCCAGCGTCGTGCTCGCGGCGATGCGCAACGAAGCGGGCGAGCTCGTGGGGTTCGCGAAAGTGACGCGCGACCTCACGGAACGGGTGCGCAACGAGGAGCGCCTTCGCCGCCTCGCCGCCGACCACGCCGCGCTCGAAGCGAGAGCGGAGCTGGAGCGAACCCAGCGAGTCCGGCGCGAATTTCTCGCGGAGGCCGGCGCGGCGCTCGCTTCATCGCTCGACTATCGAACCACGCTTGCGACCGTCTCCAATCTGGCGGTTCCCAAGTTGGCCGACTGGTGTTCCGTAGAGCTCGTCGAGCCAGGGGCGACGGCTCCCTCGCAGGTGGCGCTCGCGCACGTGGACCCGAGCAAAGTGAAGTTCGCTCGTGAGCTCGCGGAGCGCTACCCGCCCAACCCCAACGCAACGACCGGCGTTCCGGAGGTCATCCGCAGCGGACAGTCCGCCCTCTACGCCGAGCTGCCCCCCGCGTTGATCGAGGCGGGCGCGCGCGACAGCGAACATCTCCGGATCCTCCGCGAGCTCCAGCTCGAGTCCGCGATGGTCGTTCCGCTGACGGGTCGCGACCGAATCTTGGGCGCGATGACGTTCATCTACGCGGCCTCGGGGCGGCGCTACACGGAGAGCGATCTCTCGCCTTCTTCGAAGACTTCGCTCGCCGAGCAGCGATGGCCATCGAGAATGCGCAAGCCCATACCGCCGTTCGGACGACCCTCGAATTTCAAGAGCGCTTCGTCGCCGTCCTCGGCCACGATCTTCGCAATCCGCTTTCGTCGATCGACATGGCCGTCACGGTCCTCCGGCAGCGGGCGGTCGCGGCGAACGACACGGAGACGGCGCGCGTGCTCGACCGCATGACGTCGAGCTCCGCACGCATGCTTCGCATGATCGAACAGATCCTCGATCTGACGCGCAGCCGTCTCGGGGGCGGGTTGGAAGTCCGGCCCAAGCCCATGGAGATGTGCGAGCCGCTCACCGCGATCGTCGAGGAGCTGCGCCTCGCGCACCCATCGCGGCGCATCGAACTCCGTTGCCGCCCGCTGCTCGGGACGTGGGACCGCGATCGGCTCGAGCAGGTCTTTTCGAATCTCATCGCCAACGGCGTCCACTACGGCCACCCGGCCAAACCGGTCACCGTCGAGGCGGGTCTCCAGGAGAATGGCTGGGCTGAGGTGAACGTACACAACGACGGCGACCCGATCCCGGAGGCTCTTCTCGACCAGCTCTTCGATCCATTCCGACGGGGTGGCCGCGACAGCGGCGGATCGAAGACGGCTGGGCTCGGCCTGGGCCTCTACATCTCTCGAGAAATCGTTCGGGCTCACGGCGGGGAGCTCGACGTCCGATCGAGCTCCACCGAGGGGACCCTCTTTCGAGTGACGTTGCCTCGCGCGGCGACTCGTCCCGTACCGCGGTTGCGGCATTCCTTCGACTGAGCCGAGAAGATCCCGCACGCGCTCCACGGGCCGCTCATGCAAGACGCCGTCGGGCAGCTCGACGTAGGCCGTGAGCGCGGCGCGGATCACGTCGGCGCGCGGCCGCTGGCGTCGACGAGCGCGACGGTCGACCTCGTTCAGCAGACGCGCCGGCAAACGAATCGAGACCTGTCGCTCCATAAGAGTCAGTGTGATCCGAGTGGGATCGTTTGCATCCCGTGCTCGTCGAGCCTACGCGGCCCGTCCTTTGCGAAGCGTGCCCGCCGCCCGCGCCTTCCGGTAAAGGCCTTCAGGGCTGAGCTCGAGGCCGTTGCTCCATGCGAGAGCGCCGAGCTCGAGAAAAAAGGCGCCGAACGTGGCTGCATCTCGCAGAGGCGTGGCCATAATACCGGGTCTCTGCGCCAGGTCCGCGAGGTCCACCTGTCCGACCTCTCCACTGGAGAACTCGAGCTCGACGCGGCAATCGCCTCGATGGGTAGCACGAACAATCTTGATCATTGATCCGCTCCCGGAATGCGCACCATGGGTTCTAGCGCGCGCCCATGCTCCCAGTTCGCCCCGAGCTCATGCTGGTGTTCCAAGCACCACTCCTTGACAAGGCGTGCCGCGCGCGCCGGGAGATGACCTTCCAATACGTCACCCGTGGCGATACTCACGAAGGCCTCGTGCCCCTGATACTCGGCGTGAAAGTGCGGCGGATCATGGTCGTCGAAGTACATCCGCACGTATATCCCGAAAAAATAAGACACGATCGGCACGCTGTCAGATTAGCGCGTCGCCGCGGGCACGCGAGGCTTGGGCACCGCCCTTGCGCCGACCGCGAAGAGGGATGACCGCCACGATGAGCCGCGACGAGCGCCGGGCACGCCATGGGAGCGCCCGTCCCCTCGCGGGGCCTCGCGGCCGCGGATAGCCTGTCAGATTAGGGCGGGCGTCTTCGCCGGCGAGCGCGATGGATCGGCCCCATGCCATAGTGGAACGATGCAGACCGTCATAGAGGCTGCGGCTGGCTCAGGGGCCACTCAGAGCCTGTACATTCCGCTCGACAAGCCATCGCAAGCGATCTCTCTCAACGTCCGGAAGCTCATTGGGCGGGTGCTCGAGGGCGAGATCCGCGTGCCACCGTTCCAGCGGCCTCTCCGGTGGGCCGCCGATGATGTAGTCAAGCTCTTCGACAGCATCCTAAAGGGCTACCCTATCGGCTCGCTGCTCTTCTGGAAGCACACGTTCGAGGCGTCATCTCTCCACATTGGCAACGCCCACGCCGAGGTGCCCGCAACAAGCGACGGATGGTATATCGTCGACGGGCAGCAGAGGACGACGGCGCTCGCCGCGTCGCTGCTCGATCTGGATCAGCGCGGCGACAAGCGGTGGACGCTTCGCTTCGATCCGACCACGAACCGCTTTCTGTCAGGGCCGGCCGAGCCAGCCGATCGCGGCCGCCACGTCCCGCTCACCGTGCTCGGCGACCTTCGCCGTCTCGGCAAGTGGTTCCAGAAAGGATGCGAACTCGACGACGACGGCCAGCGCCGGGTCGAAGAGGTGCAGCAGCGGCTGCTCGATTACGAGATCCCTGCATACGTCACCGAGACGAAGGACGCCGACGCGCTTCGCGCGGTGTTTGCGCGGATGAACAGCACGGGCGTCCGCATGCGCGCGGACGAGGTGTTCCAGGCGCTTCTCGGCGCGGGACCTGGCGATGGCCACCGCCCGCAAGGCCGGCTCGATCTCGACCGTCTCCAGCGCGCATGCGATAACGACGGCTTCGGCGAGCCGCCTCGTTCGGAGGTGCTGAAGGCCGTGCTCGCGATGAGCGGAGCGGATCCGTCGAAGCGCCTCGAAGATCTCGCCGACAGCGAGATCGCACATCTGGTCAGCGCGAGCGACGCGACCGAAGCGCTCACGCGCACGGTCGAGTTTTTGCAGGCTCCGGTAAGCGGTGGCGCCCCTGGCGCGGGCATTCCCTCCTATGCGTTTGTGCCCTACCCCGTCGCATTCGCAATCCTCGCGCGTTGGTTTCACCTCTTCCCCGAGCCGGACGAAACGACACGCCGCGAGCTCGCACGGTGGCTTTGGCGCGGGGTCGCAACCGGCGTCCACCAGCGGGCGGCCGTCTCGGCAATGCGCCTACAAGTGAAAGCGATCGAGGTGCGGGACGGTTCCGGGCAGATGGCGGGTTCGCTCCGGCGGCTGCTCGATGCGACGGGTGAGCCCGCGTCGCGTGAATGGCAGCTCGATCCTTTTCACGCGCACCACGCGGCGAGCCGCGTCGAGATGCTGACGCTTCTCGCGCGTGGACCGCGCGACCGAAACGGTCCAGTGGCGTGGCGGTCACTCCTCTCGAGCGGCGACCGCGTCGCGCGCGAGATCTTCTCGAGCGGGGCGTGGAGAAAGCTCGACGAGCCGTCGCAGATGCTCGCGCGCACCGCCGCAAACCGTGTCCTGCTCGACACGCAACACTCGGGGCTGCGCGCGGAGCTTCGCAAATGGTCCTGGCCCGCAGATTTGGAACTCCTCGAAAGTCACCTCATCGACGAGACGTCGCGCGCGAAAGCGATCCAGCTGCGTTCCTGCGCCACCGGGGTGCTCGGCTCAGAGCCGAAGTCGCCGTGTTCTTGAAAGAGCGCGCGGGTATCGGCGAGCCACGGCTCCTCCCGCTCGAGAGTTACTACGAGGCGGATTCTTGAGCGAGCGGGTGCTCGTCGTCTCGCTTCCAGGGCGGCGGGTTGGCGAAGTCGTCCAGGACCGCGAGGGGCGCGCGCAATGGCGCCCCGATGCGGCTTGGGAGGCGGGTGGTCAGCACCCGCGGCTCGGCGCGAGCTTCCTGCTCCGGCCCGGCCGACGCCCGCGTGTGCCGGGCCTCCCGAACTGGTTTGACAACCTCTTGCCCGAACGCGAGAGCGAGCTCCGGCGCCGCCTTTGCGCGATGTACTCGCTCCGCGATGGGCAGTCGTTTGCGCTGCTTGCCGTGGTAGGCCACGACCTTTTGGGCTCGGCGTACGTGAGCCCCGCTGCGAGCATCAGCGACGACATCGAGCCTCCTACAACCGAGGAGGACGCCGGGCATGAACCGAGTCCCGATCGGCGTCTCTCCGCGCTCACGGGCAACCAGCTCAAGTTCTCGATGTCGATGGTCGGCGAGCGACTCGCTGTCCCGGCCCGCAACGAGAGCGGCGCGTGGATTGTGAAGCTCCCGGGCCAGCAGTGGGACGAGCTTGCCGAGGTCGAGCGTGCGACAATGACCTGGGCCGCGCGCTCCGGGTTCGATGTCCCCGAGCACTTCACCGTGCCGATCGCGCGCCTCGATGGGCTCCCCACCGATTGGCTCGGCCGCGCGCAAAGCGCGTATGCGATCCGGAGGTTCGATCGACGCGACGACGGCACCAGGATCCACAACGAGGATCTCTGCCAGGCGCTCGACCTCCCTCCCGCCAACAAGTACGGGAACGACCCAAAGGTGACCCTGGATGGCGCACTCCGCTTCGTCACGGATTTTGCCGGCGAGGCTGCGGGGCGCGAGATGGGCAGGCGCATCGGCTTCGTGATCGCGAGCGGCAACGACGACGCGCACCTCAAGAACTGGAGCCTGCTCTGGGGCGACGCCGTCCGACCCACGCTGACTCCTTGCTACGACCTCGTGTGCACGATCGCGTGGCCGGACCTCGGCTGGGAGCGCCCCGACGGCCCACGCCTTGCGCTTGGGCTCGGACAAGAGCACCTCTTCCGGAAGATCGACTTGGCCACTCTCGACACGTTTGCCGAGCGGTCGCAGATACCCTGGGCGAAGGACGAGGTGCGGGAAGGCATCCTGCGTGCGAAGGAATCATGGCGCGAAATCGAAGGGGTCGCCCCCGAACGTATGCGGCGAGCGCTCGAGATCCATTGGAAGAACGTGCCCGTTCTCTCGACCATGGGTTCCTGACGCCGGAAAACTCTTGGCGTCAGCAAGGTATCCCATCGGTGATCTGACGTACTTCTGCGGCCGGCCGGACCACGCTACGCGCAAGAGCGGAGGTCACGATGGGACACGGAGCGCAGACAACGGGAAGGCATGGCGGCTTGCCGCGGTGGACGGAGGACGAAGCGCGGTCAGCCCTCACCGAGCTCGCGCAGTCAGGGCAGAGCATGGCCGAGTTTGCGCGTCGCCGAGGGTTCTCGACGGCGCGTATCCGGTACTGGAAGGAGCGGCTTGGCGTGACTGCGGCGATTCCCGCGTTCGTGGCCGTGAGCCTGCCGATGGCCACGGGGACGATGGTCGGGCCGACGATCGAGATCGTCGCGGCGGAGCGGGCGAGAACAGCAGAAGCGGGCGAGCCGCCATCGAAGGACGTGGCGCCCAAGGGCAAAAAGGGCAAAAGGCGGAGCTAGGGGCTCGGAACTCACCGGGAGCCGGACACATGGACATCAGCAAGATCGTGGACAGGTACAGCTATCGGGTCGTTTGGTCGGCGGAGGACGGCGAACACGTCGGGCTATGCGCGGAGTTCCCCAGCCTCTCGTGGCTGGCACGCTCGCAGGTGGGCGCCCTCAAGGGCATCCGCAAGGTCGTGCTCGACGTGCTGCGCGATATGCAGAAGAACGGCGAGGCCACCCCTACGCCACTTTCGGAGCGGACCTACAGCGGGCAGTTCAAAGTCCGTATTCCGCCGTTCCTGCATCGGCAGCTCGTGCTGGAAGCGGAGGAGAATCACGTCTCGCTCAATCGCCTGATCAGCGCCAAGCTGGCCAGCGGCTGAAACTGGCGATGCCTATCGATTGGCCTGCGTCAACAGGGCCAAGACGTCGCGACGGCTTCTTCTTTCAGCGGCGCACC
>CAZVPE010000233.1:7000-8731 GCA_964628155.1 uncultured Polyangiaceae bacterium | reverse complement strand
ACTGTCGAATCCCTTCGCCTGGTCGAACCCTATCGACGTGGCCCCTGCGGTGATCGGAATTGCCCCTGGCGTCGAGGCGCTGGTCCGCGAAGCGCTGCTCGCATCCCGTACGCCGCTGTGCTCGGTCGATCCGCGAAACGCGGCCTAAACTGGCGACGCCGGGCTCGAAAACCGACTGCCGGGTTCATCTCGAGTCGTCGAGCGATGGGTGAACCATCGGAAGTCCCTGATCGGATGAAGATGAACTCCTTTGCCAATTAGCGAGAATGCATATCGTACGGCACGACGATCGTTGACCTGCCCTTCTTTGCGGTGACGGTTCCCACCGTGGGCGCTACGGCTGGTAGAGCCGCGATACCCCTTGGTCGGAAACGCCGGGAGCACGGTTGCCCTGCCGCGGTCAGGGACTACCGTGCCTTGCGCTTCCCTTACCCGACCAAGGAGAGTCCCCTGTGCAATTTTCCTCGAAACGACCTTTGCTTGCTTTTGGCCTAATCGCAGGAGCGTCTGCGCTCGGAGCCACCTTCGCTGCCTGTAGCAGCAGTTCGCCTTCCCCTTCGGCGAGCCCGGACGGCTCCACGTCAGCCGGCGGAAGCAATGGAGTCGATGGCGGCGGCCCAGGGACTGGAAACGATGGAGGGGGTGGAAGCGGCAGCGGTGGGGACGCGAACGCGGGCAATTCCAACGGCGGCGATGACGGAGGCCTCACCAACGTCGACGGCAATACCGTGACGACGGCGCCCGGATCTTGCGCGAATCCAACGGTCGGAATCGTGTTTTCACCGATGTACTCCGCATTCATTCCCGGAAGCACGGCGCACACGTTCCAGATTCCCGCCATCACAGATGACGGCAATGCGGCGACCTGGAGTATTTCCGACTCGACCCAGGCGCAGCTCGTTCCGGAGGCGTTCAACGGCCTGCCGGGGGTGATGATTACGGTTCAGGGCCTTGGAGTGGGCTCGACGGGGGACGCGGGATCGATCGGTCAGCTCACCGTCGTAGCGACGGAGAGCAGCGGCGCGTGCGGAGCTGCGACCCTGAATATTACAGCCGCCGCCGAGAGCGACTGGAATATCGGAGAGATGCGCTACAACGACGGAGTTTCGCTGGTCATTGCTCCCCGCGACGGTGGCGGTGGCGGCTTCGGCGGACCGGCCCGGGACGGTGGGTTTGGCGAAGGCGGGTTCGGCGAAGGCGTCTTCGGCGAAGGCGGGTTCGGCGGGGGCGGCCCGGGAATGGGCGGCGTATTCCGCTCCACCGACGCTGGGAGCTTTTACGAGCTCGATGGGGGCACCGCGTGCACGAGCTGCCACGGGCCTACCGCAACGACCGGGCCATACAGACAAGTTTCGCACTCGCCAGAGCAAACAGGCGGATTCAGTGACAATGACCTCGTCCAGATCTTCACGCAGGGCATTCTCCCGGACGGCGGCTACTTCGACCCGTCCGTCATCAACTCGAGCTGCGACGGTGGGCCCGGGTCTGCGTGTTACGCAGCCGCATACGGCGTTTGGCACACGTTCCACCAATGGATCGATATTCTGCCCTCGCAGTACCCTGGAATCATCGTCTATCTCCGATCCCTTCAGCCGGAGGCTCAGAATGGAACCTCGGCCGCCGCAAACTTCGGCGGCGGCGGCCGTCGTCGCGACGGCGGGCCCGGCGGCAGGGGCCTAGACGGGGGAACGGGCCCGGGCGACGCGGCCACGGAGTGATCGCGAAGGCGAT
>CAZVPE010000233.1:0-6900 GCA_964628155.1 uncultured Polyangiaceae bacterium | reverse complement strand
GCTTCCGACGGGGACGGCTCGGACGCCGGCACGAACGGCCTCCCAAGCGGCTGCGAGGAAGCCGGCGTACCCCCCTCCACGCTCGAGTGCACCGGGCTCTACTCCGACTTTGCGAGCCAGACTCTCTCGCCGAGTGCGCAGCCGTACGCGCCCGCGGTCCCGCTTTGGTCGGACGGCGCGGCGAAAGAGCGTTGGATCGAACTGCCTCCGGGACAGAAAATCGACGCGAGCAACCCGAGCGAATGGACCTTCCCGGTCGGAACGAAGCTCTTCAAGCAGTTCACATACGAGGGCAGGCGCGTCGAAACGCGATTGTTCCAAAAGACCGCGGCAAACTTCTGGGTTCATGCGACCTATGAATGGAATGCCGACGAGACCGCGACTTCGATCTCCTTCGGCGACACGGTCCCCGTCGACGCTGACGGCGGAACGTGGATAATTCCGACGCCTGACGATTGCGACTCCTGCCACCGGGGACGATCGGATCGAATTCTTGGATTCGAGCAGGTCTTGCTTGGATTGGCGGGGGCAACCGGGCTGACGCTTCCGGAGCTCGTCGCACAAGACCTCATCACGCCCGTCCCCGCGCTGGTCAACCTGACCGTCGGCGACGACGGCACCGGCCTGGCCGCGCCGGCCCTGCCCTGGTTGCACGTGAACTGCGGCGTCAGCTGCCACAACGCGAACGAAAACGCGCAAGCCTACGGCGCAAAAATGATCTTGCGGCTCGATCCGACCGCGCTCGACGGCTCGCCAGCCACGGCGAGCTGGGCTCCTTTGGGCACGACGATCGGCGTCCCCTGCGTCTCTGGCGCCGTTCAAGGTGTGCCGCGCATCGTCGCGGGGGATCCGGCCGCGAGCGCCATCGTGCAGCTCGTGAGCATGCGCGGCGTCCTTCAGATGCCTCCCATCGCCACGCGGTTCGTGGATACGACCGATGTCGCCAAAGTTGCCGAGTGGATCCAGCACTTGCCTTCCGACGCCGGTGCGGAGGACGCAGGCCTCGACGTCGCGTCGACCTCGTTGGAGGGCGGAACCGTAACGACCGCTCCGGACAGCGGATACTCGACGGAGGCCGGGACGACCGGGTCACAGGATTCCGGCGTGGACGCGACCCTGACGGCGGATGCCGGAGCAGACGGGGTAGCCTCCGATGTGGGGAACGGGGCACTCGACGCAACGGTCGAGTCGAACGACGACGATGCTTCGCTCGCGGACGATCAGGCACAGGTGGGGGACGGCGGATCGGAGTGAATCGGCGCAGGTTGGCTCCGCGCATGGCGTTCGCCCTTGTCGCCACCGTGGAAATCGAAGGAAATAGGGAGGCCGAGACGCATCGACATGCGCTTCCCTCGTTCTCCGCGCGCCGCCAATCCGAGCGACGAAACGCGGAAGCGCGATCGCCGAATGCGCCGGGCCCTGAGCGTCCTTGCTGGCGCCGTCGCACTGGTCGCGCTCGTGGCGGCCGTCGCGCTGGTCCTCCTTGGCAGCCTCGACCGGCCGGGGCTCAAGCGCCGCGTTCAGGCGCTCGTCCGGGCGTCTGCGGGGGTCGACATCGACTACCGAACCGCTCGGGTCGACGTGCTTTCAGGGCTAGAAATAGACGAGCTGGTCGTGCGTTCCCCTGGAGAGGTCCGCACGTTCGCACCCGACCTCATTCGCATCGGGACGGTGCATGCGCGCTGGTCGCTCCCCTCACTTCTGCTTCGTCGCGGGCCGGTCGTCCGCCGACTGACGCTGTCGGACGTGACCCTGACGGTCGTCGTCGATCAAGATGGGAGGACGTCGTTCGACGCGCTGCCCTCCTCGGAACCCAGCCCGACGGTCCCGCTCTCGCACCAGGCCTCGAAGTACCTCGGGGAGGCGCCCCCGGTGGGCGCGCTCGACGTCGAGCGGGTGACGCTCGCGCTCGTGCGCACGGAGCTTGGGCAGATCGTCGACCGTTGGGAACTGCGGGGCGTTTCGCTCGCGCTCGCCACGCGCTCGGCCGAGCCGACAGCGAGGGGCTGGCGCGCCGACGCAAAGCTCGGCACGCCCGAAAACCCGCTCGAGCTGGAGCTCGCACACGCCGGTGAGGGCACGCGAACGGGCATGGCGCGGGCTAGGCTCTGGATGGCGCTCGACGCGACGGCAACCGCGCTGACCGGAGCGCTCGACCTCCGCATGGTCGAGCAGAGCTTCGCGGCGAACCTCGCCGCGGACCATTGGCTGCACGCCCAAGTCCAGCTTCGATTCGACCCTTTGGGCGGGAAGACCCGGGTGAGCCTCGAGCACGTCGAGGCCGGCGACGGCGCGGCGACCGCGGAAGCCGCGCTCGAAATCGCCGACGGAGGCGGCCCCATCGTGCGCAGCGCACACGGAGAAATCGACCTCGCGCGGCTGCTGCGGTGGTTGCCCGACGGACTCGTCCCAGTTACAGCGGAGCAGGCGCGGATCCGCTACCGCGTGGACTCCCTCGTTGCGGGGCCGGTCGTTCGTCTCGCCGACGGCGGCGCGGCCGAAGTGGACGCGGAACTTTCGAACGTCGAGCTCGGGGGCCCGAGGGGGCGGCTCCGAGTCGGCGCAGGCGAGCTCTCGCTGCGGGCCCAGCCATCGGACGGGGGAAGGCTCGCCGGTCGCGGTTCGCTGAAACTCAGCGAAGTGAGGATCGTTTCCAACGACGCTCGCCTCGACGCGGACGACGTCGCCGTCGACTTCGACGCGCAGCAAGGGGTCGACGGGGTCTTCGGGGGCGGGCTTGCGCTGCGTTTCGCACGCATCGAGAGGGCCGGCGCGCCGTCCTTCAGCGCGCGCGAAGGCCGCGGAGAGATTCGCCTACGGGACTTCCACCCCGAGCCGAACCAGCCTCTGGCCACCCGAGGGGATATCTCCCTTTCGCTGGAGCTCGCATCGCTCGATTTGCACTCCGGTGGAAAGCGTGCGGTCTTCGACCGCATCACCCTTCGAGGACACGGCGCCTCTGGAGGGCACGCTCCGTACGCCGTCGAGCTGGAGGCGCCCGTGTCCCGTCTTCGCGTGACCGGGAGCGACGGGGGGCTTCTCGTGGACGCCCCGGCCCGAGTCGAGGCGCAGGTGCGAGACGCAACGCCGGACATCGATCACCCCTACGCAAGTCGCGGCGTCTTCCACGGCACGATCGACGTCGGCGAGACGAGCGCCTCCCTCGACGCGACGAAAGCGAGCGACGCAATCGACTTCTCGCTGCGCGCGGCGGCGGGCAGCCTGAGAGCCCTTCGCCCGTTCCTCCCACCCGCCTCGGCCGGCTACCCGTTGGATCGAATGGCCGTCTCGATTCGATCGAGTGGGCACGTCGAGCGCCTCGCTGGAGGGGATCCCGCAATCGCCCAGACGACCGAGCTCGACGTCGAGCACCCCGGCCTCGGGCACGTCGCCGCCCAGTCGATCTCGGTGACTCTGAAGTCGAAAGGAACCGCCCGAAAACACACGGCTGACCTCGATCTGCGCGTCCACGGTCTCATGCTCGAAGCCGGCAGTCCCGGCGACGACCGCGTCACGATTTCTGCCTCCGTGGATCGCGATCGTCCCTCGCTGCAGTTCCAAGTTGCGACCGAGGGGCGCGCGATCGCCAAAGTCGCTGGAGCGCTGTCGTTCGACCGATCGCAAAGGGCCGTACTCTATGAGGTGGACGGGCACCTCTCCCGGCTGGCGGCGCTCGCGCCGCTCGCCGCAAGCATCCACGGCCTCGACGGCTTCGACTTGTCCGAACTCGCGCTGGGCCTGGCGGCTCACGGCGCCCTCCTCGGCGTCGTCGCCGGCGTTTCGCCGGACGGAGTTCTCAGCCTAGAACCGATCCCGGCCCGCACCGCGGCCATCGAAGGCGCAATGGATGTGCGCGTGGATCACATTCGCTGGACCAAAGGAGACACGGCAATCGTCACCCCTTCCCTCGCGTGGCACGGCGACATGCACACTTCGGGGGCGCGCCGGACGCTCGACAGCCGCCTGGAGCTCGGCGCGCTGCATCTGGGCGTGGGGAGCCGAGAGCTCGACATCAACGGTATCCGCGACGAAGCGAGAGCGACGGTCGCCGGTGATCTGTCCAACCCTGAGATCGAGCTCACCCAGCGCCTCTCCGTTCGCGCCGTAGAGCAGGCGTTCCTCCCCGAGTATCCGATGGGCGACCTGGCTTTCAGTCTCTCGGCCGAGCGGGGGCCCGAAGGAGTCATCCACGTTGCAGACATGAAACTCGTCAACGGTTTGGCGGGAACCGCGTTCGCGTTGCGGGGGAACGTCGACTTGGGCGAAGGACGGCGCACGCTCTCGGTCACGACGTCGCTCAGCCAAGATCTGGCGCGCTTGTCGACTATCCCCGAGCGCTTCCAGGGTCGCGGAAAGGTAGCCGTGGACGCCAACGTCAACTCGCCGGATTTCGTGCACTACCACGTGCGGGCCGCGGTCAAGGCCGACGACGTCACTCTCGCGCTCCCTCGCGCGGGCATCGACGTCGACACGGCAAACGGCGAAGTGCCCGTCACGGTGGCCCTCGAGGTGGGCGCAAGCGGCGTCGCTCTCCAAAGGAGCGAGAAGCGCAGCCCGTACTCGATGCTCCGCTTCGCCGACCAGCATCCGCTCCTCAGCCGAAGCGGCTTCTTTTCCGTCAAGAGGCTGAAGACGCCATTCGTATCGATCGCGCCACTGGTCGGAAACCTCGCGATCGATCAGAACATCTTGTCGCTTCGCCAGTTCGAGATGGGCGTTCGCGGCGGCAGTATCACCGGCCAATGTGGCCTCGACTGGGAGGGCGCGAAGTCCACCGTGGAGATCCACGTGCGAGCGACCGGGGTACAGTCCTCCCATGGCGAACCGTTCGACGGAAACATCGCGGTCGTCATCTCCGCTGGAGATCGCACCATCGACGGGCGCGCCGAGATCCTGCGAATCGGCGAACGTCACCTCCTCGATCTCATGGATTTGCACGACCCGCTCCACGTCGATCCGGCGATGAATCGCGTACGCACCGCACTCGCTTTCGGCTATCCCGACAGCCTGCGGCTGGTCTTCGACCACGGCTTCGCGAGCGCCCACCTGGAGCTCGGGGGCCTTGCGAGGCTGGTCAGCATCGGCGAGCTACGCGGAATTCCGATGGGACCCATCGTCGACAAGATGATCGCGCCGATGCTGGTCGGGCCCGACACGAAAGAAGCGCCATGAACCGAGACCTCTCGCCCATAGCTCTAGCTCTAGCCGCCGTCGTCCTCCTCGGGCTTTCAGGATGCTTCAAACCGCCGGAGATCGTGATGGTCGACCGGGCAACGGCCCTCGAACAGCAAGCGTCGGGGTCGTTCGACGATCTCGAGCGACAGCTCGATCGCGCGGGGATCGAGCCGCGCCCGGTGCCGCTGACACCCGAGCAGCTCGAAGCGCTCGGCATCCGGGCCGCGCCGCTCGTCGACGAGAGCGAACTCACGGACGCCGATCGGCTCGACGGGCTCCTCGGGCAGCACTGCATCGGCGAGGGCAAAGAGGGCCTGCTCATCGACAGGCGAAACGACTGCAAAGGAGCGGCCGATCCGGAAGAGGTCCAAACTCTGGTCGAGCGGGCCAACCGCGCTCGCCGGCAGTTATGGCGGTGGATGCACGAACAGCGCACCGATCTCACGGAGGCACAGCTGCAGCGCGCATGGCGGGAGAACCACGTCCGGAACGTAGTGTGCGGCGGGTGGATCGAAGGGAGCGACGGGACGTGGCAAGGAAAGGCGTGCTGAAGCCGCTGGAGCGGGCGACCGCGGTGCTCGCGCTGGGCGCGTCCCTGGTCGCAGCGGACGCGGCGGCCGACAACGTGGACGACGACGATCTCCGAAAGCCCCAGCGCTTGACGGTGGGCGTGGCCGACGATCTGCTCGGCCAGCTGAGCCCCGACGGGAGAACGCTCTACTTCGTCTCGAACCGCGACACGACCAACCAGATCTTCGCCCAGAGCATGGTCGACGGCCGGACGCAGCCGCTCTTCGACGACGGTGCCGACGTGACCTGGCCGCGCGTGAGCCCGGACGGGCGCTCGTTGCTCTACCTCTCGTTTCGCGAAAGTGCGTCGGGCCGGCTGTGCGTGCGAAAGCTCCCGGAAGGCAACGGACGCCGATGTCTCGAGGACTCCTTCGCCGCCCTCCAAGCCGAGTGGATCGATGGCGACCGGATCGCGCTGGTCAGCCGGCAGTCGATCGCCGGCGACCTGCGTATCCTGGAGGTGACAGCGGGGCCGTCCCTATCGGCTCGGCCGCTGACCGAGCGGAACATGACGAGCCCGGCGGTCTCCCCCGATGGTCGCTGGCTCGTGTACGTGCCGGTCGCGCGAACGGTGCAGGTCGTGGGCCCCGCATTTGCCGCGCGCGCATCGCCGACTCTCGAGGCAATCCCGCTCGCGTCGGCCTCCTCGGCCACACCGGCGAAAATCGTCCTCGAGCTCCCCGGGCAGACAGGGCAGCCGGTGTTTGCCAAGGACGGTCGCTCTCTCTACGTGGTGCAGTTCTTCACCGACACGAACCGCGACGGAACGGTCGACGCGAGCGATCACGGAGTGCTCTTCCGGGTGCCCATCTCGTTCTCCGGCGGGACGCCGGTCGCGGGCCCTCCCGAGCAGCTCACGGAGACGTCGTGGAATTGCGAGTACCCCGCTCCTTTCGTCGATCGCCTGATCGCGACGTGCTCTCAAGACGCCAGCCTGGACGTGTATTCCCTGCCCCTCGACGGCGAGGTCCCCGGCGACTGGACGATGCCGATGCTCGCGAACGCGATCGACGACGCGGACACGCTGGTCGAAGAACAGCTCTTGACCAGCCGGCGCTTGGCGCGCGAGACCACTCCCTCCGGTCGACGGCGAGCGATGCTCGCGCTGGCGATGTTGCACCTCGAGCGACAAGAATTCTCAGCGGCGGAGTACTA
>CAZVPE010000232.1:0-8750 GCA_964628155.1 uncultured Polyangiaceae bacterium | reverse complement strand
ACTGCCGCGACAGGATCCGCCGGATTGGCCGCACGGGCGCGCTTCAAGATCGAACGCAGGACCGGAACCGCGTCGGCTCCGTGAAAAAGCGTCAGCGCCTCGAGCAGACGCGCTTCGTCGAGCGGCAAGCGAGTGCTCCCGGCCCGCATGGCGACCACGCAGGCGGCCGCGAGTAAGGTCAGCGCCCGGGTTTCCTCCGGGGCAAGCCCGGGCGCGCAGCGGGCGATTTCCGATCCCAGGTACGTCGCCTCGAAGTCGTCGTCCAGGAGGGTGGGCGCATCGCCGCCGTCCGACCGTTCGCGCGCCTCTAGAAACCGAGCGCGCGTCGTACCGAGCGGCGACAGGACCGTCATGACCTCGTCCCTCCCACCCATTGGCGAGGCGCTCGAAGGGCGCTCTCCCACTCCTGCACTTGGCTCCAAGCGGGGCGCGCGGACCAGATCCCGCGTCCGCCGTCCTCGAATCCGCGCAAGAAACAATAGAACATTCCCCCGAAGCGCGCCTCGTGCTCGAGCTCCGAGCGCACGCCGAGGAGCTTGCCGATCGCGACCGCGTAGAGCTGCGCCTGAGGCTCGTAGTACTCGTGCACGCGGCGCTCGAGCGCCTCCGGGGTGTACGAGGGCAACGAGTCGCTCTTCCAATCGACGAAGTACGTGCGCCCGTCGACGTCGAAGGCCAGATCGATGGCCCCTCGCACATAGCCGCGCACTCGGCCGGCCGAAGGCTCGGAGTCGAGCTCTCGCATCGGAAAGACGAAGTCCATTTCCCGGACGACGCGCGGCGCCGCCGCGATGCGCTCGAGGCGCCGGCCATCGGGAAGGGAAAGGGCCGTCGTGTATGCCGACCACACGAGTCGCTCCGCATGCTCGCGCTGGGTCCGCTCGATCCGGTGCGCGGCCATGGCCTCGTCGTAGAGCGCCGAGACGTCGGAGCGTGAACGCCAGGCGTCGAAGTCCGCGGATGTCGCAAAGGAATCGAGCGGGATCCGTTCGAGCAGTTCGTGGAGGAAAACGCCTGTCGTGCGCGCGCCGCGGAGCTCCGTCTCCGGAGCCGAGTCGACGACCCAGGACGCGTCTTCGAACGCGCGTCGAGGCGCCGACCATTCGCTGCGCATGCGGGTGTACGAGGTGACGAACGCGCCCGCCCGCCGCCGCCGCAGATCATCGAATCGGGCGCGGTCGTCCTCGTCGCGGAGCAGGGTTTGGGGGGGACTCCAGCCATCCTCCTGTGGGGGCGCCGAAGCCAGCGGGGCCGGTGGGGCGCCGATGCCGATGTCTTCGACCGACAGAAGCGGGTGGCCGGACTCCAGCATGTCTCCGATACGGCGGTTGACGACGGCGTAGGCGCCCCGCAGCGTTCTTGGTTCCAAGCGGCGAGGCTCGCCCGGAGCTTTGGCCTCGTTCACGGCACACGGCAGGTAGAGCCGTCCCTTGGCGCGCGTGAGCGCCACATACATGAGGCGCTGCTCCTCTTCGCGCTCCTCGGCTTTGACGCACGTTTCCACCTCAGGGTCGCGCACGGACCCGACCCACGCGAGACGTCGCCCTCCCTCGTGATAGACGTGGACCGCTTCGGCTCGCGGCTGCCAAAAGCCGCCGGCCACGAATACGATCGGGGCTTCGAGGCCCTTGGCCTTGTGGATGGTCATGATCTGGACGGCTCGCCGCTCGCTGTCCAGCCGCTGCACGCTCCCCTCGAGATCGAGCGGTAGGCGCGTTTCGTCGATCAGCCCCGAGAGCAAGTACACGAGATCGCGGAGCGTGGCGTGGCTTCCGTGCGCGTGTTCGAGCAAGATCTCCAGGATGTGCAGATAGTTCGTGAGCTCGCGCTCGCCGTCGCCGAAGAAGATCTCGCGCCGTACGAGCCCAGTATCGCCGACCACGCTCTCGAACAAACGATCGAAGTCGCGCGCGTCGGCGAGCACTTTCCACGCGTGGAAGCGCGCGACCAGGGGGTGCGCGCCGGGCAAATCCCGAGCCCGCTCGATATCTACGAGCGGCAAGCCGAAAAAAGGCGTGAGCCACGCAGCGAGGCGCCGCGCACGGTCGTTCGGATCGTCGATCGCCAGCAGCAACGAACGAACTTCTTTGGCTTCGTCGGTCTGAAAGAGCCCGTCTTGCTTGTAAAAGGCGACCGGCACGCCGACCTTGCGAAGCGCCGCGCCGATCGTCCGCCCTTCGCGCGCGGTACGGGTCAGGACGAAGACGTCGCTGTAACCCAGCGCGCACCCGTCCAGCTTCCACGGATGGAACGGATCGGTGATGGCGATGATTTCGCGGCCCATGCGCTCGCCCAGTGCAGGCAGGGCGCGATCGGCCGACTCGGAAAAGCGCATCACGTGGACCGGCGAGACCGGCCGTCCGTCGCCGTCGACGAGTGTTCGGTCCGTTCGGCCGCAGGTCAGAGGCGCATGCTCCAAGATGCCCGTGAAGATCGGGTGCGGGGCCGCCTGGTAGAAGATGGCGTTGTTCGCCGCGACGAGGCTCGGCGTCGCGCGGTAGTTGCAGTCGAGAAGGACCTGCTGGCCGCCCTCTGCCACTATCTCGTCGCGCGCGCGCACGTAGGTGAACACGTCGGCGCCGCGAAAGCGATAGATCGACTGCTTCGCATCCCCGACGAGATAGAGAACGGTGCTGCGCTCGGCGCGCTCGAAGAAGCCGCGCCGGAAGATCGACCACTGGGTCTCGTCGGTGTCTTGGAACTCGTCGATCAGCACGTAGCGCCACCTATCGCGCATGGCTTCGACGAGAGAGGCGGCGCGCGGACCCTGCAACGCATCGGCCACGAGACCGAGCATGTCGTCAAAGTCGTATTGGCCCGCTTCTCTCTTTCGACGCGCCAGCTCGTCGCGGACCGGTGAGAGGATCGTCTGCGCAAGGCCGGAGGAGAACGGCGGCGTCATCCGGGCGAGCGCAAGAGCAGCGGCGGCGAGTTCGGCAGTGGGACCTGGACGACTCGTCGACGACGATAGTTTCGCGATGAGGTAGTCGAGGGACAGCTCCTCGGCTTCGAGGACGTACGCCGGCAGGCCCCCGGCATCGCGAGCTCGCTCGACCGCGCCCGCGAGTTCGTAGAAGCGGCTCGCGAGCTTCTTTGCCGTGGCCGGGTGCACGCCCCATCTGCGCATTTCGTCGGCCCCACCGAGCCGGCGGGCAGTGTCGACTGGGAAGGCATCGAGGGCTCTCGCGAGCGCGCCTGGATTCAGCGCCGGCCGCAGGTCGCCGCGCGAGGTCACGCATCGCCACAGGAGCTCCTCGATGTCCTCGACCGACCGGCCGGCGCGAAGCGCGGCCTCGAGCCATGCGGCACGTTCTGGATCGCGCGCGATGTCGCGGCGAAGGGCCTCGCGCAGGGCGCGGGTGAAGGCGTCCCTGCCGTCGACTTGCTGTTCGCGGAACATGCGACCGCTCGCGAAGGCGTTTTCGCGGAGCACGCGCTGACAAAACGCGTGTATCGTCGTGACCGAGGCGCCGTCGAACGACTGCAACGCTCGATCGAGCCGTTCCCGAACTGGGTCATCGATGCTCCAGAAATCGTGGGCTGCCTCGCCTTTTGGCTCCACAGCGTCGATGCCGGGCGACCGTAGCTCCTCGAGCTTCGCCCGCAGACGCGCCCGGAGCTCGTTGGTGGCCTTCTCGGTGAACGTAACGACCAAGATGCGGTCGATTGTCACGTCAGTGGTCAAGAGCAACTCGACGACGAGGTGCTCCAATGTGAAGGTCTTTCCCGTCCCCGCCGATGCCTCGATGACGGCGCACCGGTCGAGCGGGATTCGCCCGAGCACCTCGGGTCGAGCGACGCGACGGACCCCGGTCATCGCGCCTCCCTTCGTCTTTCGAAGATCAGCCCGAAGCGCCGAGCGAACATGGCGCGAGCGGCTGCTTCGTCGGGGAGGGGGTATGCCTGCGGCCGTGGCACAGGGCCGTACGCGGAGCGCAAGGCCATAGGTCCGTCGCCGTCGCCCATCAGTTCCCGGGCGGCCTCGAGCCGAGCCAGGAGCGGTCCGCCGGGATCTTTGTCCTGCCAGGCGAGCACCGCCTCCGCCGGGAAGAAATAGGCGTGCGGCCCTCCGAGCAGCTCGCGGACGAGGTCGCGGAGCCATACCGTCGCCTCACCGCGCGACAACGGATCGAACCGAACGCGGTCGGCGATCGCTGCTTCCGGCGTTGCCACGACGACCAGCGACTCGTGTGATTGCCCCTCCCGGACGCCGGACGCCGAGAGGACCGCGTGGTCGACGAACGCCCGCAGCATCGCGCGCTGCCGGTCGGCCTTCGCCCACTCGGTTTGCTTCTCGTTCACTCCTCGGTGAGAGAGCGTGATCGACGTGCCCGCAGCCTCGCCCCCCATCGGCAGCGAGCGACCGCTGATCTCGGCGCGCACGATGTGCGTAACGCCTGCGGGATCCGTCACGTCGACCTCGATGGCGAGCGGCGGATGCACGTGGTCAGCCGCTGAGTGCTCTCCGCCTCGGCCGAAGCGGTGCACTTCGATCGAATCGAGCGTCACCCGCTGAGCGGCTAGCTGCTGTCGCCAAGTCCCGAGCGTGTGCAAGTGATCAGCGCGCTCGCCTCGCGCGAAGACGCCCGACGGCCCGCGACCGCGCAGCTCCCGGTCGCGAACGACTTCGTCGTAGGCCCGTTCGATCGACCCACGCTCCACCGAAGCGTACAGAATGCCGCGCAGGAGCAACGTCTCGTCGCGCCGACCGGTCTCGAAGGGCTCGTCTTCGCACGAGAGGACATCCTCGTTCTCGCGCTCGTCGAGGCCGACGCGGAACCTCGCCCAACCCTGGAGCGGAAACTCGAGGAACTTCACGAGCGCGTACATCGGAATGACCGCGCGAAGTTCACGCGACGGCGTGGCCGGGGGCAGCGGCGCGATGCACAGGTGGTGCGCGAGGGCGGCCCACGAATCGTCCGTCGCCGCGAGCTGCTCCACCCGCTCGCGATTCGCAGCCCCACCGTGGGCCTCCATGCTGCGGCGCAGAGCGAGCGTTCGAGCTTCGGCGCGCGCTCCGGGCATGCGCATCGTCCCGAGGTTCAGCAGGGACGCGGCTTCCCGCTCGAACAACTCGGGGAAGTAACTCGGGGCCCAGCGACGCAACGGATGGCGGCGCCGAAGCGCGGCCCGGTCGGCAAGGTAGTCCTGGCCGAGCGAGTGCAGCAGCTCCTGAACGACTGAGGAAGGCTCGAGCGGGTCCCCGGTCAGCGGATCGCGCGAAACGTAGGAGAGATAGATGCGATCGCGGGTGCCGAGCACGAGCTCGAGGAACGCGTATTTGTCTCGCTCGCGCGCCGTGACGTCGCCGAGGCACCTCTGAGCGCGGCGCAGATCGAGCGGGTCGTCGGAGTCGGCCGAGGGAAATCGCCCTTCGCCCATGCCGCACGCGAAGACGACCCGAAACGGGATCGGCTGCACGGACGTCAGGCGCGACACGACGACGCCCTCGCTTCCCCGCCCCCGATCCAACGAGGCGATGCGCTCGCGCGCGAGCTCGCACGCGATGCGGTAAGGGATCGGTCGGCCTCCGAGGTCGATTTCGCCCATCGCGTGGAGACTCCGCAAGCAGCGAGCGAGTCGCTCCGCATCCACGTCCGTCGTCGGCGCCACGTACGTGTCGACGAGCGCGCCGAGAAGCGCCGCCCACTCCTTCATGGGCAACACCGCCGCCTGAACGAAACGCGCGTCGGCGACGAGTGACCGGACGAGAAGCCCGAACGCTGACGCATCGCGCATATCGGTGGCGGCGACTTCGTGTGGCACGTAAGCGTCCGCTCCAAGCTCGAACGGACGACGTTCTCCGCTCGGATCACCCGCCATGAATGCGCCGAGCGCCAACCGCCGCAGGCCCTGATCCCAGTTCAGAATGTCGCGCTCGATGTACGTGTTCTCGTGATCCGTTCGGTCCGCGCCGTGGACGATGCCGAGCGAATCGCACCACGTCAGCCAGCGGCTCGGATCGACGTCGTCGAGCGACGCAACGACCAATGGGTGAACGGCCAGCCGCAGGAGTTCCTGGCGCGTGAATCGACCGAGCGGAAGCGCCAAAAGGAGTCCGACCACCTCGGTGACGCCGCCCTCGCCCCCCGCGCCCACGTCGACCAGCCGGTAAGGAATATCGTGAGCCTCGCGGAAGACGGAAGGCAGGTGCGTGGTATATGCGACGGCGTCGCAGTCCGAGAGAAGGACCGCGACGTCGTCGAATCGAAGCGTCGGGTCCCGCTCGAGGAGACGCCAGATCTCGCTCGCGACCGCCTCGACCTCGCGCCGTACGCTCGCGTGCTCGAGGACGACGATGCTCTCATCGCTCGTCCGAGCGGGTCTTGAAGCTGGGCGGGCATCGACGGGGACCCGCCGCAAAAGGTCGCGCTGGAGCTGAGCGAGGAGAGAGTCGCCTTCCGGCTCGATGAATCGATCGTCGTGATCGAACGCGGCAGCCGCGTTGAGCGCCCGTACGTGCTCGCGGCCCGGACGTCCCCAGAGCCGGAGCGGCGCCGGGTCGCGCCGGTCGAAATCTTCCCAGAAGCCCTCGCACGGGCTGAGCGAGTAGACGACGAGGTCGCCCGCCCGCGCGACGCGCTGAAGGAGGTCGTGGAACGCAGGGGCGAAGTGCGCGAAACCGAATACGTGTACGGTCCCCGCCTGGGACGCGGCGACGGGCAGCGTGGCGACGGCTTCATGCAGCGGCACGATGCCTCGTCCGGCGGACAGCCCGCCTTCTCCGAACATCGCGATCCACATTCGGCGCTGCCACCTCTCGGGCTCGGCATATCGCCCTCCGAGAGTCGTGCCGCGCAACCAGGCGGCCAACATCTCGTGTCGGGAGTAGGTGTATTCTTCGAAGAGCCGACCGACTCGCGCCGCGAGCTGCACACGACGCACGTCCGCCGCCTCGCCCGACCTTCCGGCCGCCAGATGTTCGCGCACCGGCGAAAGGTCGGAATGGGCAATGAAAGACTCGTCGAGCAGGAGAGTCAGCGCCATCGCCTCGATGGCATCCGCGTCGGCGACGCGCAACGGGAGCGCCTGCGCGATCGCATCGGCGGCCAAACCGGTGATGAGCATCGTCTGGAGATTGGCGGCCACCCCCACCTCCCGCGCGATGCCGAGGCGCAGGTACTGCAAGACCGTCGTGTTCTCGGCAACGATGCGTACGGGAGCCAGCGCTCCACGTGTCGCCTGCTGTTCGGAGACTCGGGCCGCAAGCTCGGCGAGGAGCTCTTCGGTGCGGTTTGAGTAAACGAGGCGGAGCATCGTGCGACGGTTCGAGGCTAGCTCAGCGACTACAGAGCGCGAACGCCCAGCGCTCAACGTCGCGCGACGACGAGCGCCCATCGCGCCGATACCAGGGTCGCCAAGAGCGAAGCCCCGGCGAGCACGTCGAACACGGCCGACCAACCCGCTCGATCGGCGATGGAGCCGAGGAGCGATCCCGAGGCAGTCGCGCCGATGTACCCGGCCCCGTCGATGATTCCGGCTGCCGTCGCGGGGCCGCGACGACCCGCCACGTCGAGCGCGAGAGCGCCCGCCGGCAGGGAGTAGGGACCGAGCAGGAAGAGACCGATCGCAGCGATGAGCATCGCGGCAGCGAGCGGAGCACGCACGCCGCCGTGCGCAAGCAAGAGGACGAGGGCGACGACGACTGTGAGCGAAGCCGCCATGAGAGGTGCGCGCTTTCCCGGGCCGAGTCGATCGCTGAGGACGCCAAAGCACGGCGCGGCGACCACTCCGGCCGCTGGGAAGAGCGCGCTCTTGACGATGGCCCCGGGGATTCCGGCACCGGGAGTGGCGAGCGAGATCTCGGACAAGAACGTGGGGGTCCAGGTGAGAAACCCGATCCGAATGAACGTCAGGAGAGCGCTCAAGGCGATTGCCGTCCAGAACGCCCCGCTCCGAAGAAGGTGGGGGAGCACTTGGGCAAGCGATTCCCGCGGGGGGCGGGCGGGCGACGCTCCGCTCGCGATCGACGGCGCACGGTCGGACGGCGCGCTCGGGAGCGATAGAACCGCAGCGCCCCCGACGAACGCGAAGAGGAGCGGGTTGACCACGAAGAGGGCCCGCCAGCCCCATTGGGCGACCAGCCCAGAGAAAAGGAGAGCGCATACGTTGCCGAACTCGTAGCTCGTCGAGAGAACCCCCATGATGAGTCCATGCCGCGCGGGCTCGAACCGCTGAGACACCGTGTGTACCAGCCCCGGCCAACCTCCCGACTGAAAGAAGCGGTTTGCCGCGGCGAGGACGATGAACGACGCCAACAAGTGCGATGCTCCGAACGCGAGCGTGCACATGACCGATCCGGCGATGGCTGCCAGCATCAGCCGGCGGCCGCCCAGCGCGTCGGCGCTTGCGCCTAGGACGATCTTGCCGATCGCGTAGGTGCCCGTCGCGACCGACGATAGGAGGCCCAGGCTGGTTTTGTCGTGGCCCTCACGGGCGAGAAATGGAAGAGCCGCATCGACGTTGGCACGGCAGAGGTAGAAGCTCCCATACGCGACGAGGAGCGCAGCGATGACCGTCGTCTGAGAGCGGCGCATGCGGAGCAAGACGGAGAAGATACCCGGCCGGGACTCTGGAAGCCCGGCGTTGTGGGTGACAATGGCGTCCGCCTTAGGGGGGGCTCCGGCGGCCGGACTTGTCTCGGAGGCGATTTGATGGCACTTTCCGCCGCCGCTCCCGGGAGAGGTGACCGAGAGGCCGAAGGTACCCGCTTGCTAAGCGGGCGCAGGTCAAAAGCCTGCCGCGGGTTC
>CAZVPE010000231.1:0-8810 GCA_964628155.1 uncultured Polyangiaceae bacterium | reverse complement strand
CGCGACTTCGAATCCGAGCTGCGCGAGCTTCGCGCGCACTCGCTGGCGATGGGCGCGCGCTGCGAGCGAGCGTTGCAGCTCGCGCTCAAGTCGTTCTGGGAGCGATCGGGGCAGCTCGCCGACGAGGTCGAAGAGCTCGACAGACACATCGACCGCGACGAAATGGATATCGACGCGCTCATCTTGCGGATTCTCGCGCTCCGGCAGCCCGTGGCGTACGACCTGCGCTTCCTCGCGGCTGCGCTGCGTCTGGTCACTGATCTCGAGCGCATCGGCGACGAAGCCGTCAACATCGCCGAGCGTGCCAAAGAGGAGCACGGTACCGCGCGAGAGACGGTCCGCGGCGAGCTGAAGACCATGGCGGAGCAGGCGCAAGAGATGCTGCGTGACGCCCTAGACGCGTTCGTACAGGCCGAGACCACACGGGCCGAACAAGTACTGGCGCGGGACGACGCAGTGGACGAGCTCTACGGTCGAATCATCACGGCAATGACCGAGTTCATGACCCAGCAGCCGCAGCAAGTGGCCGAGGCGATACGGGTCATCCACGTTGCGAAGTATCTTGAGCGTGTCGCCGACCACGCGACCAACATCGCCGAAGAGGTCATCTTCATGGTTCGCGGGGAAGACGTGCGACACGTCCGAACGCATCCGCCCCCGCCCGCCCGCGCCTCATAGAAGCCTGGTGCTTCTCGCCGATAGCTTCGCGATCCCAGCGTCGAGCGTGCTCGCGTACGGTCGTACGCTCCGCGCGCTCGCCGCTGGCCTCGCTCGCTCTCGGCGAGAAGCACCGGGCTTCTATCCTCCAGTACCGCGGCCGGTTGGGGGGCGGTCAGGTCGAGTCTGTCGCGATGGGTGGTGCGGGTAGGCTGGTCGGCCTCGAAGGGCCAATGGCGCCGTTCCGGCAGCCAAACACGCCAAAAGATGCGAGATCGTTGCAGGAGCGACCGCGCCAAGCCTTTTTCCCCTGCAATTCTTCATGATGAAGAGCGCCCTGGCGGTGCTCTCGTACGAGGAGAATTCACACATGGATGCGAACGGGACGCGCATCGCACACTTGTCCGATGTGCACATGCTCGATTCTCGGCCGGGCCGGTCTCGGTCGGGATGGTCGATGAGGCATCACTTCTTGAGCTTTGGGCGTCCGCTCGACGACGTCGGCCGGCAGCGCAAGTTCGCACACGCGCTCTCGGCCTCGCGACGCGCGGGGGCGAGTCACGTGGTGGTCTCCGGCGACCTCACGGAGGTTGGGGCTCCAGGCGAGTTCGAAGCCCTCGCCGAAGTGCTCCACGAGTCCGAGTTTTCGCCCGAGCAGATCACGCTCGTGCCGGGCAATCACGACCTCTACTCATCTCCCGACGGCTGGCGCTGGGCGATCGAAGGTCCCCTATCCGCATTTGCGCGGACGAGCGCGGGGGACGCCGGGCGTGTCATCGACTGCGCCGGAGTGAATCTTCTGCCGCTCGACGTCACGCTTCATCAGCCCGTCACGCGCTCGGCTGGGCTAATCCCTGACGACGCGCTTTCGATCGTGGCGCGCCGCGCCGCCGATCCCACGTTCGCCGACCGGCCGCTGGTCGTCGTGCAACACCACCCTCCGTTCGTGCGCAAGACCATGGCGCTGCATTGGATCGACGGCCTCGTCGGCGCCGCGAAGCTCATGATCCTCTTGGAAAAGTTCCGACACATGTTCGTCGTGCACGGCCATCTCCACTCCTTGGTGACGCGCGCGCTCGGATGCGGTGTCCCGCGCGTTCTGGGGGCCACCGCAGTCGTCGACGATCGCGAAGCGCCTCGGCTCCGCCTCTACGACGTGCGGGCAGGTCGCTTCGAAGCGACCGATGTGCTCCTGAGTTAAGCGGCCAGAATCCTCGGCAACACGTCCCGCGCAGGCGATCGCGCCTCCCAAGCCGCAGCGATGCGAAGCATCGTGGCCTCCTGAAGAGGTCGCGCCATGATCTGTAGCCCAACCGGGAGTCCGGCCGTCGTGGGCGCGCAAGGTACGCTCATCGCGGGAATGCCGGCCAAGCTCGCCGGGAGCGTGTAGACATCGCTCAAGTACATCGCGAGTGGATCGTCGACGCGCTCGCCCAGGCGGAACGCTGGCGTCGGCGATGTGGGCGAACAGACGACGTCGACCTCGCGAAATGCGTCGTCGAAATCGCGCCTCAAAAGGGTCCGTACTTTCTGGGCCTTGAGGTAGTACGCGTCGAAGTAGCCGGACGATAGAACGAACGTGCCGAGGAGGATGCGGCGCTTCACTTCGGGTCCGAAACCCGCGTCGCGCGTGGCGCCGTACATCGCACGCAGGTCCGCGCTCGGATCGTCGACGCGCAGCCCGTAGCGCACGCCGTCGAACCTCGCGAGGTTGCTCGACGCCTCGGCGTTGGCGAGCACGTAGTAGGTGGCCACCGCGAAGCGCGTGTGCGGCAGGCGGACCGGCACCACGACACAGCCCTCCTTCTCGAGATCGCCGATGGCAGCGCGGACGCTCGCCGCGACTTCGCCGTCCAGTCCGTCGGCGAAATATTCCTCGGGCACGCCGATGCGCAGGCCCTTGATGCTGCCTCCGCAAGCGGCCTCGAAGTCGTCGACCGCGGCCTCGAGCGACGTCGAGTCGCGCGCATCGCGCCCAGCGATGACCGAGAGCACGCGCGCGGCGCCCCGGACGTCCGTCGCGATCGGACCGATCTGATCGAGGCTGGAGGCAAAGGCGATGAGCCCGTAGCGCGGGACGCGCCCGTACGTCGGCTTGATGCCCACCGTCCCCGTGAGCGCGGCCGGCTGTCGGATCGATCCGCCCGTGTCGCTCCCGAGCGCGCAGGGCGCCATTCGCGACGCCACGGCAGCCGCGCTGCCGCCGGACGATCCGCCCGGCGTTCGGGTCAGGTCCCAGGGGTTTTTGGCAGAACCGAAGGCGCTGTTCTCGTTCGACGACCCCATCGCGAATTCGTCCATGTTCGCCTTGCCGATGAGGATGGCGTCGGCCGCGCGAAGGCGCTCGACCACGGTGGCGTCGTATGGAGGCACGTACCCAGCCAGGATCTTCGAGGCGGCGGTGGAGGGTAAGCCTCGCGTGCAGATCGCGTCCTTGACGGCGATTGGAACGCCGGCAAGCGCCCCCGTCCGCTCGCCGCGCGCGCGCTTTGCGTCGACGGCGCGCGCCTGATCGATCGCGCGCTCTCCCGCCACGTAGATCAAAGCGTTGAGGCTGGGATTGAGCTGAGCGATGCGCGCGAGAGCCGCTTCGGTGCGGGCTTCGGCGGTCGTCTCGCCCCGCTGCACGCTGGCCGCGGTCTCGGTGACCCCTTGAAGCATGGAGATCACTCGATGAACGCGGGCACTGCGAAGCCGCCGCGCTCCGTCCGCGGAGCCTGGGCCAGCGCCTCGTCGTGGGAGAGTCCAGCGATGGGCTCGTCGTTCCGCCAGGCGGCCCGGTCGAGCTGCACATGCGCCGTGGCCGGAACGTCCCGGGTGTCCAGCAGGTCGAGCTGCTCGACGTGGTCGACGATGCGCGCCAACCCCCCTGCGAACCGATCCGCCTCGGCGTCGGAGAGCGACAAGCACGCGAGCTTGGCTACGCGGAGCACGAGCGCCCGGTCGACCTTCGGAGCGGCCATGTGAATGACGCTAGTCCAGATGCCGCCGAGCCGCCATGTGCACGGACGCGGCGCCCTCTCCGCCAGCCGGACGGCACGCGGAGAGGGCGTACGGAACCGTCACTCCGCGGCGGCTTCCGCTGTGACCTTCGACGGCCGCCCCGACGGCGATGCCATGGATGAGGAAACGCCTCCGATGAGCTCCGGATAGGCGGGGCCTCCGTGCTCGTGAACGTCGATTCCTTCGAGCTCGCCCTCTTCGGAGATCCGCAACGTGCGGGTCGCTTTCACGGCGTACATCATCGCCATCGAGACCGCGAAGGTCGCAACGGTGACGACCGCACTTCCGATCGCCTGGGAGATTAGGACATTGACCCCGCCACCATAGAACAGTCCCGTGACGACGCTCGCTTCCGAGTTGTCGGCGCCGGTGGGTCCCGGAGCGCCGTACTTGCCGCAAGCGAACAAGCCCAGGCTCAACGTGCCCCAGATGCCGCACGCGCCGTGAACCGCCACCGCGCCGATGGGATCGTCGACGCGCATCCACTCGACGACGTCGACGGCGACGATGCACACCACCCCGGCGATGGCGCCGAGCACGATCGCGCCGAACGGCGAGACCCAATAACAGGGGCACGTAATGGCCACCAAGCCGGCCAGAAATCCGTTGACCGTCACGCCGCAGTCCCAAACCTTGTTGCGCGGATAGATGTATGCGAGCGCGGAGAGACCACCGGCGCAAGCGGCGAGCGTCGTGTTCGCGGCGACGCGGCCGCAACCGGCGGCGTCCATGGCCGACAGCGTGCTTCCGGGATTGAATCCGTACCAGCCGAACCACAGAATGACGCCGCCCACCGCCGCGATCGTCATGTCGTGACCGGGCATCGGTCCGCCTCCGTCCCGCTTGAACTTTCGGCCGATGCGAGGCCCGAGGGCGATCGCGCCGGCGAGCGCCACGAACCCGCCGATCGTGTGAACGACCGTGGAGCCGGCGAAGTCATGAAATGCGACGGGCTTGATCGTGGTGAGCCACCCGTCGGGGCCCCAAGCCCAGTGACCGATGATGGGATAAATGAAGCCGCTGACGCCGAAGCTGTAGAGAAGGTCGCCGACGAAGCCCGTGCGCCCAACCATCGCCCCCGAGGTGATGGTGCTGCACGTGTCGGCGAACGCGAACTGGAAGAGCCAGTAGGCGAGGAAGGCCACGCCTGTGCTTCCGTAGGTTTCGGGGACCCCTTGGAGGAAGAAATACTGGTGGCCGATGAAACCGTTCCCGGATCCGAACATGAAGGCGAACCCCCAAGCCCAGAAGAGAATGCCGCAGAGGCAGGTATCGACGATCCCCTCGAGAAGGATGTTGACGGTCTCGCGAGATCGGGCGAAGCCCGCCTCGAGCATCATGAAGCCGGCCTGCATGAAGAAGACGAGGAACGCCGCCATGACGGTCCACATCGTGTTCAACGGATTGACGTAAGGAGGGGGCTCCGGTGCGGCGTCATCCGCGAAGGCGGGGGTGAAGAGGTAGGCGGTGACGCCCTTGATCACGAGGAGGACGAGAACGGCGCCGACGATCTTGCTGGCCAGAATGAGACCGAACAGTCGTCGATATTCCTTCTGCCTCACGCGCTCTTTCAACTTTGTTAACAGCATTGGGCCTCCTGGTGGTTCTCCCGTATTTGGCGAACGCTTGTTGCTCGAGTCATCGAGCCTTTACGCTTTCTTAATGCAGCGATTGTTTCGGATGCGTATCCGTATGACATCGCGAGACATTCTCGTTTTTTTATATCTCGTTCGCGCCCAAGAGGCCGCCTCCGCGTCCCGCGTCCGGAGAGTGCCATCGCCCGTTCGCGAGTCGGAAATCTTCGAGAAACATCGTTGAATGATATTGGCCACAGTGCTGAAGGTTCAGGCCATAATTCGGGAAGAGCGGCTCGAAGCGGTCGTCGAACGGCTCGTGGCGATTGGCGTTCGCGGTCTCACGCTGGCACCCGCCAAGGGGATGGGCCGGAGCGGGGGGCACTCGATCTTTCGCGGTAGCGCCTATCGCGTGGATTTCGTATCGAAGGTGCTTCTCGAATGGTATGGCCCGGACGACGAGGCTGAGGCGGTTGCGCGCGCCATCCTTCAGCGCGGGGCCACGGGCAAGATCGGCGACGGCAAAATCTTCATCCAGCGCGTGGAAGAAGCCGTCCGCATTCGGACCGGGGAGCGCGGCCTCGCAGCCTTCTAAAGATTGATTTGCATCCCCAGTTCGACGACTCGGTCCGGCGGAATTCCGAAGTATTGGGTAGCCGACCGCGAATTGCGCGAAATAAAGGAGAAGAGCGCCTTTCTCCACCGGAACATCTTGCTTTCGCCGGTGGTCAAGAGCGTTTCCCGCCCAAGAAAGTAGCTCGTTCGTCCGGGCGTGTAGGAGACCCCGTGGTGCTCCGCCGCCTCGGCCAGCGCGCGCGGAACGTTCGGCGTCTCCATGAAGCCGCAGTGGGTGGTTATCTGCACCAGCCCCTGGCCGAAGTCTCTCACGGTGATTCGCTCGCTGCTCCGAACCTCGGGGACTGGCTCGGAGACCACCGAGAGAAGCACGACCGTCTCGTGCAGAACCTGATTGTGCTTCCAGTGGTGGAGAAGCACGATCGGAACGCCGTCGGGGTTCGACGCCATGAAGACGGCGGTGCCCGCGACGCGGTGGGGGCGATGCGCGATGAGGTCGGCGACGAAGGCACCGATCGGCAGCATCTTGTCGGCGAGGTTGTGCGCCAGGTGCGAACGCCCCGTTTTCCACGTCGTCATCACCAAGAAGAGCGCGAGACCCACGCTGATCGGGAACCATCCGCCATGGAGGAACTTCATGGCGTTGGCTGCAAAGAAGGGGATGTCGAAGCTCAAGAAGACCGCGACGAGGGGCACCGCCTTCCAGAGCGGCCACTTCCAGGTTCGCCGAAGAACCACGAAATAGATGAGCGAAGTAATGCCCATCGTGCCGGTCACGGCGATGCCATACGCCGCGGCGAGCGCGCTCGACTCTTTGAACGTGAGCACGAGCCAGACGCACGCAATGGCAAGCGCCGTATTCACCTCCGGAACGTAGATCTGGCCCTCTGCTTCGCCGGAGGTATGGACGATCGTCACGCGCGGGCAGAAGCCGAGCTGCACCGCCTGGCGAGTCAGGGAATATGCGCCCGAGATGAGCGCCTGCGAGGCAATGATCGTCGCGACCGTGGAGAGCGCGACCATCGGGTAGATGAGCGCCGTCGGAACCACTGCGTAGAACGGATTTCCCGAGGACTCGGGATGTTGCAAGAGGCAGGCGGCCTGGCCGAAGTAGCTGAGGAGGAGCGCGGGCATGACCAGGGAGAACCAGGCGAGCCGAATGGGAGCGCGCCCGAAATGCCCCATGTCGGCGTAGAGCGCTTCGCCGCCGGTGATGACCAGAACCACGCTGCCGAGGACGAGAAACCCGTACCATCCGTGATGCACGAAGAACGAAACGGCATGAACGGGTGAAACCGCGATTAGGACGCCCGGGTAGCGCGCGATTTGGATCCCGCCGAGCACGGCGAGCGTTCCAAACCAAACGATCATGACGGGGCCGAATACACCCCCGATGCGGGCCGTCCCGCGCTTCTGAACCCAGAAGAGCGCCAAAAGGATGGCCACCGTGATGGGCACGATGGCAGGGCTCAGTCGCGTGGTGCCGACCGCGAGGCCTTCGACCGCGCTCAGCACGGAAATGGCCGGAGTGATGACCCCGTCGCCGTAGAGCAGCGCGGCTCCGAAGATGACGGGACCTGCCACCCAGCCGATGCGCGCGCCCGCGGCCTTGTGTCGCGTCGGCGCGAGGGCCAGGAGCGCGAGAATGCCTCCCTCGCCGCGATTGTCCGCCCTCATGATGAAGGTCAGGTATTTGACCGTGACCACCATCGTCAGCGACCAGAAGACGAGCGACAGGATGCCCAGCAGGTTTTGCGCCGTCGGTGCCACGCCGTGGTTCGGATCGACGCACTCCTTGAGGGCGTAAAGGGGGCTCGTCCCGATGTCGCCGAAGACGACACCTGCAGCCATGAGGACGAGCTTTCCGGTGCTCGCATGCGCGCCCGTGGGGGCGGACTCCGGGTGCATCGAAGTCGCGACCCCGGAAATGGGCGCGGAAGCGACCGCGCCCTGCGCCGGAACTTCTGAAGCCGTCGATTCGATAGAGCCGAGCACTTCGTCGGCGAAGGCGGGAACCATGCATCCCCCTTTCGGGAGCCCAATTTATGCGTTGTTAACGCACCCCTACGGTTTCGCGATCGTTTCCCGCGCCGCCATCGCCGTCATTTGTCCTCGTTGCTCCGGACCTCCCGCCAGGTCCAGCCAGTTGAATCCGGCGCTCGTTGGGGTTAGGTGTGCCAGCGCGTATCGTCATCCGATGTCGACCCGGAGCGCAATCTGCCACCTTTGCGGAAAGCCCGTCACCGGCGGGCTTCACCAGAAGCAAGCGGGCGCCACCGAGCGGCTTCAGTGTGCGATCTGCGAGCGGGAGTACGACACGGTCTGTCGCGCGGAGGATGGCACGCGCGTGTTTCGTTGCCCGAACGGCCACCGGGCCAAACTGACCGCCTTGAAGTGAGGCGCGCCGCAGCGAGTCGAATCGTCGATCAGCGACGCGAGAGGGGAGGGGACCGCGGTGAGCTCGAGAGGGGAGGGGGCCGCGGTGAGACAGAGGACGAAGGGGTCGCGGCTGGACCCGGGGGCGGGGTCGGGACGGGGTTCGCCGGCTCCTCGTACTCCGGCGGGGGCAGGGTCGGGTGGCCGTGGTGACCCCCACATGCGGCGGCTGCGATAGCTCCCGCAAGGACGGACCATCTCATCGTCCCGCCGTCATAGCTTGCTTTTTCCCCCCTCGCGCGTAAGTTTCGCGCGAACTCATTGACCCTAGCGGGGGCGTCCTTGCGTCCCCCACCCACCCCACACGCTCTCCCGCGCGAACTTGTGCCCGGTGCGCCGCCCTAGGCGGCGTTGGCGCAGGACGGAGAGCAGAGGCCCAACCGAAAGGATGCGCAACCCCATGACCCAGACCAACGAAATCAGCGCCCAAGGCTTGCCGCAACTCCGCGGCGACCTACCGCTGCCGCTCCGCTCCTTGCTCGATGCCGGGGTCCACTTCGGCCATCAGACGAAGCGCTGGAACCCGAAGATGCGCCCGTTCATCTACGGCGCGCGCAACGGCAT
>CAZVPE010000230.1:0-8999 GCA_964628155.1 uncultured Polyangiaceae bacterium | reverse complement strand
GCTTCGGGCGGTCCCGGAAGACCGGAACGTGGTCCCATAGCGGGCCCTCGCTGATGACGACTCCGGCCGCGTGCTTGCCCGCATGCCGGGTCAGCCCTTCGAGTTTGCGCGCCTGATCGAGGAGCTCCCGGACGCGCGCGTCGCTTTCGTAGAGCTGCTTCAGCTTGGGCTCGATCCCGAGCGCCTCGGAGATCGTGTAGGTCTCGGCGGGGGTCTTGCGTGGAATCAGGTTGGCGATCTGCTGCGCTTCGACCGGCGTGATGCCGATGCATCGCGCGACGTCTTTGACCACGCTCTTGGACTTGAGCTCCGCGAACGTGGCAATTTGCCCGACGCTGTTTTCGCCGTACTTCTGCTGAACGTACGCGATGACCTCGTCGCGCCGGTCCATGCAGAAATCGATGTCGAAGTCGGGCATGCTCACGCGCTCCGGATTGAGGAAGCGCTCGAACAGGAGCTTGTAGGGAATCGGATCGAGGTCGGTGATCCGCATCGCGTACGCGACGATCGACCCTGCGCCCGAGCCCCGGCCCGGCCCGACCGGGACGCCGCTCTCTTTTGCGTGACGAATGAAATCCCAGACGATGAGAAAATATCCGGAGAAATTCATCTGGGAGATGACGTCGAGCTCCGTCTCCAGCCGCCGGGCGTAGGCTTCGCCGTCGACGGGCTTTCCTTGGGCGGAGAGCTCCTGAAGCCGGCGAGCGAGGCCCTCGCGCGCCACGTGCCGAAAGTAGCCGTCGACATCGAAGCCGGAAGGGACCTGAAAGCTCGGCAACATCGGCTCGCCGAGCTTGAGCGAAAGCTGGCACTTCTCGGCGATCTCAAGGGTCGCCCGGACCGCTTCGGGGTGAGCGGAAAAGACCTGCGCCATCTCGTCGGGCGACTTCAGATACATCTCGCTCGAGCCGTGGTGGCGCTCTTTGGCCTCTTCGAGGGAAAGGCCCGTCTTGATGCACGATAGGTAGAGGTGCGCTTCGGCGTCCGCGCGATCGGCGTAGTGAACGTCGTTGGTCGCGACCAGCGGCAAGTCGAGCTCGCGGGCGAGATCGACAAGAATGCCGTTCAGAACCGGCTGCTCGGGCAGGCCGTGGTCCTGGAGCTCGACGTAGAGGCTCCCGGGCTCGAAGACGTCGCGCAGCGCCGCCAGCATGTCGCGGCCTCGGCCCTGCCCCTCTTCGAGGATGGCCTGCGCGACGAGGCCGCCCATGCATCCCGTCAGGCCGACGAGGCCCTTGGTTCTCCCGGCGAGCTCCTCGAACGCGATCATCGGTTCGCCCGCCGGCCGGCCTTCGGGGGGCGCGACGTGGCCGCGCGACACGAGCCAGATGAGGTTCTTGTATCCTTCGGCGCTCGTCGCGAGAACGGGCAGGTGATGGCCGGCGCCGCCGCGCCCGGAGACTTCGAGCTCGCAGCCGAGGATGGCGCGAACCTTCGCCTCTTTCGCGGCCTTGTAGAGCGTGATCGCCCCGAACATGTTGCCGTGATCCGTCACGGCCACCGAGCGCATTCCGCCCGCGGCGACGCGCTTGACGAGGTCTTTTATTTTTACGGCGCCGTCGAGGAGCGAATACTGCGAGTGAACGTGGAGGTGGACGAAATCGGCGGGCATGCGGCGTCGGGTAGCTTAGCGGTTATGAGCGCGACGGCGGGCGCGAACGTGTCGCCGGGATCGGGAGAGAACCGCAAGGAACGCGAGGGACGCCAGGGTGAGAGAACGCAAACTTCTAATACCGCTCGGCGTCGCTCTGCGGCGACATCGGCCAAATCGGCGCCGATCTCCCGTTGATCGTGATCCCGCCGTGGACGAACGGAGCGCCGTTCGCGATGAAATCGGCGGGGAAGTTGAGCTTCGGCTTCGACAACGCGTCGAGCTTCGCCACGTGGTCCGTCTTGAGCTGCAAGTCGGCCGCCGCGAGGTTGTCGTCGAGCTGCTGCAACGTGCGCGCGCCGATGATCGTGGACGAGACCCCGGGCTGCGACGTCACCCACGCGATGGCGACGCGCGACACGGTCGTCCGAAGCTCCGCGGCGATGCGCGCCATTTCGTCGAGGAGATCGTACGTCCGCTCGTTGAGCGCGCCGAGCGCCCAGGGGCCCCGCCCGGCCTCGTGCTTGCCGTGCTGCTCGCGCTTGTATTTCCCGGACAGTGCGCCGCTCTTCAGCGGTGACCACGGCGTGACCCCCAAACCGAACTCGCGCGCCATCGGGATGAGATCGCCCTCCACGGTCCGCTCCAAGAGCGAGTACTCGATCTGAAGCGCAATCAGAGGCGCCCAGCCCCGAAAGCGCGCGAGCATCTGCGCTTCCACGCATTTCCACGCGGGAGTGTCGGAGAAACCGATGTACCTCACTTTTCCGTCTCGGACGAGGTCGTCCAGCGCCCGCATGGTTTCTTCGATCGGCGTCGTCGCGTCGAAGGAGTGCATCCAATACAGATCGATGTAGCTCGTCTGAAGGCGCCGGAGCGATTGCTCGCATTGGCCGATGACGGCCTTGCGGCTCGAACCGCCGCCGTTCGGATCGCCCGGGTAGAGGTTGCTCAAGAACTTCGTCGCCAGGACGAGACGGTCACGCTTCTTCGGGTCGCGGCCGATGTGATCGCCGATGATCTTTTCGGAGTGGCCCTTGGTGTAGGCGTTCGCCGTGTCGATGAAGTTGCCGCCGCGCTCGATGAAGCGATCCAAGATCGCCTCCGAGTCTTTCACGCTCGCGCCCCAGCCCCACTCTTCGCCGAACGTCATCGCGCCCAGGCACAAGGGGGACACGCGCAGACCGGAGCGGCCGAGGGTCACGTAATGGTTGAGGGGCATCGCAGTCTTCTCCTTTGTTTTCCCGCGCTTCGAGGCGAGGCGGTGAAGTTCGCCGCGCACCTCGACCGGGCTGGATTAGGATGCCTGCCGCCCGATTGCGTCGCGCCCGGAGCGCCCGCGGCGGGCTGTTCGCGAGGAACGATGGGAAAAAGCAGACTCGAAGCGTTCAGCGATGGGGTCTTGGCCATCATCATCACGATCATGGTCCTCGAGATCAAAGTCCCACACGGCGGGGACGTGGAGGCGCTGAGGCCGCTCGTTCCGGTCTTGCTCGGGTACGCGATGAGCTTCGTTTACATCGGAATTTACTGGAACAACCATCACCATATGCTGCACGCGACGCGGCGTATCAACGGGCCCATCCTCTGGGCCAATCTGCATCTCTTGTTCTGGCTGTCGCTCGTTCCCATCACGACCGGGTGGCTCGGGGAAAACCCGTTCGATCCTTGGCCGGCGGCGATTTACGGCGTGATCATGACCATGGCTTCCGTCGCGTATCTCGTGCTCGAGCGCGCGATCATGGCATTCAACGGGCGTGAGTCCATTCTTGCGGCAGCGGTGGGAACCGAGCTCAAAGGCAAAGTTTCGACCGCGATCTACCTCGCCGCGATCGTTCTCGCGTTCGTGAAGCCCTGGATTTCGGAGGCGCTCTACGCGGTCGTGGCCGTTCTCTGGGTTGTGCCCGATCCGCGGATTGAACGAGCGATGGCCGCTCGACCCGATTGAGAGGCTCAGCGAAGCACGATCGTCGTGGCACTCAGGGCAGGCATCGTGTACGCGAGCGAACAAGCGCCGGCCGTGCAGGTCACGACGGGAGGAGGCGTCCCGACGGGCACGACCGCCGCGGCCCCGTTGACGATGTTGTATAGGGTGGCGGTCTTCAGCTGCGGGGCGGACGCGATGGACAGATTCGCCGCCACGGGGACGCTCGCCTTGTTGATCGCGACGACGTCGACCGGGGACGGGTCGTCCGAGTGCGCGAACGCGTACACGGAGGAGCCGGCGACGTCGCTCGTAGTCGCCGCGACGGCCGTATCCCCGACGGCGGCGCCGTTGCCGTCGTAGTTCCGATAGAGATCGAACGCGGCGACCAGGTAATTGTTGGTCAGCCCAAGAACCGGCGAGGCGGCCGCCGCGAAGACGCCCTCGCGGCCGAATATCCCAAGGTCGTCGGCCTCGGTGATGGCGCCCGCGATCACGTCTTCGCAGCCGCTGTTGTATTCGCTGAACGAAAGCCCGGGAGCCACGGGACCTCCGGATGGATACGCCATCGCGATCTTCTCGAAAAGCCGAGGAATCAATCGTCGCGGGTACCACGCCGTGTCGAAGTAATTGTTCAGTCCCGAATAGGCGAAGTCGATGCTGTCGGTGGCCGACGCGGACGTCGCGGTGAAGTTCGGATCCCAGAACATGCGTGGATTCTGGACGCACTGGCTGGGAGTCGATGCCTGGAAATTATAGTAATGCACGTCGAGGACGTCGAGCAGCGACGCCCCTGCCGACGCGGAGGCCTTCGACATCCCGGTCAGGTAATAGTCGAGAAACTCGACCGGGAAGTGGGGGTCCTTGTCGTAGCTGTGCGCGTAGATCAACCCGTCCTGGGCGACGACGGGTCCGAACACTTTCGTCGAAGGCCACGCTTTCTTGATCGCCGCGGCAAACTGCTCGTCGCGACTCAAGATGTCGTCGTAGGTGACCGACGAGGTTTGACACGGCGGCACGCCGGTAAAGGGCCAGAGTTCGGGGTGCACGCCGCCCCAATAATTGGGCTCGTTGTCGAGCTCGAAGAAGACGGGGGTCGCTCCGCCACCGAAGTTCGTACGGATGTAGTTGACGAATTCGTCTTGATACACCGGGTTGGTCGAGACGCTGCAACCGCCGTCGCACGGCTGAGCCGGCCCGCACGAGCAGAACGCGCCCGGCTTGCTCGCGGCATTCGGGACGAACGCGGGGCTGGCGGGATCGACCGAAACGAAATCGAGGTTGTTGCTGTTGACGCCGGTCGTCTGGACCGCCGCGCCGGTGCAGTTCGAGGTGAAGGGGCACAGGCTATTCGCGTTCGTGTTGTTGTCGAACGCCGACGCCACGTGCTCGCCGATTGGAACGGTCGCGAGGTACGCCTCCCCCGCGGCCTGCGCCGCGGGGAGCGTGTCGGTGTCGCTGACGATGGCCGCGGCCAACCCGGCGCCGCCGTCGGCCTGGCCTTGCCAGAAGCAGTCGCTGCTGCCCGCATTCAGGTAGTTGTTGGTCCAGTTCCAGGCCGAGTACTTGCCGCCGCCCTTGCGAACGATGCCCCAGCGCGTCTTCTGCTGGACGAAAGTCCCGAGCGCGTTGATGCCGTACACGTAGGGATAGATCCGTGAGGGAAGCGCCGGCGGCTGAAACTGTCGCGCGGGGCCTTTGCTCACGTCTATCGAGAAGGTCAAAGGGCCGTTGCCTGCCTCGCCGTCGTTCCCTCCGTCCCCGTATCCACCCGCCTCGCCGTCCGCCCCGCCCTCACCGTCGGCGGCGCCGGGCGCGTCCAGCGACCCGGCGTCTGCGTCGGACGGGCCGTCGGCGACGGCGGCGTCGGTCACGGTGGCGTCATTCCCAGCTTCGGTCGCGCCCGCGTCGCTGGACGTCGGGGCATCGGTTACCGCCGCGTCCCGATCCAGCGAGGCGTCGGCCGAACCACCGCCATTGCCGCTCGATCCGCACCCCGGGAGGCAAAGCAGAGCGCCGGTCAATGAAGCGGCAACGAGGGAATTCCACAGTCCGCCGTGTTTCATGGAGCGCGATGCTACCGCACTTCACGAGCAATCCGCGCGCAACGCATCATTCCACCGACCGATTGCGCGGCCAGAGCGGACTCGAGCGACGGTCTATCCGCGCGCCCGCTCGACCGCGTGCGGCGCAAGATGCAGCGCAAAGGCGTAAATGCTGATCTGCGGCGGAGTCCCGATGCTCGTCGGAAAGAGCGATCCGTCCGCGACGAAGAGCCCCCGGACCTGGTGGTGCTCCCCGGTGGAGCGCACCACGCTCGACGCGGGGTTCTCCCCCATGCGCATCGTTCCCATCGGGTGGACCGCCGTGAGGGGAACCGCGTGCGGCCGGACGAAGGAAAAGTCCATTGCGTCCAGCGCGGCGATGTTCGAGGCCCGTCTCGGCGGAATCGCGGGGATGCTCACTTCGCGTGCGCCCGCGGCGAGCAGGATCCGAGCACATGCGGCGAGTCCTTTTGCGAGCTGCGCCCGATCGCCCGGCGTCATTCGATAGTGAAGGACCGGGCGGCCGGCGTTGCCCACCCGCACTTGGCCGCTGGTCTCGTCGTGCACCATCGCCGTGAGGACCGCGAGCCTCGGATACGCCCGCATCGACGCCATGTGCGCCGCGCCGAATCCCGGCAGCGCCGCGGCCGCGCCGATCGGGTGCGCGAATGCGGTCACGATCCAGACGCGCTCGTCGCTCCCCTCTTCGTGCGAGAGATGTTCGGTGCACTCGTAGCTCTGGGGGATGCCGTGCCATCCCCCGATGTCGCGTTCGAACGTGCCGGCGACCACAGCCCCTGGATGAAGGCGCAGACCGCGCCCGAGCTGTCCGTGCGGATCGGGCAGCCCGCTCTTGAGAGCGAGCGCGGCGCTCCCGACCGCGCTCGCGGCCAGAACGACGACGCGCGCCCGCACGTCCACGGTCACGCGCGGGCGCCCCTCCGAATCGCGAGCCACGGCCGCGACACCCATGACCTTTGCACCGTCGTGCACGACGCGAACGGTCTCGACGTCCACGTAGACGTTCGCTCCGGCCTGGACGGCCTGCGGCACGATCACCTTGAGCGCGTTTTGCTTTGCGTCGTACGCGCAGCCGAGCTCGCAGAAGCCGCTGCCGACGCAACCCACGCGGTTGTGGTGAAGTGGCGCCGCCTTCCAGCCCAGTGCTTCGCACCCCGCGCGCAGAGCCTCGTTGTTCGCGTTGCGCATCGGCGCGGGGATCTCGGAGACCGACAAGTCGCGCTCGATGGCCTCGAAGCGAGCGCGCAAATCGCGAGGTGTCGCCCCGACGACGCCGTACTTGTTCGCCCAGAGGTCGAGGATCGTGTCCGGCGTGCGCTTGCAGAGGTTGGTGTTGTGCACCGTGCTTCCGCCGAGGCCGCGGCCCTGGAGGACGCGGATGGCCATGTCGTCGGTCGCGCGGCCTCCGGCGTCTTCGAAAAGGAGCGGCAGCATCCGGTCCTCGCGTTGATCGAAGTCGCGCGACGACGACCAGGGTCCTTGTTCGAGCGCGACGACGTTCAACCCGGCGCGCGCGAGCTCGCGGAGCGCCACGGATCCCCCGGCCCCGGTACCGACGACGACCGCGTCGACGTCGAGCCTCAGATCGCGCTCGATCTGCGAGCCCCGGGTGATGGTGCCGCTCATCGGTGACTCGCCATCATCGCCAGCCCGAGAGGGGCCGGCCGACGAGCGGACCGTCGTAGCCCACGATGCTCCAGGTACGCGGATCGCGGTAGAACCCCAGGAACACGAGCGACCGCAAACCGTCGAAACCGGCCCGAAGGAGGTCGATGGACGAGCTCTCGATCGAGGCGAGCACGCGATCTTGTTCGCCGGCGGCAAGACGCGTGAAACGCGAGACGCAACCCATGCCGAGGGGGGCGATGTGCTCGACGTACGCGAGAAAGCGGCCGAGGTCTCGGCGCACGTTTTCGGGCAGCCGGGCGGTCCACTGGTCGACGAACGCGGCCACGCCGACCTCGTCGGGGCTTGGAATCGTGGCGTCGTCCGCTCGGTCGGCGGCGGCGATACGCCGGGCGGCATGCTCGACGACAGCGAACTGCCATGGCGAAAGAGCGGCGAGCTTCAGCCCCGCCGGCCGCGGATAGCCCCGCGTTCTCGCGATGGCGGCCACCGATCCCCCGAACGCGAGCGCGGAGAGCACCGCGGCCTCGAGCAACCTCCGCCGGGTGAGCTTTCTCGAACCCGACCCGGAATGGTCCGCCGTCACTCGCATCGGGTCGAGGACGATTGTATAGGGCGATCGGCAATCGCGTGCACCTCTTCGGTCTGACCGGCGGCATCGCTTCGGGCAAGAGTACGGTCGCGGCGCGACTGCGCGCGCTCGGCGTCCCGGTCATCGACGCCGACCAGCTGGCGCGAGAGGTGGTGGCTCCGGGGACCGACGGCCTTCGAGAAATCGTCGACCAATTCGGAGCCGGAGTGATTGGGGCGAGCGGCGCCCTCGATCGCAAAGCGCTCGCGAAGCTCGTCTTCGCGGACGAGTCGGCCCGAAGGAAGCTCAATGCGATCACCCACCCGCGCATCGCGGCCCGTGCGCGCGAGCTGGCCGAAGCCCTCGCGGGCACGGGAGAACCGCTCGCCTGTTACGAAGCCGCGCTCATCGTCGAGAATGGCTTGACCGACGCGTTGCGCCCGCTGGTCGTGTGCTCGTGTCCCGAGGAGGTGCAGGCGGCCCGGCTGTGCGCGCGCGATGGAGCGTCGGAAGACGAGGCGCTCGCACGAATCCGAGCCCAAAAGCCGCTCCGCGAAAAGGTCGCCGTCGCCGATCACGTCATCGACACGAGCGGATCGCTCGAAGGCACCGTGAAGCAGACGGACGACGTCTTGCGTGCGATTCGCGCCCGGCTCGGGCCGGCCAATCCCTAGAGCACCGAGCGGTGTGACTACCGTCCGCCAAACCGTTCGGTGCTCTAGCGAACGTCCACCTCGCCGTAGGCGGAGATCTTGTACCTGCCCTCGTCGCGCCGCAAGAGCACCAAGATGGCATCGCCGAAGAGCCGCTCGCCGGCGACGCGGATCACTTCCACCGGGACTCGGAGGTAAAGCTCATCGGGCTGCATCTCGGGCGGGCGCGCCGGCGAGTCGGGTAGCGAAAGGTCGTCCCACGTGTAGCGTTCGATGCGATCGAGCCGCACGAGCTCGACGCCGGCGAGCCGCTCGTACTCGTGGGCGCGCAGCCTCTGGCGCCAGGTTTCGAGGAGTGCGGTCCGACCCCGCGATCGCGACTCGATCGGGCCGGCATCCGCCGTAAGCAGCGCGGCGAGCTGGTCGATGGACTCGCGCGTCCAAGCCTCGAGCACCGCGGCGACCAGGTCGCGTACGGCATCGCCGCCGGGCGCCTCGCGCAGAGCCACGACACCGCGCGCCTCCGCCCGCTCGGCCGCTGCCGGGAGGGCGGGCGGCCGCTCGACGA
>CAZVPE010000229.1:0-9076 GCA_964628155.1 uncultured Polyangiaceae bacterium | reverse complement strand
GCACCCGCTCCGGCGTACGATCCGCCATTCGAACCCGTCGCCACACCGGACGAGCTTGCGCCTGCGCCGGTTCCCTTTGCTCCGGACGATCCAGAAGCGGCGCCGGCTCCCGAGCCCGTACCGGATGACGTTCCCGGAGTTCCGGCGCCTCCGCTCCCGGGCGTCGTCGTGGCCCCCGAAGACCCCGTTGCCGCAGTTGCGCCGCCACCGGAGCCTGACCCTCCCGTGTCGCCGGCGGTCGAAGGGCCTCCGCCCTTGTCCCCCGAACCGGCTGCGGACGGGCCAGCGCCTCCAGAACAGGCGATCGGGCCGACAAGTGCGAACAATGGGAGAAATGAAAGACGTTGCCGTTTGGTGGCCATGTTTTTGTCCTCGCCCTGCGAACGAAGCGCGCCGACGCGCCCGCGACTCAATCAGCGGCCCAGCGCATCTTGTCACAAGATTGGTCGAGAGGAAGGGATCACGGAGGAGTTCCGTCCGTTTTCTCTTGTTTTATTGGCAGGCTGTAGTCCGACATTCCCACTAGACTTGATAGTCGCGACGTCGACCCCGCCTGCCGACGGTCCTTGCGGCCGTTACGGTGTTGTCGAAGACGAATACCGGCCTCCCCGGCCACCGGGGGACTCGAGCAAGAATCGACAACAAAATAGGCGGCGAACGAATCCAAATGATCCGAGAATGAGGCATTGTCGTGGCGATTCTAGCCTCGCGGCTCGACGGGGCTCGGGGTCCTCACCCCGACCGAGAGTGGCACCGGGGTTGCCGTCCGGGCATCGACGCCGATGACCGTTGCGTCGAAGCGCAGATTGCGGCATTAAGGGTCCACCTCTGACCGGTGGGTGGGGGCCTGCTCTGCTGACGGCTGAGCCGGTTCGTGCCGTGGGAGTCCAGCGAGATGCATTGCGTTCGGTACGGCGCGCGCGAGCTATGCCTCGCGCCTTCGATCGTGGGGCGGGCCGAGATCATTCGCGTCGCGCCGTCTCCAGTCGCCAGCCCCGCTCCGGCCGCGGAGCTCGTCCGTTCGGCACTGGAACGGCCAATGGGCCCCCGCCTTCGCGACGTGGCGAGGGGCGCGCGGTCTGCCGTCGTCCTCGTTCCTGGAATCGATCGCATTGCGGCCGTTGGAGACTTCGCCTTGCCGGTCTTGCGGGAACTCGACGAGGCCGGCGTGCCCAGGGCGGGTGTCCATTTCTACCTTGCGACCGGGACGCACGAGCACAAGGGCCTTCGGGACCTCCACGAACTCGTGGGTTCCGACGTTGCCGGCTCCGTCGCCGGCGCGGTTCACGATTGCCGCGGCAGCGACTTCGTGGACGTCGGCGTGACATCCCGGGGCACGCGCGTCGCGCTCGCTCGCCGCGTCGTCGAATCCGAGGTGAAGGTTCTGACGGGTCGGGCCGTGCCGCACTACTTTGCCGGCTTCGGGGGCGGCCGCAAGGCACTTCTCCCGGGCGTCGCCTCGCACAAGACGATCACGGAAAACCATCGGCTCACACTCGCCTCGAACGGCGAGGGGAACCGCGGCATCGCGCGCGGGGTCGGCCCGTGCGCGATCGACGGCAATCCGGTCCACCTCGACATGCTCGAAGCCGCCCGCATGGCGGGGCCGTCATTCGCCGTGACCACCGTGATCGACGAGCATCAACGCGTCGTCGGGGTGTTCGCGGGCGAGCCCGAGGGTTCGCACCAGCAGGCCTGCGCGTTCGCGCGCCGCGTTCACCAGGTCCTCGTCGACAGGCCTTTCGACGGCATCATCACATCGGCCGGCGGGGCCCCCTACGACATGAACTTCATGCAGTCGATCAAGGCCCTTTTCAACGTGCAAGAGGGCCTCCGGCCCGGCGGCCCGATGCTCTGGGTGGCCGAGTGTCCGCTGGGCGTCGCAAAGGGTTTTCTCGACTGGGCCGCGGTCTCGGACGACGACGCTCTCGAGCGAGACGTGCGCGCGGCCTACAACCTCGCGGGGCACAACTCGGTCATGCTCAGGCGCCTCGCGCGAGCGTCTGAAATCGGTGTCGTCACGGCCATGCCTGCCGACCTCGTTCGCAGGCTCGGCCTTCACCCGCTCGAATCGCTCGAGGCCGGCCTCTCGTGGCTCGGCGAGCGTGTCCGGTCCGGTGCTCACATCGCGTTCGTGCCTTTCGGAAACGTCACACACCTCGGTCTTTCACCTTCGGGAGGGCTCGCATGATTCCGTCGCTCAACGAAAAGAAGGTTTTTCATCGCTGCGTTCGCTGCGGCAAGACCTACCCGCACGCCTTTCGCGCATTTTGCTCGTGCGACGGAATGATCGACACCGAGTACGAGCTCGGCGCCGTGAGGCTCTACGACTCGGAGCTCCCCTTGTTTCGCTACTTCGACCTCCTCCCGATGGAGAAGCCGGAAAACCTCCTGCGAGCACTCCTGCCCAAGACGCCCTGTGTCCACGCCCATCGACTCGGGCGATTGCTTGGCCTTCCGAATCTCTACCTGAAGGACGAGACCAAGAACCCCACCCGCACGACGAAAGATCGCATGGCGGCCGTCGCGCTCTCGTACATGAAAGAGTGCGGCATTCGCGCGTTCTGCACGTCGTCGACAGGCAACTCGTCGTCGGCGTTCGTCCAGATGGCCGAATACTACCCCGAGTGCCGCATGTTCATCTTTTCGGCCGAGGACTTCGCCGATCGCGTCGAAACGCGCAACGACACCCAGGTCACGCACTTCGTCATTCGCGACGAGTCGTTCGTCGGTGCGTTCAACTGCGCCGGGCGCTTCGCGGAGGCGAACGACTTCACGTCCGAGCGTGGCTTCTTCAACCCGGGGAGGCGCGAAGGACTGAAGCTCGCCTACCTCGAGGCGGTCGAGCAGATTCCCGGGCCGATTGGGTGGTACGTCCAAGCGATCTCGAGCGCGATGGGCGTCTACGGCGCCTACAAGGGCGCGCGCGAGCTCCGGGCGATGGGGAGGACCGATGGGGTGCCGCGGCTCCTCTGCGTTCAACAAGAGTCGTGCGCGCCAGTCTCGCGGGCATTCCTCGAAGGCGCAGCCACGGTGCGGCCCCAGCTCGTCGTCCGACGTCCGAACGGGATCGCCAAGGCCATTCTGCGCGGCGACCCCATGCGATCGTATCCGTACATTCAATCGATGGTGCTCGAGAGTCAGGGCACGTGCGCGATCGCGACGGAGGACGAGATCCGCACTGCCCGCTCGATGGTCCTCGAATACGAGGGAATCGACATTTGCTTTTCAGCGGCGACCGCTATGGCCGGCCTCGTCGGCCTCGTTCGACGCGGCGATTTCCCGCTGTCGGACACCGTCCTCGTCAACCTGACGGGCGCCGATCGAGAGCCCAACACGGGCGGGCGACGGGTTTACCTCCGGCGCGTCGACGACGGGTGGGAGCCGGAGAATCCCGCTGCGTATCCGTATGCGCCACTGCGGGTAGCGGCCGCCTAGAGCACCGAACGGTTTGGCGGACCGAGGATTTGCTGCGAGTTTCGAGCAGCGCGAGGCGCGACGACGAGAACTACTGGAGTAATTTGAGGAGGAGCAACGAAGCGATGCGAAGAAAATCGCGGCAAAGCCGACGGGAGTCAAACCGTTCGGTGCTCTAGGGCGAAGCATCGCCGCCTTGCTCTCTTGAACGCAGGTGATTGCCCTCTGCCCCGCCTTCGGGTTTCAGGGCATCACGATCACTTTGAGATCTTGGAAATAGGTCGTGTCGGGGAACGTGAACATCGCAGCGGTAGGCCCCTTTGTAAATGTCACGAACGTGTTCGGGCCAGGCACGTTGTCGTCGCACGTCTCGAAGTACACCCGGTATGAGCCGTCGGCAACCGTCTTTCCGCTGGCATCCGTGAAATTCCAGTAGGAAACACGAGTGCCGTAACTCTGCGCCGTTGCCCCCGTGATCGCGTCGACGGTGCTTCGCGGAAGCCCGGCGTCGCTCGTCGCCGAATTCCAAAGAACCAAGTGGTCGATTCGGGTCTTCCCCCATTCTTGCAGTGTCTCGACGAAAGCTCCCGAACTCTCTGCAATCCAGATCGCGCCGACGTTTTCCGGGCTGTAACACATCATGTCGTCGATGGTGGTGACCACGATGGTGGCCGCGTGTGCCCTCGGGGGTCCCGCGTCCGGTGCCGGGTGCGGGGGGGATAGCGCGTCGACCGATCCGCTGCCGCTGTCGATTGGCACCGACCCACCGGTTCCGAATTGCGGCGGGGGCGAAGAGTCCGTGCCTTGCTGACCCACGAGCGAACTGGCGTCGAAGCCCCCGGTAGGAGGAAGGATGGCGGACCCTCCGGCGTCATCGGTCGCTCGAGAATTGTCGCCGGGAACCCCGGCAGAAGATGCGTCGAGCGTGCGCTGCACGAACTTCAAGTTCGGCTCATAAGGCGACGAGCAGCCCGCCGCCGGGACGAGCGTGCAGGCGCCCCAGGCGATCGCTCGGACGCGGTGACTGAGGCTCATGGGATGCCCGACATTGTAAAGGACGCGAAGCGCGCGCGCTTCGTGATCGAGTTTTGTCTAGGGCGTTGCTCGGGTCGCGTCGTTCACGTTGCCCTGACGAGCGTCACCGCGGAGGTGGTGGCGGCGGCGGCGGGTCGGGCACCCATTCTCCAGCCTGGAGTCGCCAGCTCCCGCTCGGGTCTTGCTCCCAGTGCGCCGGGGACCACGAGTAGCCCGTTTGTAGGGCAATCCACTGTCCGTCGACCCACACCCACTGGCCGTCTTGGAGCGTCCAGTAACCCGGCTGCCACGCGTAGCCTTCCCGCGCCACCGGTACATACACGACGCGCGGGGGAGGCGGTGGGGTCGCACTGACCACCGCGGCGGTCACGATCGCCGTTCCCAGCATCGCGCCCAGCAGAAAGCCGCCGCGTCCGTAGCAAGCGGAGGAAGCGACCGACAAGAGGGTCATGAGGAAGAGGACAGGTCGGCGCGTCATGAGCTCGCTCCCGGGCAGCTCGGTGCCTCGCGTTGCCGAACGCGCCGCAGCCGTGCCGTGATCGGATCGACATACCACGCGCCCCGCCGCGGCGTCGAAGGCAGATTCGCGGTCGAGTCAGACGTCGTTGGACACGCGAAGAAAGGGGCCCGTCATTTCTACCGTCGCGCGAAGAGATACCCTGCAGCTCGAGCCAGCATGCCGGCGCGGAGCCACGAGCGCGCTTGCTCGGTCGCCGCGTGTACCAGGCGGCCTCGAAGGGAAGGGGAAACGATCAAAACTTGCTGGTGCCACGTCGGTACAGGAGACCACCTGAGTTTCGATTCATCCGTACCTGTCGACAGATTGACGATTCGATACCCTTTGACGATGGCATACTTCATCGCTTCGCAGAGAACCGTCGTCATCACACTGTACTTGCGAAAACTCGGATCGTACCCGGAGTAGTACATATACAAACAGTCGCCGACGACGAAGCCCAACCTCGTGGCAACGGCCGCCCCCCCGACGTTGAGTCGAAAGGCGCGAAATGTTCCGAGCCTCGCGCACCGCTGCGAGACATCCACCAAGAAGTTTTTCGCACGGACGGAGCCGAAGACGTCGCCATGACGCACGGTGTCGACGAGCTCAGCTCGCGCACTGTGCAATCGGAAGAACTCCTGAAGAGCTGGGCCGACATCGGAGCAATCGTCAAGCACTTCGAACTCCAGCGAGACCCCATCTCGCTTCGGAGCGTTGTAACACCGTCGGATCGATTCTTTGATATTTCGACCCAGCTTCGCCTTGAAGGCTTCCCAAGTTGGCGCGAGATTCACGTGAAATAGGGGTATCTCCTTGGCGACCACGAACCCAGGGAACATTTGACCGACCATGGCTTGCAGCCCGTCGTGGACAGGAAGCGTCAACACCATCCAGTCCCATGTGCCCTTGGTGGCCTTCAAGTCGTGGAGCAACGCGGCGTGTGCGGCGAGGACGTGACCGGGCGAGACCAGCATCCCGTGCAGTTCGGTAATATTGGCATCCGCTCCCAAGTATTGGAACTGACGGCTCGACAGGGGCCCCTCGCCCGGCCGGTACGTCAGCATCGTCGGGGCGATCGCGACGATTTCGCCTTCCGGGGACCGAACGGTTCTCAGCGAGAGTTCGTCGCGAACACCGGCCCCGGATTCACTCAGATGGGTCCACCAGGCCGCAGTCCAATCATACGTTGCGAACGGAACGGTCGGGGCGACCCGCTTCTCAAGGAGGCGCCAGTCCGCTTCCAAAGCGCGAAATCGCTCGGTCGACACAACGTGATCGACCGTCAGCGAAGTCATGCCGGACCTCGCGTCCACGTGCGATGGACCGGTCGTGACGCGAACCGCTTCATGACCTCGATGCGAGCGGGCCGCAGACGGGTCACGACGGTGGGCATTGCCTCACTTGAGGCGCTCTGCCGCCGCGCGGATCTGAGCGTCCGTGGGCGGGGCTGCCGTGCCGCGCGGGTCGCGGGAGTTTTGGAAGTCGACCATCCAGCCCGGGTATTCCTGGGGAAGCGCGCTGGCTTCGTCGAGCAGCTTCACATGCTCGGCCGATAGGCGAAGCTCGGTGGCCGCGAGGTTGTCGGCGAGCTGGTCCGGCCTTTTGGCCCCGATGAGGATGCTCGTGACGAAGGGCTTGGTCAGCTGCCAGCCGAGCGCGACGCGCGCCACGGAGGCGCCGGTGTCCTCGGCGACTCTCCGGAGCGCAGCGAGAACGCGCGGCAAGCGCTCCATGTTCACGGGCGGAAAGTCGAAGGCCGCGCGGCGCGCGTCCGCGGGGCCTTTCTTGTCGGGGTCGAACTTGCCGGAAAGAAGACCGCCCGCAAGCGGGCTCCACGGCAGGATCGCGAGGCGGCGGGCCTGGCAGAGCGGCGCGATTTCGCGCTCGATGTCGCGACCCGCGATCGAATAGTAAACTTGGGCGCTCTCGAAGCGAGCAAACCCGTTTTGCTCGGCGAACGTAATGGCATGCGACGCGAGCCATGCCGGCAGGTTGCTGAAACCGAGGTAACGCGCCTTTCCGGAGCGGACCACGTCGTCGAGGGCGCGAACGGTCTCCTCGATGGGCGTCACCGGATCGAATCCGTGGATCTGATAAAGATCGACGTGGTCGAGGCCGAGTCGGCGCAGGCTGCCGTCGATGCTCGAAAGGATGTGGCCCCGTGAAAGACCGACTTGATTGACGCCCGGCCCAACTCGGCCGCGCACTTTCGTCGCCACTACGATTTGTTCCCGCGGGCGATTGAGGGCCTTGAGCGCCTCGCCGACCAGCCGCTCGCTATCGCCACCGGAGTACACGTCGGCCGTGTCGATGAAGTTGACCCCCGCGTCGAGCGCCGCGGAAACCAGGGCGAGCGACTCCTTGTGCCCGAGGTTTCCGATCGCCTGCCACATGCCGCTGCCGCCGCCGAACGTCATGGCGCCTAGGCAGAGCTCCGAGACGTAAAGACCGGTGTTGCCGAGGAGGTTGTACCGCATGGCTCCTCAGCCTAGGGCGCCGAGCGAGGGGCCGCCATCGTTCGAGAGCACACTCCGGATCCGAGAGCGCACTCCGGAGACGTAGGACGCGCCCGACCTGCGCTAGAGTCGCAGCTCCATCTCATAGGCGTCGCGCTCGCCGCCGTGGGTGGACGAAGGATAGAAGCGTCGTAGGCGAGCCCTGACGCAGAAGCCCTCGCGACGGTAGAGTTGGATGGCGTCGCGGTTGGCGACCGACACGTGGAGCGCCACCGCGTCCATTCCCTCCGCCCGAGCGCTGTCGACGGCCTCGCGCAAGAGTGCGCGGCCCACGCCCCGCCGCCGGACAGCCGACTCCACGGCCAGTCCTCCGATGTGGAGCGTTCCGCGCCGGTGGTGTCCGGCGATGAAGCCGATGACCGGGCACTTGCCCTCGGGAATGCGAACGTCGCGCGCGATCCACGTGCGCGCCGCGGCTTCGCGGACGCCGAAGGTCGCGCTCGCGTACGGAAATGCGTCTGCGTCCAAGGCGATGCATTGCGCGACCGCGACGGTGTCGCCCGGCAATAGGGGCTCGATACGAGCGGCGAGCGAGTGGTCGGCCACGCCGAAGTGTACCGCCGCGTCGGGAGCCCTCCGAGCCGAGCGATTCGGTCGAGCATGGCTGGAGGACTCGAATCGAGAGGCGACACGTTGGGGCGCATGCCAGCATCCATAGATGTTGATGCCACCGGACGGGCCGACGTCGTTTCGCTTGTTGACGCTCGGAGGTTGGCTCGCGGTCGTGCTCGCCGCCCGGCTCGTTCGTGGGCAAAGGTTCGCGATGGCCGCGGGCGTGCTCCTCGGCATCTACTCGCTGCTCGCGATCGCGATGGCACCGTTCTCCGGCGCCGGGATGCCCGTCTTCGTCGCGCTCCACCTCATCGTGTACGTAAACTTCGCGGGACTCTCTCGGCCACGCATGCGCTCGACTGCGTACCGGTTGCTCGTGAGCTGGCCGGCGGCGTTCTTCGTCGCCGGAACGCTTCTCGCCCTCCCATGGGCCCTCTTGCGCGCCTTGGGATTCCACCCCTGGGTGCCATGGCTACCGTACGCAGCCGGCGCGGTCGGGCTGCTTCAGTCGCTCACTTCGCGCGAGGAAGAGATCGATCTCGTCATCGGAGGCCCCGAGGAGCCGACGAACGTCGCGCCCCACCCGCGGGGCGATGCGCGCGAAGAACGGCCACTCCGCGTCGTGCAGATCACCGATCCGCACATCGGCCCGTTCATGTCGGTGGCCCGCCTGCGAAGGATCGCCGAACGCGCCGTGGCGAGGAATCCGGACCTCGTATTTCTCACAGGCGATTTTCTCACGATGGAGTCGCAGTCGGACCCGGAGCTGCTCCGGCGCGCCCTCGAGCCTCTTCGCGCGATGCCGGGCAAAGTGTTCGCCTGCCCGGGCAACCACGACCACGAGGCTCCGGAGACCGTCGCCGAGGCCTTGGCGGCAAACGGCATCACGCTCCTTGTGGACGACGAGCGGGACGTCGATACGGGCGCGGGTCCGGTACAAGTGGTGGGGATGGACTTCGTCTGGCAGGACCGCGCGAGCCACCTCGAGCGGGTCTGCGGGGAGCACCCGCGCAGGCCTGGCCGCACGCAGTCCAACCCCACCACTTGTACCGGACCC
>CAZVPE010000228.1:0-9094 GCA_964628155.1 uncultured Polyangiaceae bacterium | reverse complement strand
CTTGTCGGGTCTCGACCGCGCGACGGCCAACCTGAAGGATGGCGCCGACGGCCGCAAGGCGTTCTTGCAGGCTTACGTCCATCAGTTTCTCGCATCGCACAGGCAGAAGAGCGACCCGCGTCTCGTGACGCGGTGGCCTTACGCGGACGCGAGTCTCCCCGCCAACGCGAAGCGTTCGATGGGGAGCGCATGGTTCGGCAGGGATCAGGCCGACGTCCTCTACGGCCTGATTGGCTACTACCGCCAAACCGGCGACCGCGACGCACTCGGCGCGATTCTCGGTCTCGCGGAAGCGACGGTCGAGGCCATGACACCCTCGGGCTCGGTCTGGATGAAGACCTTCGACGGGATGCTCCTCGACACCGAGTTCGACACGAAGACCCAGAGGTCGGACGCATTCATCGACAACGGGGCGGTGGCCGTCAGTTTCAACCACCCCCGGATCGTGTTCCGGCGCGGTGAGGAGCGCGTCGCGGGCGCCACATGGGGCACCTTCTCCTCGACGATCGACGGTCGCCAAGAGTCCGTGGAGAGCGGGGCGTATCGGTTCTCGATCGATGGCGAATCTCTGCCACGGACCGTATCGACGGACCGGGACACGCTCTCCGTCTCGCGGCTCTTTTCACGCTCCGACGGGCAGCTCCGCGTACGCGAAACCGCGTCGCTCTTTCGCGGACTGGCCGCGGCACGGGTAGAGGAAACCATCGAATGGGGAGGCGCGGCCCCGATGACGTTGAACGAAGTGCGTGTCGGTCTCGGTGACTTCTTCGAATACGGCGACGGGGTGAATGAGACCTCTCAGAATCGATACGGCTTCAGCCGAGCCATCGAAGGCGTCCCCCCTCACGTCGGGTTCTGGATGGAGGGTCTGCCCGAACCCCTCTGGGGCGACGATTTCGCGGACGGTTCGGTCGACCTCACCGCCGCGTACCGGAAGTACCGGCCGCGCTTTCTCGCCGTGTTCGGCTACGACAAGGCCCAGATTTATTACGTTCCGCAAACGGCCGACGCCGTTGTCTTGTCCAATGCGAATGGCGGGGCCTCGGATCGCGCCGCGACCAAAGACGGATACCGAGGCTGGGAGAGTCTTGAAGTCCGCTATCGCCCGGACATCCGCCTGGCGCCGGGCGAGCGGTACGCGGCGCCCGCGGTGTTCACCTACACCCTTTGGGCGCCCCTCTTCTCCGCGGATGGAGACACGGTGCCCGACGAGCTGCAGTCGCTCGGCCCGATCTGGACCGACCTCGTGGAAACGGTGAGCGGTGCGCGAAGCGCGGATCACCCCGCCGCGTCGCGGGACTCGAGCGCGTCGCGCGGTCGTCGAGGGCTCGCGCACGTCGCCCTGGAATCCGACCACGCCTATGCCGCGATGCAGGCGGCGTGGATGGCAACGTCCGATTTGCTGCGCGACCTCTTGCAGAGCGCGACACCGCCGGAGAATCGCGCCGAAATCGAGGGGCGGGAGCGGACGATCCGTGCGGCCGCTCTCCGGGGTGCGGAGTTCAGCCTCTTGGCGATGACTCACCTTCGCAATCGATTGGACTTGATGCCCGCGTACGGAATCATGCGGTCTTATGCATTTCACGTCGCCGTTTTCGATTGGGCGTATCGCGAAACGTGTGACACGCGCTACCGCGACGCGATGCTTTATCTGTGCAATCAAATCGCCTCGAGCGACCGTGATGGCGGCCTGCAGGTCACCGATCCGAGTCGGCCCAACTACGGCGCGTACCTCGTCAACGAGCAATCGCGCACATCGGGGGAGAACGACCTCGACGACCAGGGAATGAAGCTCTGGGCGCTTCGAATCGCCTTCGACCGGACCGGCGACGCGCGATACCGCCGGTCTGCCGAGCTGTTCGTCGATCACTGGGTCAAGGTCCGGGCATCGGACCATGCCTTTTTCGGCACGAGCAAGGTGTTCGATCGCTACGAGGTGACGGGCGCCGGGCAGCAGGCGACTCCGTTTGGACACTACGCGCTCATGCGAGGCCTCGCGGCTTGGGCGGACGTCCATCCGCGTGCGCGCGAGCTCTACGACACGGGATTGAAGAACGCGACCGAACGGCACACGATCCGCGCGGTCGGGACGACGGGCGTCTACCAAATGGGTTTGACGGGCGAAGGGCCCGCGGACTTCGGCACGAGCGCCGAACTTGCCGGCATGTTCTTGTGGGCATTGACGTCGGGTCGGCCCGACGGCCCACACGGAGGCGCGTGCCTTGGGACGCACGGCGCGAGCGTGCGCCCGCAAGCGGCGGACTTGGGGCGCTGAAAGAGCATGTGGACGACGCGATCGTTCGGACCCGCCAACGCAAGACGCTTGCTCGCGGCCCTATCCGTTTGGGTCGTCGCGTTCGCCGGGGCTCCGGGGCCCGCGCGCGCGGACGGGCCGGGTTTGTCCTCCTCGCGTTCCTCCTTGCAAGACCAATACGACCGGCAGCTCCTTTCCGGCTTCATGGGCCTGCGAGCCCCGGCGGACGTAGGAGGCGGGCACTTGGTCGGCGACAACACCGACGCCAACGGGCTTCGCTGGACCAAGTGCACCAATTTTGGAATCGATCTGCTCGTCACGCTCGCGGCCGAGGCGAAGGGCTTGGTGTCGCCCGCCGAGGCCCGCGCCCACGTCGGCGGAGTGGTCGACGTACTCTCGGGGCTCGCGACGTTTGCCGGCATCTTTCCCGAAGTCATCCGTCTCGATCCGAACGACGTCCACGCCGAAGAAGTGGACGGACGCGTACGATACTCCTCGATCGACTCGGCGTGGGTGACCGTGGCGCTCAGCCTGGTCGACGCCTCCTACCAAGGCGTGGACGACGCGCTCGCCGCGAAAGCGCGTTTGCTCGTTGCCAAACAGGATTATTCGGTCTTCGTCGACCCGAATGGAACGATGAGCGCCGGCTTCGTCGTCGAGGCGCGCACGAGACAGCGCGGCGAGTCCTTTCCGTTTTCGTACGACGACCTGAACAGCGAAGCGCGTCCGCTCGTCAACGCGCTCGTCGGGCTCGGCAAGCTTCCCATCTCGGCCTGGAACGGCATGCGTTACCGCTGGGTGCGCAAAGAAGGGCGCATACTCGCGCGGGGCTGGAATTACAGCGCTTTCGTCGAGATGACCGGCCAGCTCTTCCTCGATGAGACGTCGCTCGCGCCGCGGTCGCTCGGTCGAAGTCACTCTGCGTACATCGAGGCCACGATGGCGGTCGCACGTCGAAACGGCCACGCCGTGTTCGGCTACGCGCCGGCCTGCGACCCCGTCCACGGTTACTCGGAATACGGGCTGAATCGTCCGACGCTCGTGTCGCCGTACGCCGCGGCGGAACTGGCGACGACCGGCAACCCGGGAGCCTTGGCCAACCTCGAGAGGGTCCTACGCGCGGTTCCGCCGGACGGCCATCCGGCACCGGACGGCCTCGAGCCGAAGTCGGGGCAGGTGCTTTGCCGCGTGGCGCGAGCGCTCGACCAAGGGCTCCTCTTTCTGTCTCTCAACGTCGATACGGTCTGGCGCCTCGCCAGGCGGGCGTCCTGGTATGCCGACGCGGAGCGAAGAATCGCCGATCTCGACCGCACCGCTCGGCCGCCCGTGGACGCTCCGGTCGACGCTCGAAACGATGGGGAGCCGCAGCCCGGAAGCGCCACGAAGGGGTTCGCGCCGGGGGCCCTCTCGCCGGACGAGCGGGCCGCGGCGATGAGCCGCGGCCGGGCCGTACTCCGTAGTTTGCTCGATGCGGTGCGAGCGGCCCAGAGGACCCCGGGCGGGCGGGCGAGCGCGGCCGATGCGCGCCGCCAGGTCGCCGTCGCCAAGGCCGCCGCGACCTGGATGGATCTCCTGCCCCACGCCTCGATGGTCGTCACGCGCGAGGAAGACGTGCGGTCGGCGGATCCTCAGTTTCGTCTCGACCTTCAGATGCAGGCCGTCTGGTCGCCGGGCAAGATCGGGGCGGGTGCGGCCGCCGACCGAGCGGTGGCTCAGGCCCTCGCGGCTTCGTTTCGCGAGGAGCACGACGTCGTGGCCGATGCGCTCGATGCGTACGCTCGACTGTATCTGGCCGAACGGCGAATCACGCGCCTCCGCGAACACGAAGAGTCGCTCCGCGCGCTCACCCGGGAGCTCGGGCCGCCGGGGACGAGCGCGGGGGGCGATGCGGCGTTGCTCGAGTCCCGTCTGGCGGCGATCGCGGCCAAGGAGGCGGACGCGGAGGCGTCGCGTCGGGAGCAGGCGGCCCACCTCGAGTCCCTCGCGGGCCAGAAGCTCGAGGGCAGCGGGCTCGATCCCCGGCTCGAGCTTCCAGACGTGCTCGACGTGCTCGCGCTTTCCGTTCCCGGCAGCGGGACGGGCGTGGAAGAGGCCACCGCCGCGCTGCGCCACCAGCGGTCGATGTTGGGGGCCGCGGAAAGCCGAATGCCCTACGTGCCGGAGCTCCTCGCGAGCGTTCTCGACGTCGTGGTCAAGCCCGCGCCGACTGTCCTCGCGGAAAGACCTACGTGGTCCACCGACCAGGTCCTCGGGCAGGCGACGCTCGGATTCGATTTGCGGTCCAATCGCGTGGCCCAGCGCGACGCGGAGGAAACGGCCGTGGAAGCGCAGGAGTGGCGTCTCGAGGAAACAATCGACGAAAGCCGGCGCATTCGCGCAGAGGCTGCCGCGCGTCGCGTGGGAGCGCTGTCCGCTTGGTCTCTGAGTCGCGACGCCCTCGAGTCGCAAGCCCGTTTCGTGGACGCCGCGCGGCGGTTCGCGCGGGGCGAAGTCGACGGCGCGACACTGGTGGGGGCGAGCGCGAACTTGGTTTCGGCGAGCGATTTCGTCGACGCGTTGACCGCGGAGGCCGTGAGCGCCGAGGTCGTTCTGACGACGCACGCGGAGACGGCCGCGGCCCCGCCCACGCGCGCCGGCGATCCGCTCCTCGCACCCGGCGAGCGGCCGGCCGGCGAAGGCGGCGCCGCGCCTCGCCCCGACGCTTCCGTGGCCGCGGCCGAGGCAGATGCGGCCAGCGCGTACGAGCGAGCCGAAGCCGCGCGGTCCACGTTTGCTGGAAGGATCGAGCTCGGAGTGCTCTATCCGTTCCTCTCGGGCTCGGGCGCGGCGATCGCGGGCAACACGGGGCTCCTCCTGACCAACGGTGGGGCGCTCTTGCCGCCGCAGCTGAGGCATCCGGCGGTGCTCGCGCGCGTCTCGCTCTTTGCTCGTCGCGATGATCGGGAGGGGCGCGCCGCTCGGGTCGAGGCGGAACTTCGGGCGGCCCAAGCCGTCTTTGCGCACAAACGGCGTTTGGCGCGGCAGGCGGCCGCTCGCTTGGAGCTGGCGTACCGGGGCGCGCTCCTTCGAGAGGCCGAACGGCGCCTCGCATTCGTCACGACAGTTCGCGATTCGCTCGGTGAAATGAAGCGCGAGGGCCTCATCGACGAAGAGACGCTCGCATCCGAAGGCGAGATGCGCGTGGCGGTGGCGCTCGCGGACCGCGAGACCGACCAGGCAGCATGGACGCAGGCCGAGATCGGCGCGCGGGCGCTCGTCGATGGAGCGGCGGCCCTCGGTCAGGTCGAGAGCCGCGAGGCGGAAAGGGCTGCCAGGGACGTCTACGAGTCCGAGCGCCTGGTCGGATTCGAGGCGGAGCTGCGGGGTCGCATCGCCGAGCTCGAGACCGACAGCGCTCGCGCCTCGCTGGCGAGTGTTCGCGCGGCCGGGGCGGCGGTCGACGTAGCGGTGCAGGGCACGCGCGAGATCGGCAGAGACACGGTTGGCTCGTCGATCGGTCTCGGCCTGAACTGGAACCTCGACCCGCCCAGGACGGCCTCGGACATCTCCGACCGGGCAGCGGCCGTGGGGCGCGCCGAAGAGGGGTTGGCCGCGACGCGAACGGCGCTGGAAACCGAAAAGCGCCTCGCCGCCGCCGATTGCGACGAGACGGCGCACATCCGCGACGTCGAGCTCCAAAATCGCGATCGGCTCAAGGGCGTGCTCGCGCACCTGCGCGAAGAGCAGGCCGCCGAGCCAGAGCTCTCCGACTCGGCGAAATTGCGCGCGGCCACGGGCGTCGAGGCGCTCCTCTTCGACGCCGAGCGCCGATTGCTCTTGGTCGAGTCGCGGGAGGGTCGCGCCCTGCTCCGCGCGATGAACCTGGGCGTCGCCATCCATCCGGAGGAAGGGGCGGCGATGCGCTCGCGCCCCCCCCCCGCGAAGACGCTTGCCGAAGCCATCGAGCGGTTCGTCGAGAGCGATCCTCGCGTTCTCGAGGCCGATGCCGCAGCGCGCTCCATTGCGGCGGCGGCGCCTGCCGGGCCCGTGGCGGCATCGGGCCTTCACGTCGTCGGTCCCTCGTTTGGGATTACCTTCTCGACTCAGCCCGGCCCTGCGACCGGCACCACCACGAATCCAGGGGGCGCGCCATCGCGCGGGCTCACCGGCGACATCGGCGTCGGCCTTTCGCTCGCCCTCGGCGAGTCCCTTTCCTTCGTCGAAACGTCGGCCCGGGAGCGGTTTGCGCGAACCTCACGCCGAGCCGCGCGCATGCACGCCACCGTCTCGGCGATCGCCGCCGTCGCCGCGGCGTGGAACGCGCGAGAGAGGACGAGGCTCGAGCCCGCGCGCGAGGCTGCGCGCGCAAAGACCGTGCTCTTGACGTCACCGCGGCTGAGCGCGGGGCAGGTCGGACCGAATGCACTGGCCGGCGCCGAAAGCGCGCACGCAGCGTCCCAGGCCGACGTGCTCGAGGCGAAGGCCATGGCGGAGCGAAGCCGGCTACTCTGGTCGCAGCGAAACATCGAACCATCCGACGGCGTGCTCGACGAGTTCGGCCGGATCGCGTCGGCCGACCCCGGCGTCGCGCTCGAGAACGCGCTGACCGCAGTCGCGTCGTCACAGCCCACGGCCGATGTCGTTGCCGCGCGAACCAGGGCCGACCTGGCTTGGGCGCGCGTCGGGTCGGCATCGCTTCGGCTGCTCGACCCCATCACGTTCTTCGCGGAGTTCGAACCCTTCGGCGAATGGGAATCGCCGTCGGACGCAGGGTTCGGGCCGCCCACGCGCGACGCCCGCGTCGACCTGGCCTTACGCCTGGGACTCAACCTCCAGGCCGCGGGCGAGATCGCCGAGCGTGTTGCGATCGCCAGCGCTCGTCAGGAGGAAGTGCGTCTCGCCGAACGCGCCGCTCGAAACGCCGTCGCCGAGCGGCGCGCACGGGCCGACGCCCGCTCCGGTTCGTGGCGTGCGTCGGCGCACGCGCTCGATGCCTCGCGCCGGGCGTTCGAAGAGACGGACCGTCGCTACCGCGCCGGAGAGAGCGGCGCTTCGATCGACCGCCGGTCGGAGGTCCTCGACGCGCTCTTCGACGCCGAGCGTGTCGAGCTGGACGCGCGCCTCGCGTTTCTCGACGCCCTCGTCGACGGCCAGTTGCAGTCCGAGCCCCACGAGACGGCTCTTTCTTCTCTTTCCACGGCATCGAGCAATCGAAAATACACAACAGGGCGGGAGCCAAAGCCATGACACTCGAAAAGGTCACTCGTTTCGCACTCCGCTTGGTCGCGCCTTCGGCGCTGATCGCATGTTCGCAAGGCGCGGCTTCGCCCGGAGACGCCTCCACCGCGGACGCATCGGAGGAGGCCCCCGAAGCCGCCACGCTCGGGTCCGACTCGGCTCAATCGAATTGCGTGCAAAGCGGCCCGGCGGATGCGACGGTTCAGGCCGACGTCACGCCGGAGGCCGACGTCACGCCGGAGGCCGGCGCCGAAGCGAGTGAGCCGTCATGGCCCGCCGAAGCGTCCAGTGCGGACGCAGGATCGCAACCTGCGGATGCCGCGGACGGCATGGCCGACGTCTACGAAGCCGCCTCCGTAGCGCCGTCGGATGGCGGCTTGGAGTCCGGCATTCAAGTGGGGGAGGGGGGTCTTCCCTTGGCGCCGCCCACGTTGCAGGACTGGAGCGAGACGCTCCTCAATGCCTGTCCTGGAACCACCGTCGTCAATACCCCGTACGACTGCCTCAAACAGCAGACCGTGGGCTCGCTTCTGGGAACTCCGTCGATCTTCACCGCTGCATCGGAGAATGATCCGGCCCACTATCTGCGCCTCGCCGGCGTGCCTCTCGCGGGGAACTATGACCACAACTCCATCGCTTTCCAGCGCACGGCCCGCGGGGCGTACCCGACGATTTTGGCCGACTTCGATTTCCGGATTGGGACGGTGCTGAACCGCGGCCGGGCCGACGGGCTGGGCTTTGCGCTGGTCAACACGTCTCTCTATCCCGCCGGGGCGCTTGCGGCGCCCGTCTTCGCGGAGGCTCCGAGCTTTCTCGGATCGTTCGGAGTCGGCTTCGACATCTACGTGCACCCCGGAGACATCGGTGACCCGAACGTCATCCCGAATTTCTCGGACAGCGTGTCTCTCTACTACAACGGAGTCCGGTACATTCAACTCAGCCTCGAGAAAATCACCGACATCGGCAGTGGGCTCTGGCACCACGCCCGCTTCGAGGTGGCTCCGATCGGCGGGGGATCGGCCACCAGCTTGTGGGTCACGCCCCCGTGCGGAGTTCCGGTCCTCGTCGCGAGCGGGATCGCGGTACCCGGTGCGCTGCCCTATGAGTCGCGCGCCTGGTTCGGCGCTCGGTCGGGGGGAGAGGCCGCCAACTTCGACCTCGCCAACGTGCGCGTCAATTTCATGAATGTCGGAGACAGCTGGGTTTCGTTCGACCGCGATCGATACGAGGTGCAGGAGAACGCCGGCAGCGTCGTCCTGAAGGTCGACCGCGGAGGCGACACGAGCCGCGCGGCCGTGGTCGAATATGCAACGGCCGACCACAACGGCATCGCATCGACGAATTACGTACCCGCGCAGGGGACCGTCTCGTTCGCACCGGGCCAGACGAGCCAGACCATCACGATCCCTCTCGTCGACAACGCCGCCGATGAAACGACCCTCACTGCGGCCGGCGGGCGCATGGACGTGCCGGCCGTCTCGCAGTCGTTCGACGTGAAGCTGATGGCGCCGTCGAACGTCGACATCGCAGGGCCCGCGGTCGCAGCGGTCACCGTCTTCGACGACGAGGGGAGCCGGAAGTACGGCCATTGGGGGGCCCCCATGTGCTGGGGGATCATCGGGA
>CAZVPE010000227.1:0-9123 GCA_964628155.1 uncultured Polyangiaceae bacterium | reverse complement strand
GGCGTCTTCGGTCGGCGGCAGGCGCCCGAGCTCGGAAAGCGCGTCCAGGGGAGCCTCCTGCAGGACGTCGCTGACAATGCGACCGTCGCGCATCGTCACGACGCGCGCCGCGCACGCGGCCACGTCGCGTTCGTGCGTCACGAGAAGCACCGTGATGCCCCGCTCTCGATTCAGCTTTTGCAAGAGGGCGAGCACTTCGAGACTGGTGCGCGTGTCGAGGTTGCCGGTCGGCTCGTCGGCCAGAAGGAGCGGGGGATCGGTGACCAGCGCGCGGGCGATCGCGACGCGCTGCTGCTGGCCGCCCGACAGCTGGTTCGGATTGTGGTCGAAGCGCGAGCCGAGGCCGACCGCCTCGAGGGCCGCTTTGGCGCGGCGCCGGCGTTCGCGGGAGGCAACCCCGCGGTATTGGAGCGGCAGCTCGACGTTCTCGAGCGCGCTCGTGCGAGGCAAGAGGTTGAATCCTTGAAAAATGAACCCGATGACGCGATTGCGAACGATCGCGCGAGCGTCGCCGTTGCGGCTTCCCACGTCGATGCCGGCGAGCGCGTACGTTCCGCTCGTCGGCCGATCGAGGCAGCCGAGTACGTTCATCATCGTGCTCTTGCCCGACCCGCTCGCGCCGACGATCGCCACGAATTCTCCCTGGCCGATCGACAGGCTGACCTCTCGCATGGCGCGCACGAGGCCCCCTCCGGTCGTGTAGTCTTTCGACACGCGCGACAGTTCGACGAGCGGCCCGGGCGCGGATACGGCAGCGACCATCAGAAGATTTTGCCCTTCTTCTTCTTGTCGTCGGTGTCGGTCTCGTCGGTGACGACCTTGGTCCCGACCGCCAGCGACGGGTCGGTGACCTGCGTGTAGATCCCGTCGGTGATCCCGATCGAGACGAAGCGCGACTCGTCCTTCTCTTGCCCGGGCTTGTCGTTCGTGAGCACCCAGACGCGACCTTGACCCTTGGCGAGGGCGGGCTCGGGCGGCTGAGGCACCGGTTTGCCGTCGGGCCCCGCCGGAGGCGTCGGCCGAAAGCGCAGCGCGGCGTTCGGCAGCCTCGGAACGTCGTGGGCTTCGTGCGACCGCACGGTGATGGTCGATGTCATCCCGGGGCGCAGCTTTTCCTCGGGGTTGAACACCTCGACGACGGCCGGGTAGGTCACGACCCCGGAAACGTTGTTCGGGCTGTACCGGATCTGCGAGACCTTTCCGTGGAAGACGTCCCCTGGAAAGGCGTCGACGACGCAATCGGCGTCCATCCCTTCCTGAATCTTGCCGACGTCGGCCTCGTCGACGTCGGCGAGCACGCGCATCTTTCGCAAGTCTTGGGCGATGACGAAGAGCACCGGCGCTTGGAAGCTCGCAACGACGGTCGCTCCGGGGTCGATACCGCGTGTGACAACGACACCGTCGACCGGCGAATAAATCTTCGTGTATCCGAGGTTTGCGGTCGACTGGCTCAGCTGGGCCGCCTGCGCCGCAATCACGGCCTGCTGGCTTTCGATGTTCGCCATGGACGCTTCGTATTGCGCCTGGACCGAATCGTAATTGCCCCTCGCGGTATCCAGATCAGACCGGCTTGCCAAGTTTCCCTCGAAGAGTTTCCTCGTTCGGTCGAGCGCAATGCGTGCCGTGTTCATCTGGGCCTTGGCGCTCTCGGTCGACGCCTTGGCTTGCGCGAGCTGCGCGCGTTGCGAAGCGAGGTTCGCCGCCTGCGCGTTGACTTGGGTTCCGTAAATCAGCGGATCGATCTCCGCCAAGACTTGCCCTTTTTGGACGAGGGAATTGAAGTCGACATAGACCTGGGTCACGCGGCCATTGACCTGCGCGCCGACGTTCACTTGCAAAAGGGGCTGCACCGTCCCAGTTGCTTGTACTTTTTCAATGACATCGCCCACGGCGACCGCGGCAGCGACGTAGCGAGCTGGAGGTGGGGGTCGATGCTTCGAACTCCAGGTGAGGCCTGCGCCGACGATGAGGGCCAAGCCCCCGGCGAACGAGAGCCGGCGCAACCAGCGCCGGCCTCCATCCTCTGCGGAAAGGGCTTTTTTCAGCTCTTCAGTGACTGCTGTGGTGTTGGACATGGGACTCGTGCAGGTCGGGGGTGTAGCGGAACACCGGGGAGTCGGCCACGCGTCGGACTAGGACCAAAGGAGCCCGTCGGGGCGCGTCTGCGGTTGGGGTTTTTTGCCGCCCACCCTTCCCTTCACGCCGTTGGGGTGCCAAGCTTCATTACCCCTTGAAACCAGGAAACCCGCGAAGGGCATTGCGATTATGACTACCGAGTCGACGGGAAGAGATCGGATCAGCTTCAAAGAAGTCGCGAAGCTCGCGAATCCGCCCGAGCCGTCCGGCGAATCTTCGGAGACCAAAAGCGAGAACTCCGGAATGATCGACTTCGCCGCGCTCGCGGCTGGCGAGACCAAGCCGAAGTCGAGCGCGGCGGCTCACCCGTCGCAGGCGCCCGCGGCCTCGGTCACGCCGACGGTCGAGCGCAATCCGACCATGCCGCGCGAAACGCCAATCGCCTCGCCCCCGCGGCCGGTTTCGACGACCCCGACGCTGGCCGGTCTCGAGTTGAACCAACCAAGGCCCGTTCCGAGCTCACCGGGGTTGCCGCTCCTGAAGCTTCCCTTCGGCAGCACGTCGCCCACGTTGCCGGGTGTCGGCCAGCCTGGAAAACTTCCGACACCGCGGCCCGCCCCTTCGTCGGATCGTCTGCCGCCGCCCGCGTCGCCCCCTCTTTCACGTTCGCTCGCCGCGGCGATGCGCGCGCCCGCCGTCGAGGCCGCAAGCGTCGCGCTACCCCCGCCCGCTCGGCTGCCGCCGCCGGAAACCACCCGACCCGCGGTCCTGTCGACCAACCCGGAGCCGAAGAAGGGAACGAGCGCGGTGTGGATCGCCCTCGGAGCCGGCATCGGTTTGGGCGGACTGATGACCGCCGTAATCTTGCAGGCCGGCTCCACACACGCCGTGCAAGCCTCCGCCGCGCCGAGACCCACGCCCATCGTCCCGGCGGCAGGTGGAGGAGCGGCAGGACCTGTCGCGGCTCCTTTGGCCCGAGGCGCGGACCCGAGCACCAACCCAGGAGAGGTCTCGAGCGTCGCGCTCCGCGGTGACCCTGCCGGGTCGGCGCCGCCGGCCGCCGCTCCCCAGACGGATTCACCGGCAACGCATGCCGCGGCCCGCGCAGCGGATCCTTCTTCGCCCGCGCAGACCTCGCCGGCGGCGACCGCGGTCAACACGGCTCTCGCCGCGCCGCCAGCCGAACGAGCCTTGGCTCCCGCACCCGCGGCAGGCAAACCGACCGCGCCGGCCGCCAGCGATCAGAGCTTGGAGGCCCTCATGAAGCGAGCGGTCGGCATCGCCGCGCAACCCGCCGCGGCGCCGCCGCCTTCGCTCGCCACGGGGGGGGAGCCGACCCCAGCGGCCGCCGCCGGGAACGTGCCCGTGAAGCCAGCCATCGGGGCCGTGCAAGGCGCCGTGGGCACGGTCTTGCCGGCGGCTCGCTATTGCCTCGGGCCCGACGACCCCGTTTCACACGCCACGATCACGTTCAAGTCCGACGGGAGCGCGCAAAACGTCACCGTTGCCGGGCCCGCGGCGGGCCAACCGGCCGAATCGTGCATCCGCGGTAGGCTGATGACGGCCCGTGTCCCGCCTTTTTCGAGTCCGACGTTCACGTGGACCATCACCGTCAGACCGGCCAATTGAGGGGTTGGGCATTTCGCGCCCCTTGACAAGATTCTTCGCGCCGCTCATCTTGCCGCCCCCGCTGTCTCCCGACCCAGGTGGCTCCATGGTTTCGTCGACGCAACAGTTCGAGCGCATTCGAAAGCGCAAAATGACCACCAGCGGCAAGCGCAACAAGCGCGACCGCCGACGGCTCGGTACGCCCAAGTTCCCCGTTCACATCGAGGGCTACGACGTGAGCGCGCCGGACGCGAAGAAAGCCGTCAAATAGTCGATCGGGCCACGCGGGGCACGAGCGGGGCGGAAGGCCGCCCGAGGCAGAGCTTTAGCCTGGTGGGGAAGTTCACGACTCCCCCCGAGCGACCGCTTCGATGGCGGACAGGACCTCGATCTGGAGAATGCCGCGCCGCTGGGGGCGAAGCGGCGCGCCGTCGAGTTCGACGACGGTGAATCGGTCGACGACACGGCCTTCGCGCGACATCGCCTCAGAGGCGATGATCTGCACGCGCGCACGCGAGAGCGCCTGGGTGATCGCAAGCAAGAGGCCGGGTCGATCGAACGTCTCGACGGAGAGAACCGACAGCCCGGACTCCGCCTCTTCGAACGTGACGTGCGTCGCGGCGCCGGGCGACGGTGTGGGGCGCGCACCGGTTTGCCGCACGACCGCGTCTATGGTGAGCTCGCGCGTGATGAGCCCCCGGAGGACCCCGGCGATGCCCGACGCGTCGGACGCGAGGACGGGCGAGCCCGACGGGCTGTCCCGGCGGACCCAAAAGAGGTCGATCGCCTCCGCACTCTCGGCCACCTTCCGCGTGAAAATCTGGGCGGCGACGACGTCGAGCGCGTGCACGACGAGCGCGGCGCTGATGAACGACAAGAGGCCGGGGCGATCATCGGCGACGACGCACAAGACCGCACCTCCGTTCGGAAGGCGCCTCCAGATCTCGACGTGGGCCGGAGCTCGTGCGCGACGTTCGACGATGGTCGCGTGCTCGCGCGCCGCGGCCGCGTCGAACAGCTGGCGGTAGCGCGGCGGCATTGACTCAACGAACGTCGTGACGATGTCGGTACGCATTGATGCGCTCATCATTCTTGAAGCATGACGCGGTCGAAGATGCGATGGGTTGCCGCCTCGTTTCGCCGAAGTATCGCCGCTTCAGAAGCAAACGATCATGGCTTCGTAGAGTTCGTCGTCGGTCGGCGCTTCGAACAGGGTTTCGACGTAGCGAAACATGTCGTCGGTGATCTCGAATGCGGCCCCCGCCGCGTTCCGGCGCTTCACGCGCTCGCGCCGTGTTTCCACGTCCACGTCGAGATAGTGCAGCTTGGAGGCCGCACCGGCCCGCGCCGCGCGCGTCCGAAAACGTTCGCGATGCACGCGCTTCGAGAGCCCGACGTCGAAGACCACGTCCACTCCGCGCGCGAGCAGGTCGTCCGCAATCGTCCACATTTGCGCTTCGCAGCGAGCCGCACGTTCGCCCGCCCACACAGGGCTGAGCTGGTCCGGACGGTCCGCGAGAAACAGATTCGCCATCCACTCGTCGATCGAGAACCGAAGTCCGCGCACCCGATCGGCGAGGGCTTTTGCGTAGGTCGTCTTGCCCGCGCCGGTCGAACCGCAAATGAGGTGAACGATCGGCATGCACGTTTTCGTATCACGGCAGCCCCATGGCTCGCGTGAGCTCGAGCGGGCCCACGCTTCTTCGCGTCGTTTCGTCGGACGGCTCGACCCTGGCGGCGATGCGAGCGCTGCCCTACACTCTCCCTCAGGAACCCATGCTCCCGACGAAGAAGAAGATCCTCGCGCTGTCGTCGCTGGTCGCGCTCGGCGCCACGCTCGGTTCCCCTGCCTTCGCAGACGACGAGTTCGACGTGAACGTCTCGAAGGGAGAGGTCACGGTCACCGCGCACAGCGGCTGGCACATCAACAAAGAGTACCCTTGGAAGCTCGTCGTCGGCGATACGAAGCTCGACAAGGCCAAGTTCAGCTTGGCCGAGACGAAGGCGACCGTCGCCGGTGCGCCCCGCGGCTCGGGTACGCTCAAGGGAGCCGTTTGCTCCGCGGATCAGTGCCATACGTTCCAGAAGGAAGTCACGATCCAGTAGCGGGCGACCTCACGGGGTCGCGGCGACTCCGATCGCGTAGAGGGTCAGCGCCGCGCCCCAGGCGATGGTCGGCCCCCGCATCCCTGCGCTCCAGCCCCACCATGGGGCGAGGGGCGGAACGGCGAAGGCCAGAACGGCGCGGCCCCAGAGCCGCTGGCGCGCGAGCCCCACGACGAGCGCGATGTGGGCGAGAGCGAAGGCGACGAGCGCAACCCCGAGCGCGATGCCCATCGAGGGCCACCCTACACGCCCCGTTTGCGCGAGTCGCCTTCCCCGGGCGACACTGACCGGGTGCGAACGACCTCGGCACTCCTCGGCGCCCTTTCGGCGGGCGTGGTCCTTGCGCTCGGAGCAAGCGTCCCGCTCGCGCGCGGCGACGTGAGGCCGGCGACGATCTCCGTCTCGGAGATCAAAGAGGGAATGAAGGGGTACGGGCTTACGGTCTTCAAGGGCACGCAGCCCGAGCGCTTCGACGTCGAGGTGATCGGCATCCTGCATCATTTTCGGCCGGGCGAGGCGCTCATCGTCATCAAGACGCCGAACCCTCGGCTCGACGTCGTCAAGACCGTCCGCGGCATGAGCGGGAGCCCCATTTACCTCGATGGACGGCTCGCGGGCGCGTACGCGTACAGCATGTCGCAGTTCGAGATCGAGCCCGTGGCAGGCGTCACGCCCATCGATCTCATGCTGGCGGAAATGCGGCGCCCCATCCCGCCGGGCTTCTGGCCACTGGAGCGAAATGTTCCCCTGCCCGGCGCCGGGGGCGCATCGCGGTCGTTCGGGCCTCCGCACGCGTCCGTTCAAACGTTCGACGGACCGCCGGGGACCTACGATCTCAAGGCGCACGCGCGACAGCTCGCCGATCGCTTGGGCGGCGCGCCCGACGCGGCGCGGGCCATGATGCCGGCCGCCACGCCCCTGATGATGGCGGGCGTCGGCGATCACGCGCTGGCGGCACTCCGCAAGCTCGTCGAACCCCTCGGCCTCGAGCCCGTGCAAGGCGGCGGCGGCGGCGACGCACCCGACGCGAACGCCCCGACGCATTTCGTCAACGGCGGAGGACTCGGGGTCGAACTCGCGCGCGGCGACGTCTCGATCATGGGGCTCGGCACGGCGACGTTCGTCGATGGATCGGGGAAAGTGGCGGGGTTCGGCCACCCCATGCTCAACGGCGGCGACAGCGCGATTCCCACGTGCATCGGGCGGGTCCTGTGGGTCAACGCGAGCGCGCTCGCTTCTCACAAGGTGGGCGAGTGCGTGCGTCCGCTCGGGACGCTCGTCCAAGACCGTCAGACCGCCATTGTGCTCGACGAGAACGTCGCGGCGCCCACGATCCCGGTCGACATCGACATCGCGGGCGCGGTCGGCGCTCCCAAGACGCACTGGCACGCCGAAATCACCGACGACAAGTTCATGGGACCGGGCCTGGCGTCGGTCGTTCTCGGGTCGGTGGTCGAAGCGACGACGAGCGAACGCCGCGATCTCACCTGGAAGCTGACCACGCGGGTCGACGTCACGGGGCATGGCTCGATCGAGCTCGAAGACGTGGGAATCGCGGCCGGCGGCGCACCAGACGAAGGCGAGTGGGCGCGCTCGAAATTCGTGAGCACCCTCGGGGACGTCCTCAACAATCCCTGGGAGCACGCGCGGATTTCGCGGGTGAGCGCCAAGTTCGAAGTCCGCTACGCGCGCGACCTGTGGCGGCTGCGGGGGGTCGAACTGCTCGACCCAGTCGTGGACGCGGGGGCAAAGGCGAGGCTGCGACTGCACCTCGTTCCCCAGAACGGGCCCGAGCTGACGCGCGTCGTCGAAGTGACCATGCCTTCGGAGCTCGCGGGCAAAGACGTCGAAGTCGAGGTCGTCCCGGGATACGACGTCGTTCCCGAGCTCGCGCCGCCCGAGTCGCTCGATCAGCTCCTGGCCAACGAACCGCGTCAGACCGTCACGCCGCGCGCGCTCGTCTTGCAGTTCCGCGTCCCCTCGCAAGGGATCGCGTACCGCGGCCGCGTGACCGAACGCCTGCCGGCGTTCACGCTCGACGCGCTGCGCCCACAGAGCAGCGACGACGGACCCGATCCGTTCCCGAGTTGGTCGCGAACGGTGCTGCCCATGGATTGGTACGTCGAAGGACACGACAAGGTGAAAGTCAAAGTTCGGCCGGTGGTGCGCTGAAACCGCGGCTCTTCGGCGAGCCGGAGCGCCCGATTCGCTTGCGAGAAGCATGCGGGGCCCTTAGGTAAGCGCTACGAGATGCACGAAGCAGACGACGAACTGCGCGAGATAAAGCGCGAAATCATCGAGTCCCGCGGCCTCGTCATCCGGACGAACAACCTGACGAACGCGCTCTCGGCGGACATCAAGTCGATCGCCCGCCGCCAGCAGGGGTACGAGGGGCGCCTTCGGTGGAACAGCGCGACGGCGTACGTCGCGTTCGTCGTCGTCGTCTTCGTCGGGCTCAAGTTCTTCGTGGATGCCCGCGTCGAGGCGATCGAAGCGACGGGCAAGCACTTGCGGGACGAAAACGCGCACATGAAGCAAGAGATCGACGAGCTGAAGCAGCGCGAGGCCGACCGCCACGCGGCGGAGCTCGAGGCGGCGAAATTTTACAACCTCGTACGCGAAGGAAAGCGCGTCGACATGGTCAAGGCCTGGGACGTCGTGAAGGTCAAGCCGCTGACGAAGGCCGAGTCGCAGTTCTTCGCGGAGGCCGTCGACAAGGCGCGGGTCGAGGAGGGGTCGCTCCTCTATTTGCAGGGACTCGAGAGCTCGCGGCTGCAGCGCTGGCAGGAGGCGGCCAGTGCGTTCGAAGAATCCCTGCGCTACGACGAGGCGGGGGCCGTAGCGCCGCAAGCGAAGCTCGAGCTGTCGAGCGCCTACCGAAAGCTACGCCGGCCGAAAGACGCCATTGTCCTTCTCACGCAGATTTCCGAACAAGGAATCGACAAAGAGATTCAAGACGACGCGCTCGAGCTTTTGGCTTGGTGCCAGACCGATATCGAGGCGTACAACGACGCGAAGAATACGTGGCGTACGCTCTTGCGGCGTTTTCCAGACTCGCACTTTGCGCCCGAGGCGAAGCTCGCGCTCCAAGGGCTCATGCTGAATCATTAGGGGTCCGCCCTCTCCTTGCCTTGCGCCCCCAGAGAACCTCACCCCCGGCCCCTCTCCGCGGTGGTCTCGCGATACCAAGACCGGCTCGCGCTCTGCGCTCTGCGGAAGACCTCACCCCCGGCCGGAGGTCTCGCGATACCAAGACCGGCTTGCCCTCTGCGCTCTGCGGAAGACCTCACCCCCGGCCCCTCTCCGCAAGCGGAGAGGGGTGTCGGTGGTCGC
>CAZVPE010000226.1:0-9393 GCA_964628155.1 uncultured Polyangiaceae bacterium | reverse complement strand
GAGCGGCGTCATGGTCGTTTCGAAGGCTGACCGAAACGCGAGATCGATCGTCGATTACATCACGCACGAAGGGACGCGGCACGCGATGGTCCAGGAGTTCCTTGCCGCCGTTCGTGCAGGCGACAAGAGGGTCTTGCTCCTCGAGGGCCAAATCCTCGGGGCCATCAACCGCATCGCACGCGAAGACGACGTCCGATCGAACATCCACGCGGGCGGGCGCGTCGAACCGTGCGACGTCACCGCGGTCGAGCGCGCGATCATCGCCGATATGGCGCCGAGGTTGGCTGCCGACGGCCTGATTTTCGTCGGTCTCGACTTCATCGGCGAGAAACTCACCGAAGTCAACGTGACCTCGCCGACAGGAATCCAGGAGCTGAGCCGCCACGTCGGCCGCGATGTAGCAGAGGACGTGATCGCTTGGATCGAGAGCCGGGCGTCTTGAGAGCGAGGGCGCATGTCGATAACGGTGATTGTTCGCTCGGAAGAGGGAAGCGACGCTCGCCTGACGTTCGACGGAATGCAGCGGGTGGTAATCGGGCGGGGCGCCGGTTCCGACGTGCGGTTGCCCGATCCGGGCGTGAGCCAACGGCACGCGTGTCTCGTCGCCAAAGGCTCGGATTTCTTGCTGATCGACGAAGGAAGCACCAACGGCACGTTCGTCGGTGACGTGCGGATTGCTCCGCATACGTCCCGGATCGTTCGCTCCGGCGATCGCGTACGCTTGGGTCGTGTGCTGCTCGAGCTCCGGGTCGATCAGAGCCCGGTGACCCGGGACGTCTCCGGCGCGACGCGAGAGCTCGCGCTTGCGCTCGTGTCGCGGGCGATGGCCGCGCGCGGCGAGGATTCGACCGCCCGCGTTTGCGTCGTCGAGGGCACGGACCAGGGCGCCGCACTCCCGCTCGCGCTAGAGGGGCGCGCCTACCTCCTTGGACGCGGTCCCGAGTGCGATCTTCCCATTGCGGACGCAGACGCCTCGCGGGTGCACGCCGAGGTCGAGCGCCGTGGAAAAGTGGCGGTCGTCCGCGATCTTGGAGCCAAGAACGGCACGTGGATCGGCGATCGGAGGGTCGAGGCGAATCGAGAGGTGGTGTGGCGACCGGCGCAAATGATGCGAATCGGGCGCACCGTGCTCTCGCTCGTCGAGCCCGTGGGAGATGCGCTGGCCGAGATCGAAAACGGCCCCGATGAAGAGCTTCCGCCGGCGGAGGCGGCCTCGGGAGCGTCCGACGTCGAATCGGCGTCCTCGATGGCCGAACCGGCCGCTGGCGGAGAGCGCGGAAACGCGAGCGCCGCTCCGGTGGTCGAGCGGGGGGGACAGATCCGCGCTCGACCTCGGCGCACCGGGTTCTCGATCGCGGACATCGTCGTCATGGCCGCGGCTACGGGCGTCCTGGCGCTGAGTATCGCAGGCTTGCTCTGGCTGCTTCGCGGATGACTCGCTACCGATCGGGCTCGGGCGCCGGGACTCGCGCGCCCGGCACAGCGACCGTGTCGTCGTACCGACTGGCGTTCGATTGGGCGCGCCGATTCATGCCGGGCGGATACGACTTGGGTAGCCGCTCGACCGGCACACTGGCAAGGAGCTGCTCGAGCTCCGCCGCGCTTTTCGGACGTTCGTTCAGGCGCTTTTTCAAGCACTTGATGATTGCCTGATCCAGCGCTTCGGGAATCGGCAAGTCTGGTCGTCGTTGGCGCATGGGGATCGGGATCTGACGCTGATGCAGATCGAGGAGGTCCCGGCGATGCTGGGCAATGATGGGAAGCTCGCCCGTCAGCGCCTCGTACATCATGACTCCCAGCGCATAGATGTCGGTACGAGCCTCCACTTGCGCTCCGATGCATTGCTCCGGGGCCATGTATTCGGGCGTTCCAAGTGTGTAGCCCGCTTGGGTCAGCGACTCCGCGGTTGCGAGTTTGCTCATGCCGAAGTCGAGAACTTTGGCGAGTCCGTCCTCGCAGAGGAAGATGTTGCCCGGCTTGAGGTCCCGGTGAACGACCCCCTTCTTGTGGGCGGCGTGGAGCGCTCGGCACACGTCGATGAAAATCGGAACAGCGTATCCGGGCGCGAGGATCCCGTCGCGCGCCAGCTTGTCCGCCAGCGAACGTCCGAGCAGGCGCTCCATGATGACGTAGATGCTGCCGTCCGCCATTTGGTCCAAATCGAGCACGCGGACGACATTGGGATGCTCGACGTGCACTTGAATGTAAGCCTCGCGCCGCAGCCGAGCTATCTCGCCGCCATCGCGCGCGGCCGCCCCCCGGAGGACTTTGACCGCCACTTCGTGCCCGAGCGTAACGTGTTCCGCGGCGTACACGACGCCGATGCCCCCCGAGCCGATCTTGCGCCCGATTCGATATTTGCCGCCCAGGACCGTTCCGGCGAGATCTCCGGGGGTAGCGCCCATCTCGCCGCGCAGCTCGAGACCACGCTCGAGTGCCGCGATCCGATTCCGCTCGAAGGTGCGAGAGGTTCGGTCCTCTCGCGATCGATCCCACATGAATCCTGCGCCGCCGCCCAGAACGGCGCCGAGCGCCCCGGCGACTGCGCCCGGGAGAACGCCGCCGGCAATTGCAACCATGCCTCCGCACGCCGTCGCCGCGCCGAGCGCGCCGACCAACAGGCCCTCGCGTGAACGCGACGTCGTCCAGCGCACGTCGTACACGCAGGATTCAGCACCTCGGGTGAGGCATGACTCGTGGGTGACCTCAGCGTCGCCCAAACCCCAAATGCGCGGGATGCTCGCGAGCTCGGCGGCGCGCGCGTCGCATAGGAGCTCCTCTCCTTCGGAGTCGGATCGTTCCGCCGAGTCGTCGGCGCCCGCGCCGCCAAGAGAGCGATAGGTCATCCGAACGCTGCCGACGTAGCCGCCGCCCTTGCGCTTCTCGGCTGGGTCTTCGATCTCCCACGTTCCAACACGCGTGGCCTCGCGCGCGTTTTGTGCGAGGTATTGGTACGCGTCCGTCGGGCGCTCGCTACAGCGCAGCATTCGCACGAGGACGCCCAGCGCTTCCGGGTGCGTCGCCCAATCGCCTCGCACACGGATCGCCTCGCGACCGAGCTGCTCGGCGATGGCGCGCAGTGCACGACGTGCGGCAAGGCGGCTGACCCACCCCGTCTCGTTGTCGACGGCCGACGGATCGATGCCGGCAGTCGCGAGAAGTTGCAGAACGGCGCGCTCGCCCTTCTCGGTACGGAGGCGAAGCAAGTACGTCTTCAGGACCGACGCACGGAGCTCTTCTTTTCCGCCCTGACGCACGGTTCCCCGAGCAACTGGAGAAACTCCTGCGCCCATCATGTCCAGATCGTACGCCACGGCTCGAGCGTCGCCTAGTGCCGCTCGCCAATAGTTGCTCCGTAGTTGCGCCGCGAGCGGAGCTAGGGCGGCTAGCGCGAAGAGAGCCCACCGCTCCTCCCACCTCAGTACAGCGTCCCATCGAAGGTACCCGGCTTCGCTGGGCATGCCTCCTTTGCGTAGGAGACGCCTGCCTGGATACCAATGCTCCGGGCAGCTCTACTCAATGATTCGTGTGGACCCTTTCCGCGTCGATGCCCGACTGCAGGGCGAGGCCCCTCAGCGCATCGACCATAGTCGCCGTGCCGACCGCGAAAATGCGGCAGTCTTTGGGCAACGCGGCGGCACCGTTCGCGCGGAGCGCGTCCTGGACATACCCATGCACGAAGGGAAGGCCCTCGATCGACTCGTCCCGCTTCGACAGACACACGAGCACGTCCACCCCGGAGAGGAGCCACGCATCGAGATCGCGACGCAGAGGCAGTTCCGCGGCGGTTCGGATTCCGATGAGGACCCTCGTGCGCAATGCGTCGCCTTCGACGATGCGTCGCGAGACGACGGGACGGCCGGCGGCAACCCCGGTGCCTCCAAGGGCAACGATGAGGGGTTGGCCGCGCGCCTCGCCCATGGGGAAGCCGGCGCCGATTGCTTCGGTCACATCGATGGGCTCGCCGGGACGCAGTGCGAGGAGGACGTCAGAAGCACCCCCGCCCGAGCGCAAGATGAGCTCCCATTGGGGAGAGCCGGATTCGTTGGCGAGCACGAAGAAGCCGGTCTGATCGTCGACGCGGACCTCGATGTACTGGCCGGGTGTCGTGTACGTCGAGGCGAGGTCGCTTTCCACCGCAACGATGAGTCGTGTCAAACCACCACCCGCATCGTAGCGCCCGATGAGGCGTGCCGGCTGAAAGCGGCCTCGGGGGGCTGCCATGCGGACAGTGTAACGCGAGGAGCCCGAGAGACGGCGCAGGGCTGCTCAGAACCTCGCCACGACCGAGACCCCCGCATACCCTGGGGCGGCCACCGGCGAAACGCTCGCTGCCGCCGCCCGTGGCGCGCTCCGATTGTCCGCCGGCTTCTCGAGAAAGTGCCAAAGGAGACCGGCGACGACCGCAGCGGCACCGACGCCGATCAGGGGACCTCCCGCGCTCTCGAGTCCGCGTCCGTTGTTCCCGGTCTGTTGCGATCCCGTGGCGCTTGGCGGGCAGGAGTGCGAGGGAGGCGGGCAATTCTTCTCGGCAGTGGACACGTCGCCCGCGCCCACGGCGTAGAGTGCCACGCCCGCCACCAGAGCAGCACTTCCGATGCCGGTGACGACCCAAGGCGCCGCACCGTGCGAGGCGGCGGGAGGTGGAGTGGGCGGAGGCATGTTCGGCCGAGCGAGTTGGTCGGCGCTTGCGGCCGGTGTCGGCTGGGGAGGGGGCGGCGCGCTCGAGGCCGGAGGCGCCGGGGGAGGCGGCAACGGTTGGTCACGCGCGAGCTGGTCTTTCAAGTTCCTGATGCGTCGCTCGATTACCTCGTGATCGGGCGCGTTCGGGGCCCTCTTCACGTATTCCTCGAGCGCGCGTACGGCCTCACCTTTGTCGCCCTTGCGCTCGTACGCCGTGGCGATCACGGGAAGCATTGCGTGCCTGCTACAGTCGATCGAATACGCGTCCTTGAAGTAACTGATGGCTTTGTCGTAATTCGACTCTTCCAAGTACTGTTTCCCGCTCAAAAATACGGTATGCGCGCGATCAACGTCAGCGTTGGTGACTCTCGATGCGTCGCAGGGGACCGGATAATCCGACTGCTGCTCCGCGACCGCCGGTTCGGCGATCGCCATTCCCGCGAGGGCCATGACAAGGAGCAGATTCCGATTGGAGCGCATCGGCTGGGTCGGGTTGCGACCCTACCATAAGGGATCGAGCAGATCACCAAAGTGACCGCTATCGTCGATCTCCGAGCGTGGGCCCCACTCCCAATCCTTCGACCGAGAGCGGTCCGTGCGGCATTTGCTCGCCATGCTCTTTGCGCTGCTGCATGTCGTACTTGCTCGGGCATTTCGCGAGAACGTTCGTAGCTTCGAACGAATCGTTTGCCTGAAGCTCTCCTTCGACGGTGACGCCCACGTCCATCTCGGGGACATCCCGGAACGTGTCGGGTACGACGCATTGCGCGAATCGAACGGGCAACTCGCTTCCGTTCTTCTCGATGGAGAAGCGGTACTCGCAGGGCTGATCGCGCTTGACCAGCGTCCCGTGGACGAGGTTGCCCTCCGCTCGTACCGGTCGGCCGACGAACTTCGCCCTTTGCGCAAGGAGCTGGTCCACCGGCTTGGAGTAGAGGGCCTTGTCCTGCATCCCGGTCAGCACGATCGCTACAATCGCAGCTGCGCCCATGGTCAGAGCGACGGCAATCCCCACGCTGACCCAACGCTTGCGTTCGGGCTCTTCGTCGTCCCTGTGCCGTCGACGTGCCGAAGTTTCGTCGCCGGCGAGCGGTGCATGGAGGTTCGGCTCAGCGGCCATGGTCAACCCCAAGCCTAGCGCCGGGCGCGGGTACGTCAAACGTGGCCGCGTCCCCGAGCCGCGAGCGGCGTTGGAGCCGTCGCCGGGGCGCGCTCGTCGGTGTACACTTCCTAGGTGTTCGTACCACCAACAACGAGGTTCGTTGGCTTACGGGGGCCTCGATCGCCATTCGCCGCGCGCTGACCGATGACTGAAGTCCTTTCGCTTCCCGTCCTCGTGCTCAACCGAAACCTGGTTCCGGTGCAGGTGACGACGGTGAAGCGTGCGGTCGTCCTACTCTACGGCGGCGTCGCACTGGCGATCGACGAAGGCGGCGACTCGTACGACTTCGATCTTTGGCGCGAGCTTGCGGTGCGGACCGACGACGACGCCATCCCCATCGTCGGCGGCGAGCTTCGTGTGCCGCGAGTGGTTCATCTCCTCCGCTACGACCGAACGCCGCGCGTAACCGTTCGCCTTACACGGCGCAACTTGATGTTTCGCGATGCGCACCAGTGCCAATACTGCGGCAAGCGACCTGCGCTCCGCGAGCTGAACATCGACCATGTGGTCCCGCGGTCGCGCGGCGGGGACGACTCGTGGGAGAATCTCGTGACCGCCTGCCGCCCGTGCAATCTGCGCAAGGGGTGGAAGACGCCGGAGGAAGCCAACATGCGGCTGGCTCGGCGGCCCTTCCGTCCGAAGTGGACCATGACCGCGCAGATTCTCCTTGGCAGCGGGTGGAAGTTCAAGGAGTGGGAGCCGTTCCTGAAGGTGGCGAGTTGAGATCCGGACGCTGAACCTGGACCGTCATTTCAATTTGGTAAATCCGTGGTGCACCGTGCCGATCGGTGCTGGGGCGTGCGCACCGGAGCCGCGCGGTCGTGCATCGCCGCCAGATTGTTCGGGCGGAGCGACGAAGGTGTACCCGTCGATGTCCGCGTGCGCGATGCCGTCGTGCTCGCGGACGTACCCCTCGGCATGGGTCCCGTCCAGGGCAAGCGCGGTGACCCGGTGGCGTGGACCCCCCTCGACGGGCACGTCGAATGAGGTGACATCCGCCGCCGGGTTCAGGTCGCGCGCGGTCTCGTCGAAGGTGACGTGCGTCGATACGAATGGAAGCGGCACCACGACCCTGCGCGCGGTAGCCGCGGGGGAGACCTCTTTGTTTGCACTGACGGGGGCAGGAGCGGCGACGGGAATCGCGAGAGGAGTGGATCGCGCGCGATGCGCGACGACCGCGAGTGTGACCATCGTGCCGATGGCGATTCCGCCGGAGACGCCCGCTGCGGTCCACCAGGCGACTCGCCGCAGGCGAACGTTGGGGCGCCATCTGCGCACCTCGCGGCCGACCGCATACCGAGCTGTTGGAGCCGCGGGCGCAAGTTCGGCGAGCAGCGGTCCCGGGGCAACATCGGACTGCGAGCGTTCGCGTGCTGGAAGCCCCGAGGCACGCAGCAGGTTTGCGAGATCGCTGCCGCCAATCGTCGCCCGCACCTGAGCCTGACGGAGCGCCATCCTTTCCCCGAAGATCGCCTCCATGAGCCTGGCCACGTCGGCATGCGTTCCGACCTCTTCGGGACCCGCTGCGCGCTCGATCGCTTGCGCGAACTCCAGCGCCGTCGCGTAGCGTGTCTCGAGTTCGCGGGAAAGCGCGCGAGCGATCACCTCGTCGAGCGCCTGCGGCACCTGAGCGCCGATCTGCCTGAGCGTCGGAATCGCGCCGCTCATGACTTCTTGCAAGACGTCTACGGCCTCCTGCCCTCGAAACAAGCGCCGCCCCGCGAAGCACTCCCAAAGAACGACTGCCATGGAGAACACGTCGCTCTGGACGGTGCAGGAACGCCGTTTGTCGACGCGCTCGGGCGCGAGGTACGCAAGTTTTCCTTTGACCTCGTGCGTTCGGGTCGTCTGGATGCGATCCTCGGCCTTGGCGATTCCGAAATCGGTTAAATGCGCGCGGCCGTCGCAGCCGATGAGCACGTTGTGCGGCGAAACGTCGCGGTGGATGATGCGCAGAGCCCTGCCATTTTCCTCCCTCAATTCATGGGCCGCGTGGAGACCTGCGAGCGCGTCGAGCGCGATCCGCGTTGCCACACGAACGTCGAGGGCGCGGCCGACTCCCGAGAGCTCCCGACGCAACTCGGCGAGCGAAGCCCCTTCCACGTAGTCCATCACGATGAACGGAGCGCCGCCCTCGAAGCCGAGCTCCCGCACTTTCACCACGTTCGGATGATCAATCGCCGATGCAAGCCTAGCCTCGTCGACCAGCATCGCGAGAAACATCTTGTCGTTCGTGAGGTGGCGGTGAGGTCGTTTAACGGCGACGAGCAACGGACCCGTGCGACTATCCATCGCGCGAGCCAACGACACAGTCGCCATTCCGCCAGAAGCAAGTTCGATGAGAAGCTCGTAGGCGCCAAGGCGCTCCGCGGCGGGAGCGTTGGCCGGGGGGCTGGCAGGTGGAGGGGGTGTCGAAGCGGTCGACACGGCTTCACAAGCGAAGCACGCGGGCCTCGCTCCGTCGAGCAAACGAAATCAGGTACTGTAAGGGCATGCGAATCCTGTCGCGGGTCTTGGCGCCGGCGTGGTGCGATGTGTTTTCTTCGGCGCCCCGTCCAGGCTTCGTGATGTTCGCGTCGCTCGTGGCACTCGAACTCGCGTGCGCGGGTAGTCAAGTTGCCGTTCAAGGCGCGCAATCAGCGGGGCCCTCAAATGATTTGGCGACGGCGCCCAGCACGTCCCCGCATCAAGCCGCGGATGCGCCGACCACGACAACCGCCGGGACGCTCTCCGACTCCGAGGAGACGCAGGGCACTAAGTTGGTGGAAAAGGGCGCTGCTCCGCCTTCGGTCGCTCCGCCCGATGCCCTTTCTGCACAAAAACAGCCGCATTCCCGCGATCCGGGCCGCGGTGTCGACGACATTCGAGCCATCATCGTCGCGCATCGCGCAGAGGCTCAGAGCTGCTACGACCGAGCCCTGGCCGACCACCCAAGCATCGGGGGCGATCTTTTCCTATCGTGGACCATCGACCCAAAAGGAACAGTAACTCAGGTTGCCTCGGACGTATCTCGCAGCCAAATTACTGAGCCGCAAGTGATAGCCTGCGTCTCCGATGTGATTCGAAAGATTCAATTTGCGGCCAGCCCCGGCGGCTTCGAAACGAGAGCGTCTTATCCCTTCAAATTCCGTCCCCGCCGTGGCAAGCAAGCACCATAAGACCCTTCAAAAGAAGCGCCGCCCGCGTACCAGCCCACTTCGAGACCGGTACGCCAATCAATGCTCGACCAGACCGTGCTCCTCAGCAAGCCTGCAGCCAGGTTGTTCGAGGGGCGCGACCGGGCGCAGGAGTGATTGCGTCGGCCGCGCTCCCTCGAACAAGAACCGGATGGAGCCCGACCATCATGAAGAGGAGGGGGGACCCATCCCTTAACTTATTCCTCTCCATCGTCGAGGCCGTGGGTCGACGTCGGAGCGCCGCCCAGGATCGACGGAACACCGGCCGGCGGGGCAGCCTTCCCAGCGGCCTTGGGCGCCGCTGGGGTCCTCGCAGATGACCGAGGCGCCGCCTTTTTCACGGGCCTGGTGGCGGCTGCCCGCTTGGCTGGC
>CAZVPE010000225.1:0-9485 GCA_964628155.1 uncultured Polyangiaceae bacterium | reverse complement strand
CTGCGTCACTAACCCGGCGGCGTGAGCCGACGGGTTCAAATCCCTTCTCCCGCTCTATAGGACCAGAATCCGCCCAGGCTGCGCGGACTTGCGGTGGATGGGGTCTGCACGTTTCCCACCCATTGCCTATTCGCAAGATTTTGGCTGCGCGCGCAACGATAGCCCAGCGACAAAGTTGCGCGCCGTCGCGCTTAGACCGCGAGGGCATGGCCGCGAGAGTCGGCCTGGGGCCGCGCGGAGCAGCGTAGGGCGCGGACGGAATCACGGCACCAGACAGTTCCCGTGAGTTCGGCGATGCTCTTGCTGGACAAGGATCCGCGCGCCTGATGGCGCCGCGCAGCCTGGATAAGATGAACCTGTCGCTTCTTGGGCTAGGGACGCGCGCCCCGCCTCACGGGGACCGCCGAAGCACATCGACTACTGGATGGCGTACACCGACGCGGGGGGCTCCGCGATCATGACCGTCCCCATCAGCGGCGACGGCTCGACGACGGTGGTGCGCTGGTGACATCGGCATTTGCCGGCGCCAGCAAGCGCGCGGCCGCGGGAGGGGCGGGGGCGAGGCGATCCGCGATGTGATCGGCGAGGCCTCGATCGACGGCGTCGGCGCGATGGTCACGGGCGGCCGGTCGTTCGGCTTGCGCGGGACGGGCTCGTCGACGATGACCGCGTCCGGACTCGGAGTCCGGACCACGAGGAGTTTTCGTACGCGTTCGTACAAAGGCTGGTCAGGACGACGACCGACATCGTCCCCTCGGAACTCCTACCCCAGCCGCGTGGGCGCGCGCTACGAATTGAGTGGCCCACCATGCCCGATTATCGCTCGACCGCCAAGAACCTCGCGGCCGCACACAAGCTGGAGGATCCGCAGACGGCGGAGGTCTACTTGTTCCCGGACGCTCAACTGGCCGACGTGCGCCTGGTCGAGGTGTCGGGAAGCGCGCCGCGATCCGGAGACGTGCTTCCGTTCCACTTTCAAGCTCGGCCCGATCTTGGGATCGATTTCACTTCGACCGTCATCCTGCTGAGCCCAGAGGAATGGAAGGAGGTCGTGGCGGGCAAGCTAAGTCTGCCGGCTGGTTGGGACCTCACGAGAAAGGAACTTTTGTAACCGATGCCTCAGCCCCGGGACTGGGCGGATCCGTTTCTGGAGCAGGCACGTGAGGATCTCCGGGCGGCGCAGGCGGCGTTTACGGCGGCGTGTGAATCCACGTTCTGTATGTCCAGATGACCTTCGAGAAGCTGGCGAAGGCAGCCTTTGCGCGACAGGGCGCGGCACCGACGCACTCGCACGACGGGGCGTCGCGCCTTCTTCTGCTGCTCGGTCGCACGCCCGGTGGCCCCGCACTGCCCGGCTACAAGGGCCGCGTGCTCGCTGCGGTACAAGAACTCGAGAACGCGCAACCCGCGATCGTTTCGCGCAACGTCCGGAACGGTGTTCCGCAGTACCCTCAGCTGGAGTATCCATGGGAGAATCCGGCCTCCCAGCTCGTAGAGTGGCCCGCCATTCACCTCCCGATCACCCAGGCGGCCCGCGATCCGAGGCAGCGTCTGGGCCCTGATCTACTCAAATTCGCGCACGCCCTAAGCTCGCAGTTCAATGCCCTATTCCCTTAGTCCCCAGTGCCGCGCGTGATCACGCGCACTGGCATCGTCTGAGTGATTTGGCGGATGCCGTCCATCAAGGTGGCGTTCGCCCCTTCGATCTCGACTTCCGTCCATCGGATGCGGACTTTCCCGTGGTCTTGGTCGTCCGCGTTGCGGTTCTTCGGCGGCATGTCGGCCCCTTCGACAGGTGAATGGGTGTTCACCCTAGCATGAGCCGAGCTCGCTGCTACAGGAGGCGTCCAGGCCGTTTCGGCAGCGCGTGTGCGGCGGAGGCACTTCGCTGTGTTCACCGTCTCGGTTACGCAAACGCCCGGCAACACCTGGCAGGCGCAAGAGCCGTCCCGTCGGCCGGGCCAGCGTCAGATGGTGGATGGCACAAGAGCGATCATCCAGCGGAACTATGGCTTCTTGACCCCGTCGATCGTGATGCTCCGCCCGAACTTGGCAGCCAGGTCGGCGGCCACCACGCCGGCGTCGAATGACGCGGGAGCGTCCTTGTGGATCGTGGTCAGCACCTTCTGCATTTCTTCGGCCACGCGCTCGTTCGCCCACTCGCCGGTGTCACGAAGAACGGACAGGAGATACCAGAGATCACCGCGTTCCAGTGTGAGCCGCCCTCCGGCGGGGGCGGCGGCAGCACCGATTAGGGCGGCGAGCTTCTGCGCATCGAATGCGGTCACGACCCCCGCATTGTGAACAACGGCATGCCGGAGCTGGAAGACAAGATCGAGCGCTTCGCCTCGCCACACATCCGGATCTCTCTTGCCGATGGGGAAGAGGATGAACCTGCCGTCCTCTCGCGGCTCGGCCAACAGCTTCTTAAACCGCGTGTTCGTTTGGTCAACCTCCAGCCAGGTGGCGCCCTCCGTCAGCGCTCGCCCAAGCGACCCGGCTCCAAAGTGCGCCGCTAATGAGCGCGGATCGATGCTCAAGGCCTTGAGGCGATCGTCGACGACTCGGCTCGCAAGCGCGTCCACGCACACGGCCGCGAGTTCCTTGATGAACCGCTCGAATGCCTCGACCATCGAGATGAACACCAGGGTGCGCAAGCGGTGCTGGTTCCGCTCGGCAACCGCCTTATGCCGCCCCTTCCGCTCGACGTTCCACCGAACGTACTCGTGGAGGCCCCACGCCTCATCAAGGCCCAGCCTCAAATGCGAGAGCGGAGAACTGGCCTGCGCCGGCAACGAAACCAGCCGTGATGGCAGGTTCTTCAGGAGTCCAGCGAAATACTTGACGGGCGGGATCACGGAGAGCGGATCAGGTTCGCCACGCCTCGGGCGGCAGTGCCTTCGCATCCTCGTTGACGACGCTCTCAACGAGCAGCCATGGCTCACCGGGCTTGTCGTTGACGAGCCACGCAAGCTCCAGAGCACGCTCGTCGTCGTCGTCGGGCTCTAGCAACCCGTCGAGGGCCTCAAGGTCAGCGACCTCGCCGCGCGGGGTCATGTCAACCTCATCCATTACAGCGAGGCGCCCGCCATGACGTCGAAAAGCGGCCGCGAGGTCCTCGCCCTGCGCCGGCAGTGCTTGAGCTCCACTGATCTCTGGCTCGCCGTCGAGGAACCACCAGATCTTCGGCGCCTTCTTTTCGAGCCATTGCGCCAGAAGATCGGCGCTCAGTATCAGGCTACCGCCGACCATGTTCTATTCTTAGCACGAACTCGGTCCCCCTAAGCCCCGGCGACATGGGTGCGACGGGCGCCCGAACCCCGCCACTGCCGTCGCGAGGGTCTCTGCAGTCTATTCATAGAGCTCGAGTGCCGGGACGGTTTAGGCTGGACCGCACGTCCCACCGGGCGGTGCGCTCAGCTCGTTTCCCAGTAGTTGCCCAACGCCGTGTTGTTCGACATCGTCTGCCGTCACGCCGTGTCGGGGATCGGGTTCGCGAAACCGGCGGAATTCGCGGCAAGTGCGCGTGATCGGCCGCCTTTGGTAGTGCCCGTTTCGGAACCCTTCTCCCGCCCCAGAGGCCACGAAAGTCGCCGGAGCGCAAAGACTTTCGGGAGGAGCTGAGCCGGCATTGCCACCCAACTCGACGGCCTACATGAAGAGCTTCGCATCTGAGGTCTCGGGTTCTGCCAAGACCGGCTATACGCTTTCCGCGCGTGGCTTGGCTTCGGCTACGGACCTGGTCAAGGCACTCGTGCGGGCCGAGGAGACAAAGGGAGCGTTACACGACCGCCAATGACCGAGCAATACAGTGGCGGAGACCTAAGGTGTCTACGTCACGAGCCTGCGGCGGCCACGATGCGGTCTGCCCGACCGCGCTCTGTCGCACGGCCGGAGAGAGGTGCATGTACCGCAGCGTCGCGGTCAATTCGGGGACGGAACCTCTAGTCCGACCCGTCCTCCTCGCGGTCATCGCGATCGCGATCCCCATCGCCGCGCCGTTTCGCGAGCTTGATCACCGTCGCGGAATACGGAGCGATGGAATACGTCAAGGTCCGTCCCCCGAGATCGACGGTCGACTGCGTCACGTCGGCAGACCCTACCCCCGTTTGCGCGGCTTGGTCCTCGGGAATGCCGTACGAGTAGACCTCCGCGCGCTCGTCCGCACGAAAACCGTCGATCGCGATCGAGGCACTCAGGCTGACGAGGGGATGCTTGTTGATGAGAAGCAGATTCAACGCGCGTGAATGGGGCTCGCGCACCGCGTACACGCCCAGCCCCGCGTAGCTGCTGGTGGCGTCGAGCACCGACTCGCCCCCGCGCGCGTAGTGCTTCAGGAGCTTGTACACGTAGAACGTCGGGTACCGGTCGGCCGGCCCGGCCGGCTGGGCCGCGTCGACGATGCCGTAGTCCCCATAACGCCGCCACCCGTAGAGGAGATCGCTGTCATAGCCCTGCCCCTGCCCGTTGCGCAGGTCCCACCAGAGAAAGGAGTTGAACTCCGTCTTCATGATGCTCCCCATGCTGTCCGCGAGGAATAGACCGTTGACGAGGCTCGTCGACTGTTTGCCGGGACCGCTGTACACGGAGTTCGTCTCCGTGCACGTCAGCTCGACCCGCTTCGCGCGCGGGCCGAGGTAATCGCTCAGCATCTGGCGAATCGCGGCCGCGTCGTTCGACCAGGTCTTCGCGGCGCCGAGGAGGTAGACGTCGCTCTCGCCGCCCGGGCCCTGTTCGTACCGGTGGTAGGCGACGAAGTCCGGCGTGACGCCGAGCTTTTGAAACGTCGCGAGCATCACGGCGCTCCAGCCGGAGTGCGACGCTCCCGTCCGTGGATTAATGACGCTTTCGTCCGCGTAGTTGTCGTCGCTGTCTTCGCTGGCCTCGATGACCGCACCGATTTTGACGAGAGGATCCGCCGCCTTCATCTTCCGCGCGTATTGGGCGAAACGTGTCGCGTAGGTCACCGGATCGTGCGGGCGCGTGTTCGTGTCGTTCTCCCACGAGCCGTAAATCTCGTTTCCAATCTCCCAGTATTGAAACCCATAGCGCTTGTGGACGTTCGAGTACCGAACCCATTCGGCGGCTTCATCGGGGGTACCGCTGCCATAGTTCGCCGTGATGAAGACTTGCGCATGCGTCGACGTCGCCGTCCGCGCGAATTCGTCGAACGAAGTCACCCACGGGGTCGTCTGGCCGTCGCTGAGATTCGTCTTCCAGTGATACGTGTCGGAGGTGGACCCGCCCGGGAAACGCAGAGCGCGGTTGTCGAGCTCGTCGAGCAGCGCCACCGTGGTGGGCGTATCGAGGGCGCCGTCCCAAACGGCCGTGTTCAATCCGAACGTCCGCGCGTCGACTCGTCGAATGCGGGTCTTCGCGTCCACCTTCACGTTCACCACGGTCGGTGCAGGGGCGAGGTCGAGGCGCACGTCGTCGACGTAGAACGTCGGCACGACCGCCCCGGTATGCTCTTGAAGCCAGATATCCGTGAGATTCGACCGACTGGCCACGCCGAGGTCGGCGGCAGAGACCACGACCTTTTGCCAGGCGTTCGGCGCGAGCGGCCCAACGACGACGCCCGGCTGGGCGACTCCCCCGAGGGACGCGATGAGCGCGAGGACCTGCCCGCCCGTCGATCCGCCGTTGATCCAGAACGTGAGGCTCGCGAAAAGCTCGGTGTCGAGCGCCCCGTGATGGAAGGCGAGCGCCGAGTACGGGGACGCCGTTACGGCGATCGAGCTCGCGCCCGTGTGAACGACAGCGGTGTTCGCGGCGTCCACCGCCGCCCAGCTCCAATTCTGCCAACCGCTGACGAACGCATCTTGGTAGAGGGCCATTCCCCCGTCGAGGGCAGGGGGCGGAACGACTGCGACGGCGGCGGTGAGGACGATCCCGTCGACGTAGAACGGATTCTGGGTCTGGTCGGTACCTGTCCCTTCCTGAATCCAGAAGCCGGTCAAGTTCGGGACGTTGTCGACCCCGAGCGAAGCGAGCGGAATGGATATTTGTTGCCACGTGTTGGCAGCGATGGGGCCGATCGCAATGCTTGCCTGACCGACGTTGTCGAGCGCGGGAGCGACCAGCAATTTCGATTGGCCGCTCGGACCTCCGTTGATCCAAAACGTCAGGTTCCCGTAGCCCGCCGTGCTGAACGCGGCGTGCTGGAGCCAGAGTGCGGCCCACGCCGACGCGGCCACGGAAATCGACGAAGTGGCCCCGCTGCGGACGACAGCCGTGGAGGCAAGGTCGACCGTGGCCCAGCTCCAGTTCTGCCAATCGGGGGCAAGGCCGCTATTGTAGACGGTGAGGTCCGTCGTGGCCGCCTGCGCGCGGGCGGGACCCGCGACGCCCAATGCGAAGAGTGCCAGCACGACCCCCAGGGCTCGGACCACACCGTTCGCAGAGGACGAACGATGCTTCGGCCCGAAGGCGGCGGACGGTTTTCTCTTCGGATGCATGACGGACCCCTCGGCGCGATTGGAAGACAAACCTCCGCGGCAAACCCCCGCGGCGCCGGCAGTCGACCACGCGAACGCCCGGCGCACCATAGCTCATTTGTCTTGGTGCTCGGGAGCGAGGCAGTTCACCCCGGGTGATCGGACTCTCGCGCCCACCCCTCAGCCCACCCCTCAGCCCTCCACCCCCACGATCCTCCCCGCGATTGCGCTCGCTGCCACGACGAACGGACTCGCCAGATACACCTGCCCCGGCCCGCTCCGGCCCGGGAAATTCCGATTCTGCGCGCTTACGGTGACCTGGTCGGGCGAATCGCTCGCGCCCGGGCCGGCCTTGATGCACGCGCCGCACGATGGCTCGAGCACCACCGCCCCGGCGCGCTCGAAGACGTCGAGGTAGCCCCTCTCCAGCGCGTACCGGCGGATATCCTGGGATCCGAACTGAACGTAGAAGCGAACGCTCGGGGCCACGCGCTGGCCATTGGCGAGCGCGCGGGACAGCACCCACGCGTACATATCCATGTCCGCCTTCTTGCCCCCGGTGCACGAGCCGCCATACGCGATGTCGATCGCAACGTCGCGCCCGAGCTCCCCGAGCGGGACTCCGTTACGCGGGTCGCCCGGCGTCGCGATCATCGGAGATATCTCGCCGAGATCGATAGGAAACGTCGCGCAGTAGTCCGCGTCCGGATCGGCGCGAACGATGCGCCCGCGCACCTCGTCCGGATCGAGCCCTCGCTGGGTGGCGAGATACGTCACGACCACTTCGTCGGCTTCGATGATCCCGCTGAATCCACCGGCTTCGACCGCCATGTTGGTGAGGGTCGCGCGCTCGTCGAGCGGTAGATGCGCCAGCGCGTCGCCGCCGAACTCCAGGACTTTGCCGATGCCATCGCCCGACTTGAAGAACGGCAGGCTCAAGATGTGGAGCATGACGTCCTTCGCGCACACGCCGGCGCGCAGGCGCCCGGTCAGCGTGAAGCGAGCGGTCGGGGGGACCCGGACCCGCACGTCGCGCGTCAGCCACGCGTTGGCCATGTCGGTCGAACCCACGCCGAACGCGAAGCAGCCGAGAGCGCCTGCCATGCACGTGTGGCTGTCGGTCCCGACGACGAGTTGCCCCGGGAGCGCGAGCTCCTCGATCACTTTGTTGTGGCAGATGGCCTCGGAGCCCACCACCCCGCCGTCCCTGCGCACTTCGCCGTAGACCTTGACCCCCTCGCGCTCGCCGAACGCCTCTTGCACCGAGGCGAGCTTGCGCGCTTGGACGTCGAGCCCCATGTCTTTGTGCGCTTTGGACATGACGCGATCGAGCAGCGTCAGGTGATCGCGGAACGCGAACACGCTCTCGGGCTCCTTCACACGGGCGTCGGGCCCGAAGCCTTCGCGAAAGAGCGCCTCCGCCATCGGCGTCACGTATTCGTGCGAGAAGCGCACGTCGGCTCGTGCGAAGAAGGCGTCCCCCGGCTGGACCGCGCGGGTCTCTGCCGCTGCTGTCGCGGCCGACGGCGGGCTCGTTTCGTCGACGGGCGCGTGCGCGGCGAGAATCTTTTCGCACAGGGTCATCGGTCGCGGGCGCGTGAACACCGCCGGCGGCCGCGCGGCGCCTGCGAGGCGCGCTTTGTTGTACGCGAAGAGGCCCCCGTGCTCGACGACGGCGGCGCTGATCGGATCGAGGCCCCGGGTGAACTCTTCGACGCCGATCGCCTCACCCCGAGCGATCCGGGGCACGAGGCCGAGATCGGTGCTGGTGAGGAGGCCGATGTTCTGGGCGTTCTGACGGTAGATTTTCTCGATGCTCGGTGCGACGACGAGCCGCACGCCGGCCGCGAGCTCACTGTACGGAGCGGTCTCGCGCGAGGAGCCGCACCCTTTGGAAGCGCCGCTGACGACGACGGAGAACCCTCCCCGCCGGATCGCGTCCACCTTCACGTGGCCGCCTCGCAACCCCACGTAGCAATACCGGCCGAGCGTTCGGTCGTAGTAGTAACAGACCCACCCCGGCGTGATCTCGTCGGTGGAGATGTTGGCCAGAAGGGGCCGGTCCGGGTCGAAGGCGAGATCGTCGCCGGCGAGTTGCGCGTCGAGGAGCGAGGGGTCCTCCGTAAGAAAGAGGATGCGGCCGGGGAAGGCGATGGTTCGGGTCCGGCTCGTCATCGCGGTTTCGCGCTTCGCCAGAATGCGTACTACGGCGCGGACCTCGCCTGCGAATGAAACCGCCTCACATCGGGCGCGGCCCGAAGGCGCTCGCTCGGACTGAGCGTCGGCGGTTCGTCGAAGCAGCCCAACTCGACGGCCCGGCGAATGAGCTCGTAGCGCCCTGTCACGCGCAGCGTGGCAAATATGGAGTGAAATTGTCCCGCTACCGTGTGCACGGACGTCGCCCGCCGGTCGGCGATCTCGTAGCGCGTGAGACCTTCGATCAGCCATTGGGCAACTTCTTGCTCGCTCGGCGTCAGCGGCGATAAGTGCTTGGTGGCCGGTCGGGGTACGCCCAGCGCCAAACATCGGCGGCCTTCGTAGTCGACGGCTGCCCTTCGCCCGCTCCGGATTCGCGCGGCGCCCGCCCGACATTGCGCGGCCAGCACAAGCGGGAGCGGAACGTTGCGATCGGCAAGCTCGAGCTTCGCGAGAGCCCGGAGAAAACGCCCCGTCGCCGTGGAAAGCGCGATACGGAGCTCGCAAGCAAGCGCCTTTCGCGGCTCTCCGCAGAGCACGTTCTCGACGAGAGAGGCATCTTCCGGACTCAACCCCTGCGGCCCCCCGATCACTTGGGAGACGAGGCAAACGCGGTCCTTGGTGATGGCCTCGGAGAGCGGCCGGAGACGGCCCTGGACGACGCTGTCCCAGACCTTCCCGAAATCGGCCGGGTCAGCGCGGCTCTCGGGAGCGTCGAGCGCGGCGCGCCAGGCGTCGGGCGGGTCGGGGGGATCCGTCGGCGGGCCGGAAGAACCGGCCGAACGGGGCGAGGCGGGCGAGGCGGGCGAGGGCGAAACGTGTGGAAGGGAGGCCGATGACTTGAAGCGCATG
>CAZVPE010000224.1:0-9531 GCA_964628155.1 uncultured Polyangiaceae bacterium | reverse complement strand
CGTCCCGGTCGGCGAAGTTGCGCTCGATCACGCGACTCGATACCTGCGCGACGGGCGCGGGCGGTCCGCGCGGCCAGGTGAAACCGCCCTGTTCCCCTCGCCGCGGGGGGGGCCCTTCACGCGACAGGCCTTCTGGCGAATCGTGCGGCGGTGCGCCGTGGCGGCCGGGATTGTCCCTCTACCTTCCCCGCATAAGCTCAGGCACTCGTTCGCGACCCACTTGCTCCGCGGCGGCGCAGATCTGCGTGCGGTTCAGGCGATGCTCGGGCACGCCGACCTCGGAACGACGGAGATCTATACGCACGTTGCACCGGATCATATCCGCGCGGCATACGACAAGTCGCACCCACGCGCGTGACGGGAACCGGCGTGTGCTATCCCGCCTCCATGCGCGTGCCGTTCGAGCTCCGGGAGCCGACCGGGCCGGAGACGCCGGTCATCGTCGAGGTGCCACACGCGGGGCTTGACCTTCCTGCTCGGTTTCTAGAACCGCTTGCGGCGCCGGCGCGAGCGTTGGGACGCGACGCGGACCTTCACGTAGATGACCTGTACGAGGACGCCCCGGCCGAGGGCGCGAGCCTCATCGTTGCAAGAACGTCTCGCTATGTGATCGACTTGAACCGCGCGGAGTCGGACGTCGACGGAGAGGCCGTGGAAGGAGGTCGGTCGGACGTGCAGATGCAGCACGGTCTGGTTTGGCGAACGACCAGCGACGGCGAAGCAGCCCTCGCCCGCAGGCTCCGACCGGACGAGCTCGAGGAGCGACTTGAACTCGTCTGGCGGCCCTATCACAATCTTCTGGCTTCGATCATCGCGCGCAAGCGGGCGCGGTTTGGCGTGGCCGTGGTGCTAGCTGCGCATTCGATGCCGAGCGTCGAACGAATCGGGGGTCGGGGCCGTCAGGGAGCGCGAGCGCCCGTCCGCGGCGGCTTGGGTTCTCACCTGGACGATGGCTCCAAGCGTCAGGGGGAAACGCGCGCCCGCGCCGACGTCGTACCCGGGACCCGCGGTCGACGAAGCGCCGACGCACGCTTCATCGATGTGGTCGAGAAACACGCAGAATCCCGAGGCTGGACCGTTCGGCATGACGACCCCTACGCTGGCGGCTTCACGACGCAGCATTACGGTCACCCTGCGGGCGGCGTCCATGTCGTCCAAGTGGAACTCGCTCGCCGCCTCTATCTCGACGAGGCTGCCCTGCGACCGAGCGGGAACTTCGAGTCGACGCGCTCCTGGTGCCGTGAGCTCGTGGCTCGGCTGGGCGGCGTGGCGCTGATCGCTTGACAGAAAGCCCGCCGTCCGCCAAGTTGCGCACCTTCCAGCATGGCCAAGAGCGACATCACCGGCAAGCGCAGGCTGAAAGCGCACAACGTCTCGCACTCGAACATCAAGACGAATCGCTGGCAGCATGTCAACGTGCAGCGCCGTCGTATGTGGGTGCCCGAGCTCAAGCGCTTCATAACGCTCCACCTGACGACCCGCGATATCCGCAGCATCGACAAGCTCGGGATCAGCGAATACGCGCGCCGTTACGGCGTCGATCTCGCGCGGATCTGAGCCGCGGCCGACCTTGCGCCTCCTCAAAGTACCGCAGTAGGTCTCGTCGACGCGCCTGGCACTGCTCGAAACTCGCGGCAATCCTCGGTCCGGAAGATCGGTCGGTGCTCTAGAAGCCCGGCGATTTTAGTCGAGAGCGAGCGAGGCCGGAGGCGAGCGCGCGGAGCCTACTTCTGTAGGCGAGCACGCTCGCCTCCGGGATCGCGAAGCTATCGGCGAAAAGCGCCGGGCTTCTAGGCGGAGGAGAGGGCTTTTACGCTGTCTCCGGTTCGGACGAGGGCCGCCGGCCGGCCGCTCCGCGTCTCGGCGAGTGCTGCCGAGATCGTGATCGCGGTGAGCAGGCTGCCGACCAGCGCGTCGAGGGACGCTTCCGCGTCGGCGGCTTGAGCGATCCCGAGAGCGAGGTCGGCCATGCCGTGTTGCGCTCGAAGTGCAATCGGCGCCGCGGCCTGGCACGGGTCCGCCGGCCGGGATCGGGGCTCGCGGCGCATGACGGGGACTGCGAAAGCAGGCGCGACGAGCCCGAGCGCGGGGACGGCAAGCCCGTCCATGGGCGCCTCGTAGCAGGCGATTGCCACGAGGCCCCGCGCATCGGCGGCGGCAACGACCTGGGTGAAAGACGCATCGTGCCCCGCGTCGCCCCGCCAGGGGACAATCAATACTCCGGACGGGTCGAGTGCGCGGTCATCGTACGAAACGATCACCGGACGCACGGACGAGAGATCGTCGCGGGTCAGCATGCCGCCCGCGGAGCGGCCCGCGACCGCGGTCAGCTCGCCCGCCATTGCGTCTTCGATCAGCATGGCCGCTCCCCGCCGGGCGAACAGTTCAAGCACGTGCGCGCGCTCCACGGAACGTGCTCGCGCGCGTTCGATTGCGGCGCTCCCGACGCGGCGCTGCGTCGCGCTGCCGAGCGATCCGAGAGCCCACGCGATTGCCGCAGGCAGCGCGGGCACCCCTACGCGCGCTTGGGGCGGCACGCGATCTCCCGCTAGCAAGCCGCGCGGCCGGGGCATGCCCAGCCCAGGTTGGCGCACGCGACCGTCGATCGCGCGGACGCCGGCCCCCGCCCCTGCAACCAACATTTGGAAGGGTCCCAGAAACACGCTCGGCGACTCGGCCGCCGCGACCAGGACGCCGGCCACGACCGCATCGACGGCATTTCCGAACGAAAGACCCTCACGCGCGGCGTGCGCAACGTGCGACTCCGATGCGACCGCATCGCTCCGAGCAGCCACGGGCTATTCCTGCTCGTCGTCACCGACGACGATGCCTCCGCGGGGTCGCACGAGGCGCGCTCCGCCGCCCACGCGCGCGCCGATCCGGGCACTTTTGGCGGCATGACGCAGGCGTTTTGCTTCGACGAGCGCCGTGTCCGTTTCTACGATGACGAAGACCTCGCGGCGGGCTCCGACGGCGCGGACCACTTTCTCGAGGGCGACGGGTCCGAACGATCGGGTCTCGCCGAGGGCGCGCATGCGCAAATAGGCGACGGACCCTGTCGGGACGGGGTCGCGCACCGGATCGACCGCCAATACCGCCCCCCACGCCCGCGCTTGTGCCGCTGCGTCGGTCTGTTCCCATACGCCGCTCGGCTCCCAGACGACGTGGGTCACGTCGCGCGGGAACCGCTCGATCAACTTGGCGATGCGATCGCGCCATAGGGCGCTCGGCGTGACGTCGAACGGTGTTCGCAAGATGAAGCAGCGGGCTTGCAATGTATCGATCGCGGCGCGCGCCGCTTCGAACTCGCGCTCACCCGCCTCGCTCGTCTTGACGCGAGACAGGTGCGGCCCCGCAACGACGGCGAAGTCGAAGTGTGGTGGGACCGACTTGCGCCAGCGACGAAGGGTGGCCTGAGAGGGGACGGCCGGCGCATCGGTCCCCGCGGGTGCGTCGATGGCAATCCGCACTTCGAGAAGGTCGAAGCGCTTTGCGTACGCCGCGATCGTGCCGCGCAGCTCTTTCGCGCCTATGTGCCAGCGGGGGATCATGCGAAGCGCGCCCCATGTTGCACGGCTGCCGGCGTTTCGCCAGGGGCTTCGTTCAGGCGGTCCGCTCCGGGGAAGCAAGCGCTATGCACGGAAGTGAAACCACTGCGTCGGATGGGTGCGTAGGAAGCCTTGCATGTCATCAGCCAGCGCTTGCGCCGCCGCGTCCAGCTCGGCGGCCCCGACCGACCGGCCGAGCCGGAGCGGAGCGTGGACCTCGATCCGATAGCTGCGGTGCCCCGTCCGCGCCGCAAAGACGGGGACAATCGGAGCCCCCGTGAGCATCGCCAGCCGCAGCGGCCCTTCGGGTACGCGCGATGGCACCCCGAACAAGGTAACCGCACGCGAGCGCAAGCCGGACGGCGCGCGATCGATTTGGAGTGCGACGGCCCCCCCCTCACGCAAGTGTCTGGCCAGCGGTAAGGCCGAAAGCGGGTCGTCTCCCACGTGCGTCACGAGAAGACCGTGCGCGCCCCTCGCTCCGTCCTGGATGGCGCGCGCGCCGGTGTCGCGCTCGGCACTCACCGCGAGCATGACGCGCAAGGATTTGTCGCGCGACAAGAGCGGTCCGACGGTTTCCCAGCCGGCCGTATGAGCCGTCACCAGGATTACGCCTCGACGGTCGCCGAGCGCGTCGTGGAGGTGCGGCTCGCCCCAAATGACGGCGCGTGGGGCGCGGCCGCGGGCCGGACCGGCGCCGAGCGTCTCCGCGAGGCAGGACGCGTATGTCGCGAAGACCCGGGCGACGTCCATCGTGTCGCGCAGCGCGCCGCGCCGGCCACGCGCCCTGCGCAGCGCGTCGAGGACGTGCCGTCTGCGGTCCCCGGAAACCGCGCACGCGGCGATTCCGACCAGCGGAGCGCTCAGCCGCACGAACCATTCGGGGCCTTGCGATCCACGGCGCGCGAGGCCGCGCCAGATCGGGCCGTCGAGCGATAGAGCCCTTTCCCTGGGCATGAGCGGTCAGACCCGGATGATCTCCGGAGCGGCTTTCAAGAGCTCGTCGAGCCAGGCGTTGGAAAGCTTCTCTTGCATCGAGTTCGCCCGCAGCCTCTCGCGCAGGTTGCGGAAGTCGACGGCGTCGAGCTCCTGGTCTTGGTTGAAGCACGTGAAGACGACGCGCTCTTTGCCGGTCACCGGATCGTGCAGTCTCTGCAGGCACTGGGCGCAGACTTCCTTCATCATGCACTGCATCGGCGAATTGATGCTGCCGATGGCTATGTGACGCCGGTCGAGGAGCGGCGCCAGTACGCCGTGCCGCGCTTCGCGGACAGCGTTCATCATACCGTCGCTCCCAATGGCGATGATGCGCGCCACGTCGCGCAGCGGAATGGCCGGCGGTCCGCCCATTTGACCACTCGCGTAGGCGTTCATGGCTTGCACGATGTTGCCCCGGAAATGCTTGTCCTGGGGTCGGTGCGGTTCGACCGGCGCGCCGGTGTCCGTGCACCAAATTACGAGATCGGTCCAGCGCTCGATGTCTTCGCGTTTGAAGAGATCCTCGCCACGGCGGTAGCCCGCGAAATAGAGGACTCGTCCGCCCATCGCCTTGAAGGCTCGGGCGATCGAGAAGAGCACGGCGTTGCCGAGACCTCCTCCGCAGAGAAGTACGGTCTCGCGTTTGACGATTTCGGTCGCTTGCCCGGTGGGTCCCATCAGAACGATTGGCTCGCCCGGGCGGAGCGCCGCGCACAGCCTCGAACTTCCTCCCATTTCGAGGACGATGGTTCCGAGCAATCCCGCCTCGACGTCGACCCAGGCCCCGGTGAGCGCGAGGCCCTCCATCGCGAGCTTTCCCTGGGTGTGCAGATCGGGCGTTCCGTTGCCATCGCCCTTGCGGTCGATCGACACCATCGGCGCGAACGTTTCGAAGTTCTGCAAACGATAGAACTGTCCGGGCTGAAACTTGCGAGCCGCCGTCGGGGCACGGACCACGATTTCGACGATCGTGTTGGTCAGGCGGTTGACCTCGTGGACGGTGGCGACGAGGTTGTCTTCGAGCTTCTCGAAGAGCGCGCGAAGCTTTGCATCTCGATCCGGTTGAGAGGCCGCGTCTTCTTGCCGCGCGCCGGGAAAGAGGTCCACGACGTGGCGGTAACCGTCTTTGGCGCTGGCCATCGCTTTGACGACGCTCCCCGCGTAGTGCGGATGGTTGTCCCCGTAGAACGAGACGGTTCGCCCGTCGCGCAGATAGCTCGTGAAAAACCCCTCGCCCGGTCGCTTCGCCCGCTCGAGCGCGACCTGCCCGTGCCCGTCCACGCGGGCGACGTACGGCCGAAAGTACCGCTGCGCATCGTCGAGCTCGAATGTCCCCGGATATTCCTTCTCGTAGATGACGTTCGGGCTGGTCCCGGCCGCGACGCATACCGTTCGCGCCGGCAGGTCGAGCGTGCTCCCGTCTTCCCGCTTGAAGCGCACGGCTTTGACCCGCGCCTTTTCGTCGAGCAAGGCCTCGAGCGGCGACATGTGCTCGACGTAGCGAACCCCCTCTTCGAGGCTCTTGATGACCTCTTCGTGGTTCAGCCGATACGCCGGCGAATCGGCCAGCGCCTTTCGATAGACGAGCGTGACCCCACCCCAAGAATCGAGCAGCTTCTGAACCTGCGGCTCGCGCCCTTCTCGGACCGCACGCGTCTTCTCCTCGCGGAGAGCGCGCCCGTGCGCCAAATGCTGCTCGAGCGTCTCCCATTCCTCGTCGTCGAAGAGCGACCGCACGTCGGCCGCGGAGCGGCCGGACCGGAGTAGGAGTTCGTATCGCTCGAGCTCTTTCTCGACTTCGACCTGGTAGTACGCGAGGAGCTCGGTCGCGGTATCGATGGCCGTGAGCCCGCCGCCGATGACGACCGCCGGAAGGCTGACTTGGAGGTTGGCGATGCTCGTGTGCTTGTAGGCGCCCGTCAACTGGAGCGCCATCAAGAAGTCGCTCGCTTTGCGGATGCCCCTCGACAGATTGTTCTTCATGTCGATGATCGTCGGCCGCCCCGCGCCCGCCGAGATCGCGACGTGATCGAAGCCCAAGTCCCACGCGTCTTCGAGCGTGATCGTTCCCCCGAAGCGAACCCCGCCGTACATGCGAATGTGGGGGTTTCGCGCGAGCGTGAGGTAGACGACCGTAAGGAAGTTCTTGTCCCAGCGAATCGTGATGCCGTATTCGCTCACGCCGCCGAACCCGAGGAGTCTGCGCTCATCGAGCTCGCTGAAGAGCGAAGAGGTCCGCTCGACGGGTCGAGGAGCCGCGTCGCTCGTTCCGACGAGCTCCGGATCCAGCGGCTCGAGCTTCAAGCCGTCGACGGCCACGACGCCAAAGCCTTCGCAGGCCAGATGGTGCGCCAGCGTGTATCCGGCCGGGCCCAACCCGACGACGAGGACGTTTTTTCCGTTGTGCGGTCGCATGGTCGGCCGCTCCACGTTGAGCGGATTCCAGCGCGTCAAGAGCTGGTAGATCTCGAGGCCCCAGGGAAGGTCGAGCGTCTCGGTGAGAACCCGCGTTTCGACCTGGGGAATGTTCACCGGCTCTTGCTTTTGGAAAATACAAGCCTTCATGCAGTCGTTGCAGATGCGGTGGCCCGTGCCTGGACACATCGGATTGTCGACGACGATGAGCGCCATCGCGGCGAGCAGCTCGCCGGCTTGCCGCATCGCGTGCATTTCGCTGATCTTCTCGCCGAGCGGGCAACCGGCCAGGGGAACGCCCAGGGGGTTTTTCTTGTAGGCACCGGTCTTCGCGTCGACCATGCCTTTGCTGCACGAGTCCTTTTCGCGATCGTGGCAGAGCATGCAGTAGTCGATCTCGGCCTCGACATCGCGCGATCCCATGCGGCGATCGGTGAGCGAGAAGCCAAGCCGCTGCCGGCGTTCGTGCAGAGGCCCGACGAAGAGCTCGGGGATCGCCGGATCCGGGCGAACCTCCTCGACCAGATGCGCATAGTCGAGCGTCTTGGGCACGCGCATGCTCGGCCAGCGCCGGACGCTGTCGTGCTCGTCGGCGTGGCGCGCGGCGAGCCACGCCTCCACCGCGTCGAGCGCGAAAGCGACGGCGCCCCCGAGCGACGCGTCGTCGTCTCCGACGCTCGCGTCGGGCGCGATCGCGGCGATGGCCGCGCGTGCGGCGCGCGCGCGCTCACGCAGCTCCTCGGTCCATTGCGCCCCCCCCGCCTTGGCCGCCCTACGGGCCACTACGTCGACCTCGAGGAGCGGAAGCGCGGCCGTGGCGACCGTCAGCTCTTCGTCCGTCGTGCCGCCGAGGGGTGCGGGCGTCATCGCCTGCAGCGCCGCGCGGGCTACGGCTTCGGCGGCGGAGCGTCCGCGCGTCCAGCTCTTGCCCGCGTCGGGGCGAAGGACGCGCTTTTTCGCGAAGTCTTTGCGAAACCGCCAGAGAGGGTCTTCGCTCCGAACCGCCTCGCGAAAGGCCTGGAGCTGCGTTTCGACGCCGAAGAGCTTACCCACGAATTGCCCGACGAACGGCGCGGCGGCGAGCAGCGCTTCGCTCTGCGCCAGCGGCGTCATGCCCGCGCCTTTGCAGGCGCGGTACTCGGCAAAGCGCGCATACGCCACGGGCTCGCCTGCGAACCATCGATCGAACCGGTCGTAGAGTTCGGCCAGTTTGCGCGGGTCGTAGAGGTCCGCGTAGGTGAAGCCTTCGATGCCGAGCGCGATCGAGGCATCCGGCCTCGCGGTGGTCATCCAGCCTCCGGATGGAGCGAACGCAGCGCGGCCGGGGTTGGCTCCCGGAATGGCGGTCGAATCGGTCATGGACACGCGGGAAGCCTTAGCACCGAGGCGGGCTGAGCGCTGGGATCACCCCTTCTTGTCCGCCTTGTCTTCCTTGTCCTCGCCGTGCGCCGTCGGGGTCCAGGCCGTCTGCGCCAGATCGCCCTCTTCGTAACTGAAGTAGATGGCGCACTGTTTGAGCATGAATTTTTGGCCTTCGGAGGATGCGAGATCGACCCGGTACGTGTTGATGAATTTCACCGAGTCTTTGAGCCACTGCTGCCAGCCCTCTTTCGACACTTCAGCGAAGAGGCGTTGCCCGAGCTCGCCCTTGAAGGGCGGTCGCTCGAGGCCGGGAAGGTCCTTTTTGAGCAGCCGGCAATGGACAATTCGCTCCGACATGGCGTCGCGGCTCTTAGCCGGAAGCGAGCGGGAACGCCAGCCGAGGCTGCGCCTTTGCAAGGGAATTCAAAAGCCGAACGCGAGCTGTTCGCCCGGCGTGTCGCGCGCGCTTCGGTGGACGTCGAAGCGGCGGGGCTCGCCGTTGGGCAGAACGTCCACCGGGAGGCGCTGGACGCGCGACGCGACCACTTCGCGGGCGCGCTCGGGGGTGTTGTTCGTTCGCGAAAGGTGGACCAGAACCAAGCGCGAGACGCGCGAGTCCTCGAGAGAGGCCGCCAATTGGGCCGTTTGCTCGTTGGCCAGGTGTCCGAGCGGGCCCCCCACGCGGCGCTTGAGGCGAGGCGGATACGGTCCGCTTTCGAGCAGGCTGGGGCAGTAGTTCGACTCGAGAAAGACGAGATCGGAGCACCGTAGAAAGGCCCCGAGACCACGGGAGGGATCGCCGAGGTCGGTGGCGATGGCGAAGCGGCGTCCGCCCGCCGAGATGCGCAAAGCGACCTGGGGTGCGTCGTGCGGGACGACGAACGCCTCGACCACGAAGGGGCCGAGGGCGAGCGCCCGGCCCGGCGCGTAGGGGCGCACTTCGATCGGCGCCCGGGGGCGCCCGAGCGCAATTCCGCCGTGCGCCACGATGGGCGCGCGCAGGGCTCGCGCCAGCGGCAAGGCGTGCGCCGCGTGGTCCCCATGCTCGTGGGTCACCACGATCCCAAGGGGCGGGCGAGACGTGACGAGGTCTGCGCCGAGCCCTCGCATCCGCTTGGCCGCCCGGGTGGGTCCCATGCCCGCGTCGACGAGGAGTCGTTCGCCTTAGGCTTCGACGACGAGGCAATTGCCGCTCGAACCGCTCCCGAGGACGAAAATCTGCACGGGA
>CAZVPE010000223.1:0-9567 GCA_964628155.1 uncultured Polyangiaceae bacterium | reverse complement strand
CGGCGGTGCACTAGCGCACCGAACGGTTTGACTCCCGTCGGCTTCTCGGCGCGTAAGGCGTAGTCTGTCGGCCCATGCGTGCGATCGTGATTCGAGGGCCGGGTGGGCCCGAAGTGCTCGAGCTCCGCGACGTTCCTCTGCCCGAGCCCTCACGAGGCGAGGTCCGCGTGCGCGTGCGCGCGACGGCCGTGAACCGAGCGGACATTCTCCAGCGCCTGGGCAAGTATCCGGCGCCACCTGGCTCACCGGTGGATATCCCCGGGATGGAGCTCGCCGGAGAGGTGGACGCGCTGGGCGATGGGGTCACCGATCGCGCGGTCGGCGACCGCGTCTTCGGGATCGTCGGCGGCGGCTCCTACGCCGAGTACGTCGTCGTTCACGGCCGGACCCTGGCGCGCATCCCTGACGGAATGACGTTCACCGACGCGGCCGCGGTGCCGGAGGCCTTCGTGACGGCCTGGGACGCCCTCGTGACGCAGGCGAAGCTGTGCGCGGGGGAAACCGTGCTCGTGCACGCGGCCGGCAGCGGCGTCGGCACGGCGGGCGTGCAAATCGCGCGCGCGATCGGTGCTCGCACCGTCGGCACGGCGCGGACGTCGCAGAAGATCGAGCGGGCGGTTTCCCTGGGGCTGTCGGTGGCGATCGTCGTCGCGGGACCGACATTCGCCGGAGACGTCCTCGCGTGCACCCACGGGCAAGGGGTCGAGGTGGTGCTCGACCTCGTCGGCGGTCCGTACGTGGCCGAGGACCTCGCATGCCTCGCGCCGCGCGGGCGAATCATGGTGGTCGGGACCATGGGAGGCCCGAACGTGCAACTCGACCTCGCGCTCCTGATGACCAAGCGCGCGATCCTCCGGGGAACGGTCCTCAGAAGTCGGCCGCTCGAAGAAAAGATCCTCGCGGGTCGTGCCCTCGAGCGGCACATCGTCCCGCTCCTGGCGAGCGGCGCCCTTCGTCCGATCGTCGACAGCGTCCTGCCGCTAGCCGAAGCGGCGGAGGCTCACCGCCGGATGCAGGCGAACGGGACCTTCGGGAAAGTGGTTCTGGAAGTCTGAAGGAAGATGGCCAGCTCCAGCCTCTGCGCCAAGTCCGTGCCTCGGGCCGCGACTATGTGGGCGTGGACCGGGAGGCCACGGACCCCTATGGGCGTGAGTTACATTCGCCCGATGCGGTCCCGAATCCTCGTCGTGGACGACATTCCTGAGATGGCCGAAACGCTCGCGGAAGGGCTCGTCGAGGCCGGTTTCGATGCCGTCGCCTGCGCTTCGAGCCCGGAGGCCTCCCGAAGGCTCGAGCGGGATCCGTTCGACGCGCTTGTCACCGACCTGCGGATGCCCGAGGTCGACGGCATGGGGCTGCTCACCATCTCCAAGCGCGCGGCACCCGAGCGCCCCGTCATCGTGATAACGGGCTACGGAGCGATCGAGACCGCGGTCGACGCCATCCGACAGGGCGCCTACCACTACATGACCAAGCCATTTTCGAGCGCGGAGCTCGTCCTCTTCGTGGAGCGAGCGCTCGACGACCAGCGCATTCGACGCGAGGCGCGTTCGCTGCGGGCCGCCCTCTCGGAACGTCCCGGGCTCGGTAATCTCGTCGCTCGCAGCGGTTCCATGCGCGAGGTCTTCGACGTCGCCGCGCGCGTCGCGGACGCCACCGTACCGATCCTGATCCTCGGCGAGACGGGCACGGGCAAGACGGCCCTCGCCCACGCGATCCATACGACCAGCCAGCGCGCCGCGCGTCCGTTCGTCTCGATCAACTGCGCATCGCTGCCGGAGACCCTTCTCGAGAGCGAGCTTTTCGGGCACGCCAGGGGCGCCTTCACCGGGGCGGTCGATGCGCGGCCGGGGCTCTTCGTGGAGGCCGACGGCGGGACGATCCTTCTCGATGAGATTGGCGAGATGTCCCCGATGCTTCAGGCCAAGCTCCTGCACGTGCTCGAGAGCAGCACGGTCCGGGCCGTCGGTGCGAGCCGCGAACGCAAGGTCGACTTCCGCGTGCTGGCGGCCACGCACCGGGATCTGCACGAGCGGGTGCAGACCGGCGCGTTTCGAGAGGATCTGCTCTACCGCCTCGACGTGGTGACCGTCGAGGTCCCAGCGCTTCGCCACCGGCGCGACGACATCCCGCTGCTCGTGGACCGCTTTCTCGCGGAGGCCAAGTCGAAGCACCCGCGGTCGCCGGTCGACCGCTTCTCGACCGAAGCAATGACCCGGCTGCTCGACTACGCATGGCCCGGAAACGTGCGAGAGCTCGCTCATGCAGTCGAGCGGGCGGTGCTCCTGGGCCGGCAGGCCGAGGTCGCGGCGAGCGAACTGCCCACGAGCATGACCACCGATAGGACCAAGGAAATGGCCGTGTCGCTCGACGAAGGCGTTCTGCCCATCCGCGAGATGCAGCGACGCTATGCCGCCTGGGCCCTCGAGAAGCTGGGAGGGCACAAGAAGCGCACCGCCGACGCCCTCGGCGTAGACGCGAAGACGCTCGTCAAGTGGCTGGCGCACGACTAACCATGCCCGTCTGACGCTCACGCTCGTCCCAAAATCGGGATCTCGATGAGGGCCCGCGTTCCCCTGGACTGCCCCAGGTTGGGTCCAATGGTCAGCTCGCCGCGGTGGCTCTTGACGATCTCGGCGGCGATCGCAAGCCCCAGCCCGGTTCCGACTCCCTCGGCCTTCGTCGTGAAGAACGGCTCCGCAGCCCGAGCGGCAGCCTCTGGACTGATGCCGGGCCCGTCGTCGATCACCGCGAAGCCGACCTGTCCCGCCTCGGAGCGGGCGGTGAGCGAGACCCGACCCCCGGCCTGGCAGGCCTCGCTGGCGTTGAGAAGCAGGTTGACGAAGGCGTGCTCGAGCAGATCGCGATCGCACTGCACGAGCGGCATCGTCGGCGGGATGTCGGTCACGAGCGTCACGTGGGCGCGCGCAAACCTGTGTTCGACCGCTGCCGCAGCCGCACGGACGATCTTCGCCGGGTCCGCCTGCTCCATCGAGGGCGGACGCCCTCTCGCCATGTCGAGGAACCTCCGGACGATGTGCTGGATGCGGTCGGCCTGATTGAGGATAGCGTGCGCGTTGCGGGCCACGCGCTCGTCACCAAGTCGGGGGGAGCGATGCCCAGGTCCACGAACCGCGAGTCGGCGAGCGGGAGACTCACAACGACGCGGGCGAGATCCGTCGAGACTGCCCTCGGCTCGCCGCCGCGACGCACCCGTATGGGCGAGTATTTCTTCTGGAAGTCGGCGGCGCCCTGCTCGCCGATGGACTCCGCATCCTGCTGCAGCAGGGGTAGGTGAGCTCGCAGATCGGACGCGAGGCTGAGCTCCCCGCAGGCACCGTCAAGATGGTCGTCGCGAACGTCGGCATGCCGCAGAACGCCCGCAGCCTGCTCGTGAGCCCCAACGTCGCCCCGAACACGGGGTTTCTCCGGGTCCAATTCAGCGATGCCGAGGACCGCAAGCTCTCGCAGACGGAGATCGCCGTGAAGACCCGCGAGATCCTCACGCGCGAATTCCCAGGCGTCGAGGTGCTGCAATACCCGGGAGGTCTCGTGGCGAGCGTCTTCGCCAACGGGTACACGGCTCCCTTCGTCGTCGAGGTGCACAACGACAACATGGCCGAGCTCGACGAGGAAGCGCGCGCGGTCGCCCAGGTGGCCCGCACGGTCCCGGGCATCCGCGACGTTCGTGAGTCGCTCCAGACCAACTACCCCGAGATCCACGTCGACACCAACCGTGAGGAGGCTGGATTCGTGGGATCGACCGAGCGCGCGGCCGCCCAGACGACGCTCGACGCGACGCTCGGCAACGTGAACGAGCCCGGAGTGTGGATCGACGAGAAGAACGGCCAATCGTACTACGTCGTCACGTTCTACGACGGCGACCAGGTCACCGACATGAAAGCGCTCGGTGCGCTGCCCATCCGGGTCAACCCCGAGGGGAAGTCCGTTCTGCTCGGCGCGTACGGTAACGTCCGCCGTGCCTTGGGAGCTGTCGCGGTCGAGCGCAGTCACCTCGCGCGCGTGGCCCACGTGCTGATGCAGACCGAAGGGCGCGATCTCGGCTCGTCGGCCGCGGCCCTCGAGGCCGCGCTCAAGAAGGACCCCCGCACCCGCAACATCGACTTCCAGTTCGTCGGGCAGGTCCGCCTGATGCGCGACACGTTCTCGGGCCTGGGCCTCGCGCTGGGTCTCGCGGTGATGGTCGTCTTTATGATCATGGCCTCGCAGTTCAAGTCCCTGCGACTGCCGTTCGTGATGCTCTTCACCATACCCGTGTCCCTGACGGGGATCGTCCTCGCCCTGATGGCGGCGGGCCAGGGCTTCTCCATCACGGCGTTGATGGGAATCCTCATGGTTATCGGGATCGCGGTCTCCAATGGCATCCTGCTCGTCGACGACGCCAATCGTCGCTTCAACCACGAAGGTGTCGACAAGGTCGACGCGATCGTTGCGGCCGCCCGCTCGCGCTTCGTCCCGATCGCGATGACCAGCCTCGCCACCGTCATCGGACTCATCCCCACGGCGATGGGCCTGGAGCGCGGCTCCGAGGCGAACCAGCCTTTGGCTCTGGCCGTGGTCGGAGGCCTGACGTCGTCGACGGTGCTGTCGCTGTTCCTCGTCCCGGTCATGTTCCTCTTCTTCGCGAAGCGATCGACCGCCGAGGCCGAATCATCGGCGCCACACGGGCCGCTGGCACCAGCCGAGACGCGAGCAATCGTGTAGAATCGCTGCGCGGGCGCGCATGGGCCCCTACGGCGGATCTTCCCGCGCATCCATCTGAACCGTCACGTACTCGACGCCCAAGCCGATTCGAATCCGCTCGGCCAAGCGCTGCCCGAGCTCGATGTCGTTCGAATCGCTGCGGACGTGCACGGTGACCGCGTCGTGCCCTGCGCCGAGCGACCAGACGTGCAGGTCGTGCACGGCGGCGACGCCGGGGTAGTCGGCGACGAGCTGCCGAATTGCCGCGACCGGAAGATGAAGCGGAGCTGCCTCCAGCAAGACGAGGGTCGCGTCGCGCAGCAGCCGCAGCGATCCGAAGAGAAGGATGGCCGCGACGACGAAGCTCGCAATGGGGTCCGCCGCGGGATGGCCTCCGAAACGAATGACGAGGGCGGCGCAAAGCGCGGCAAGCGCGCCGAGCGTGTCGCCGAGCAAGTGGAGCCACGCGCCGCGTAGATTGAGCGAATGGCCATGCGACTTGCCGGCGGCCGCGCCCGCGCCCTCCCCTTCGTGGGAATGACCGATGGCGTCGTGGAGCAGCCAGGCGCTGAGACCGTTGACGATGAGCGCCATGACGGCGACAAGGAGCATGAGCCCCGCTTTCGGTGGCGTTCGCGCCCCGAGGGCTTCGACCCCCTCGACGACGATACCCACGGTCGTGGCGAGCACGAGCAGCGCGCTGAAAATCGCCGCCACGGGTTCAGCGCGCCGCAAGCCGTACGTAAATCGGGGCGTGGGCCGGCGCACCGCCAAGCGCATTGCGAACAGGCTGACGGAGAGCGCCAGCACGTCCATCAGCAGGTGAAGCGCGTCCGCCTGGAGGACGACGCTGTTGGCAGCGATCGCCCCGGCCACCTCGAACACGAAGAAGGTTCCGACGAGCGCCAATACCGTTCCCAAGCGGCGCGCCTGACGCGCCTCCCGCGTCGTGAACGATCCGTGCACGGCCGGGGTCGATCGCCTGTCCTCGAGGCCCGTCCCTTCCCGGTGAGCGTGCCCGGGATGGGCACCGTGCCCATGACCGTGCCCGCCGTGAGCATGATGGGATCGAGACATCAGAGGAGTACGTAGTCGTCGGCCACCGACACCGGTGCCGAATCGAGCGCCAGCGCCGTCTCGTCGTCCCGGCGAACAGCGGTCATGTAGAGGCCGTGCAGGATGGCGGGGTGGTCTTGAATGAGCGCGATGAACTGATCCCTCGGAAGAAACAGAGTCACCGTCGGATGCACGGCGATGACGTGGGCGTTGGCTTTGCGACGGAGGACGAGCGCCACCTCTCCGACGGTCTCGCCCGCGGGCAGGGTCGCGAGGACGATCGACTCGTCCCCCTCGTGCGCCACGACCGCGACCTCGCCGGACGCGATGATGTGCAGTCCCGTCGCTTCCTCCCCTTCGCTCACCACTCGGCTGCCCTTCTCGAAGATCCGGGTTTCGAAGCGCTCGACGAGCTTCCCTCGCTCTTCGGCCGGGACCGCGACGAGCACCGGCGAGGTGCGTGTGAGATTCGCAACCATCCGGCGCCGGCAATGGGCTGCCAGCTCGAATCCCACTTCCGGTCGTCTTTCGGCCACCTCGTCGAGCATGTCGCGCTTGGCCACGAGCAGGATCGACGGCCGCGTAGCCACGACGCTCGCGGCGCGCGGCGCGCGCGAGAGCAGCGCCATCTCGCCGAAGAGGGCGCCGCTCGCCAGCCTCGCAAGGACCGTCGGTGGCTTGCCGTCGCCGTCGACTGCCCGCCGGACGACCTCGAGCGCGCCACGGGCAACGATGTACGCCTCGGCGCCCTCCTGCCCCTCTTCGATGACCACCTGCCCGGCCTGCACGGTGATCATCTCGAACGCGCCCATGAGCGCGCGCAGGCCTTCTTTCGAAAGAGCGCTGAAGAGGGGCAAAGGCGCCACCAAGGGGAGCTCGGCGCCTTCGACTTCCTCGTAGCTTCGCGTGGCGGCGTGTAGAATCTGCGTCGCTTTCGAGGTCAGCGCCGGGCCGGTCAAAAAGGAGCTCAGCGGTTCGAAGCCGTCGAGCAGCGGAAGCGGCGGCGGGGGCGTTTCCGTGTCCTGAAGCCGGGGCGAACCCGCGGAGAATGCCGTGGCAACGTGGTCGAGGTGCGACTCGACGTCGACGCCGAGAGCGCGCAGGTCAGCGATGGCCGCGACGGCGAGCGGGAGATTTCCGGCGTCGATGGACCGGCCCACGGCGAGTTCGAACCCTTCGATGGCGGCTTCCGTCCGGCCCAGCTGTTCGAGCAAGCGGCAAGTGATGACCAGCGCGCCGGGGCTCGAGGGGTCTCCCTCGACCACGGCGACGCTCCATCGCAACGCGGCCTCCACTTCGCCCGCGAGAAGGAGCGCGAGCGCGCGGTCGAGGGGAGAATCGGTCGTTTGGACGCCGGGCAAGTCCGGCGGTGCGGCACGCATGGGGGCCCGCAGCCTATCACTCCTCGTCGGAATCCCGATGTGGACCTCGCTGGGGAGGCGCCGCGGTGGACCCGGCGTCCCTTCCTTCGCTGCGATCCATGAACTCGCTCATCGCGCTGGCGGTTGCGGCGACGAGAGGCAGGACGCGCGCGTAGTCCATTCGCGTCGGCCCGATGACGCCGACCGTGCCGGCGGCGTGGCCGTAGGCCGTGTAGGGCGCCCCGACGATGGCCAGGCCTCCCCCGAGCGCGCCGGCCTCCTCGCCCACGACGACTTGCCCTCCCGGATCTTTCATCGCCAAGTCCAGGAGGCGAACGAGCTTCTTGCGCGCGTCGAGCGCGGTCACAAGGCGTCGCACGTGATCGGCGTCGTCGAACTCCGGCTTTTCGAGGAGCCTGTCTTGACCCTCGATCACCATGTCGGTCTCCCGGTCGGCGGCCTCCTCGACCGCCGCGCCGCCGAGTTCGAACGCACGACGGCGCAGCTCGTCGTGCTGGACCCGCTCGCTCTGGAGCCGGCGATCGAACAGCTCGCGAAGATCGCCGAGCGTGCGCCCCTCGACCACGTCGTCCAGCAAATTGTGGATTCGCTGGAGGTCGGCGTCCGTGACCGCGGCCCGCAGGAAACGATTTTGCACCGTGCCGTTTTTCATCACGAGAACGGCGAGGACTTCTTCCGCCGCCGTGCGCAAAAAGCGAAGTTGCTTGAGGACCAGCATTTCGGCCCGCGGCGCAACGACGACCGCGGCCGTCCCCGTCAGCTCGGACAAGAGTTTTCCCGTCTCGCGCATGACGTTGGCGTGCGGAACGGAGGTTTCGAGCGAGGCGAACCGATCCCGAATCGATGCTTCGTCGTCGCTCGTCAAATCGCGAACCTGCATCAACGCATCGATGAAAAGGCGGAATGCCCGGTCGGTGGGCACCCGGCCGGCGCTCGTGTGCGGCTGTCGCAAGTAGCCGGCGTCCTCGAGGTCGGCGAGCACGTTTCGGATGCTCGCCGGCGAAAGGTCGAGCCCCGACTTTTTTGCGAGCGTGCGCGAACCGACCGGCTCGCCCGTCGACACGTATTCCGTCACGCAATGATAAAGTAGCTGGCGAGCACGCGCGCTGAGCTCCGACATCTGGCGAACCGACAAGGAGCTTAACACTTGTGCATGAGTACGCGCGCGCCTTTGCGCGGCCGAGCTCGCGTTCTAAGCTTGGACTCGAATGCGGATTTTCGGCTGGATTGGTCCGGCGCCGGCAACCATGCCCAAGCGCGCCGCAGCCGTTGCCCTTGCAATCCTTGCCGCCAGCGCCCCGGACCGCGCGAGAGCCGGCTTCGGAGCCCCTCCGGTCTCTTCCGCGGAAGAGGGGCCGGCGCAGCGGTACGGCCGCCTCGACCGCGACGCTTGCGAGGCCGAGCTCGAAAACCGCGGGATCCCGTTCGTGCCCGTCGGCGAAGCACGGGGCGTCCTGGCTCCAGTGCGGCTGACGGGCCCGCTCCGGGGCGTCTCCTTCCACACGGGGGCGCCCGCGTCGCAAAGGTCGTCGAGCCCGTGGGAGATCGTCGACTGCCGGCTGGCGCTCGCGCTGGACGACTTCGCCTCGCTGCTGAGCACCCACGACGTCGTCGACGTGCTGCACTTTTCGATGTACCGGCCCCCCTCCGCCCGGTGGCCCGCGGACAAGGTCGCGTCCCGGCATCCCGGCGGCCTGGCCATCGACGCCGCCTCGTTCACGAAGAGAGACGGGAGCAAGCTCGACGTCGAGCACGACTTCCACGGACGCATCGGCGCAACCCCCTGCGGGCCCGGCGCGGGCCCGGTGCCGGCGACGGTCGAGGCCGTCGAGCTTCGTCAGATCGTCTGCGAGGCGGCCGAGGCGAAGCTCTTCAACGTCGCGCTCACGCCCGACTACAATTGGGCGCACCGAAACCATTTCCACTTGGAAGTGGCCGCGGGCGTTCGCTGGTCCTTCGTGAAGTAAACGCGCCGTCAGCGACCGAGCTCGCGGCTCACCGCCCGCATGTCCGCGGGCATCGGCAACTCCCAGCGCATCGCACGCTCGGTGGCCGGATGGATGAATCCGAGCTCGGCCGCGTGAAGCATCAGTCGCGGCGCATCGAGGAGCGTTCCGGTCCAGCCGCGCGTGTAGACGCGATCGCCGACCAGCGGGTGTTGCATCTCGCTCATGTGAATGCGGATCTGATGGGTGCGCCCGGTCTCCAGGCGACACTCGACGAGAGTCGCAGGGCCGCAGGGCTCGATGCGCGCGACGTGCGTGATGGCCTCGCGCGCGTCCGGCGGGGCCTTGCCGCGCGCCGATCCCCGGAGCCCGTCGCCGCGGTTTTCGACGAGGAAACTACGAATCGTGCGCGATTGGACGTCGCCATGCGCGATCGCGAAGAATCGACGGACGACCGTGTGACGGCGGAACTGATCGGC
>CAZVPE010000222.1:0-9645 GCA_964628155.1 uncultured Polyangiaceae bacterium | reverse complement strand
GGACCGCTACGTGCGCGTGAACGTGCGAGGAAGGTAACGCAAGCGCTTGGCAGGGGGAGAGAAAAAAGAATTGCACCCGGCCCGAGGGGCACTCGTCCTGGGAGCGCCATGCGTGTCGGCGTAGGGTACCGGCGAACGCGGTCATGTCCCGTCCAGACTTTCGAGCCAAGTACCGACCGACGCTTGCCGAGAAGCGCCCCCCGAGGAAGCTCGTCCGAAATCGAAACCCTCCGACGCGTCGATGGCTCGAGCTGCACGAGGATGTAATGGTGCGCGCAGCCGGCTGAGCTAGGCTGGGTCGTGTGAAGCACGCGGTCCGACGGGCGCTCTGGGCGCTGATCTTGGCAAGTGCGTGTTCTTGCGCGTTGGACAGAGGCGGCCTTCTCGACGTGGACGGTGACGACGCCCCGTCCGTTGACTACGGGTTCGGTCCGCCGGGCGACACTTCCGACGAAGGCAACGAAGGCGGAGAGAGCACGGACGCGGGGGACGAGGTTCTCCTGGTCGATGCCGGGCCAGAAGGCCAGCCCGATGCGTCTCCAGTCGACGCCGCAATCGATGCCGTGCCCGATTCCGTCGGGGCTCCGCCCGATGCTCCGGCCGACGCCCCCCTCGACGCGGCGCCACGGCCGATCGTTTGGGACGGGGGCGTCATCGCCGATCCAAATCTAAATGACACCAACTGGACGGCCTTCTGTGTCGCCCTCGTGGCCTGTGGCGAGATGCCGAGCGTCAGCGCGTGCGTTGGTCTCCTGCCCCAGCCGGCGTCGCCCGACGCGCTCATCCCCACGACCCGCATGGTCGACGACGTTGCCATCGTGGAGCCCGACTGTCAGCAGGTTGCAGCGGCGATCGGCGGGGGGCAGGCGTGCCCCAGTTCGACTCGAGACTCCTGCGACGGCAACTCCCTCGTGACCTGTCGATGGGGCTTCACGATGACGGTCGACTGCGGCGAGCTCGGGCTCGTCTGCTCGCACGGAAACGGCAACGCCGGATGCGGCTTCGGCGATTGTGCGCCCGCCCAGGAGGGCAAGACCTACTGCGTCGGCTCCAACTACGTCGCCGTGTGTAGCGGCGGCCGCTACGCGCCCGCCGCCGACTGCGAGACCTTCGGCGGGGGGTGCGCGGGGCCTTCGGGAACGGCGGGGTGCGTGGGAACGGGAGGCGCGCCGTGCACGGGCGGTGGCGGCACCTGCAAGGGCGCCACGCTCACCGCATGCGTCGAGGGCGTGCTCGGTAGCGTCGACTGCTCGGCATTCTACAACGCGAACTTCAGGTGTTCCGTCGACGGCGCAGGGTCCGCGGTCTGCGCGGCCGGCCAGTCGTGTACCCCCGTGTCGACCGATACCTGCCGGGGAATGACGAAAGTGAACTTCTGCAATGCGGGCCTGGACGATACGTACGATTGCGCTGAGAATGGCTATAGTGGGTGCGATGGTGGGAAGTGCTATCCGTAGAGTCCTTCTTTGGAGTCGCGCCGGGGTTGTCGGCGCGGCCGCGATGTGCCGGTGAACAACGCAGCTAACGCGTCTGCTTCGCGATGAGCTCGACGAAGCGATCGGCCGCGTGCCTCGCCGCGTCTTGCTTGCCCCCTACCCGGTTGAAAAGCATCGAAAACGCGACCGGGCCTCTGCCTCCGTCGCGGAGCACGTAACCGCTGAGCGCGATGACGTCGTCCAGCGTGCCTGTCTTGGCGCGGACGTGGCGCTTGGTCAGCTCTCCCCGAAATCGCTTGTGGAGCGTTCCGTCGACGCCTCCGACCGCGAGCTGCGCGACGAACTCCGGCTGGACCGACGGGTCTCGCCAGGCCCACCGCAGGAGCTGGACCGTGGTCCAAGCGGTGACCCGGTTGGCGTCGAAGAGGCCCGATCCGTTCTTGATGACCACCCCCGGGTCGATGGCCCCGATCCGCTCGAGCCACTTGGTCACGACCTCGGCGGAGTCGGAGCTCTTCGAAGGGCGCGCTTTGCCTTCCCCGCCGAGTCCCTTGAAGACCATCTCGGCGTAGAAGTTGTCGCTCTGTTTGCCCAACGCGTAGAGAAGCGACGACAGCGGCTCCGAGAGGTGTCTCGCGAGGACGTGGCCGCGTGCGGTCCCGAGCTTGACGTCTCCGGACACTTTGACGTTGGCCCTCTCGAGCAGCGCCTTCAGCGCATATCCTGCCAAGAGGCGTGGATCTTCGGCGCGCCGCGTGTAGCGCACGACGCGCGAGTCGGCGCCCACCGCGCCGCTCACCTTGGCGGCCATTCGCGAGCCGGCCGCGGAGAGGGCGAGTTCGACGGTATCCGCTCCGCCTCCCTCGGCCGTCTTCACGGTCCCGTCGACGTCGACGAACCCCGGCGGATCGAACTCCACCCGCGCGGCGGCACCGGGAGAGGAAGGACGAACGGTCAACGTGATGCAGTTTTCGTCGAGTGCGACCGCGCTCACCGGCGCGCGGAAGCCGGCCCACTCGTTGGGCTGCTGATCGAACCCGGGGGGGGTCGTCTGCTCGTCGAAGAACCGCTGGTCGACGACCACGTCGCCGTCGATCCGGCGAACGCCGAAGCCTTTGAGCTCCTGGACCATCGACGCCAGGTCGGCCGTGGTGAGCGACGGGTCGCCGTAGCCGCGAATGGCCAGGGGCCCGGACACCGCGTCCCCGTCGAGCTTGCCGGTCAGCGTGGTCTCGTAGCGATGTTCGCCGTGCAGCGTCGCGAGCGAGGCGCCCGCCGTGTATAGCTTCGCGTTGGAGGCCGGATTGAGGGCGAGGTGCTCGTCGACCCCCGCGAGAACGCGGCCCGAGTCGACGTCGATGACGGCGATGCCGACCGCCGCTCCCTCGAGCGAGTGGCTCGAAGCGATCGCGCGCGCGGCTGCGTCGAGCGCCGGGATGCGTTCGGGGGACGGACCGGCCGTCGAGCTCGCGCTCGGGCCGGGCGGCGCTTCGGAACGTACGTCCGACGACAAGAGAGCGAGGGCGCAGACCAGCGCCACCGCCAGGGGCCGACCGCGAAACCACCGGAGCATTCGCACCCAAGCTTTTAGATCGCGCTGCTTGCGCTGGGAAGCGGGGGCGATGCTCCTCGTTTCGGTGGGTTGCGCGCGCTACGACGGCGGGAGCGAGCCGCGGCCCATCGAGATGATGGTCGCGAGCGATCCGGAGACGCTCGATCCTCGCTACGCGACCGACGCCGTGGGGCTTCGTGCTACGCGACTGGTGCACGCGGGGCTCGTGCGACTCGATCCCGACAAGCTCGAACCTCTGCCCTACCTGGCGCGGGGCTGGCGATGGCTCGACCCGCTCACGCTAGAAGTCGATCTGCGGGAAGACGTCCGCTTCCACTCCGGAGCGCCGCTTCGTCCGCGCGACGTGGTGGAAACGCTGCGCGCGTTCGCCTCGCCTTCGGTGGGCTCGCGGCACGCGCGCGTGGTGGAGGCCATCGCGGGGGCGCGGGCGAGCGGGGAACACCAAGTGACCGTCACTCTAGGGCGCCCGCACGCGACCCTCCTCACGGACCTCGAACTCCCGATTCTCCGCGCGGACGAGGCGGCGTCGCCCCCCGCCCCCGCCGGAACCCTCGACGGCCTCGGACCGTACTCGGTCGCCCGGGTGCAACGCGGCGACGTGCTTCTGGCGCCCGCCGAAGGTGGCGCACTCCCCCGCCCCGCGCACGCAGTGTCGCTGAGAACGGTCCACGACGCGAACGCCCGCGCGCTTCGCCTGGAGGCGGGCCGGGCGGACGTCGCCCTCAACCTCATCCCGCCGATGTTGTTGCCGGCGCTGGCCGATCTCCCCGGCCTCGCCGTCGCGTCGCGCCCGGGCGCGAACCTGACCTATCTCGTGGTCCAGCACGAGCGCCCACGGCTCGCTGACGTGCGCGTGCGGCGAGCGCTCTCGCTCGCGATCGATCGGGCCACCATCGCGCGAGCGTTCTTCGACGGACGCGCCGCCCCGGCCGGGGGGTTGATTGCTCCGGCCAACTGGGCCCATGCCGCCGTGCCGCCGCTCGCCTTCGACCCGGGCGAGGCGCGCGCTCTCCTGGCCGAAGCCGGCGCACTGGGAGCGCATGTGACGCTCCTCGTGTCGACCGATCGCCTTCGCGGCGACGTCGCCCGGTTCATCGCGCAGGAGCTGGGCGACGCGGGAATCGCTGCAGAAGTGGTGGTGCTCGAGCTGGGGACGATGATCGCGCGCCTCAATGCGGGCGAGTTCGACCTCGGGCTTCTCACGCTCCCGGAAATGACGGAGCCGAACGTGCTGCGACACTTCCTGCACGGCGCCTTCGTCCCACCGGCGGGGGCAAACCGAGGCCGGATCCGCGATTCGGAGCTCGATGCGCTCCTCGAGGAGGGCGAATCGGAGTCCGCTCCCGTTGCGCGCAAGTCCATCTACGCGCGGGTCGAAGCCCGCGAGCTCCAAGAGATGCATCTCGTGCCGCTCTTGTACGAGGACCAAGTGGTCGTCACGAGCGTGCGCGCCCGCGAATTCACGCCGAGCGCCGAGGGACGATGGCTCTCGCTCGCCGAGGTGCGCTGACGTGTGCGAGGAAAAATCGGCGAACCATCAACATACCACGAGTCGCTCTTCTCACGCTGCCTCGCACGTCACCGCTCCGTGTGCTAATCGCCGCGGGAACGTTGACGATCGCGCGGAGGCGAAGCGAGGATGAGCCGCAAACCCACCAAGTACGTGTTCGTCACCGGCGGAGTGGTCTCGTCGATCGGGAAAGGGCTTGCGAGCGCCTCGGTCGGCGCCCTGCTCGAGGCGCGCGGCCTGCGCGTCACGCACGTGAAGCTGGACCCCTATATCAACGTCGACCCGGGGACGATGAGCCCTTACCAGCACGGTGAAGTGTTCGTCACCGACGACGGCGCGGAGACCGACCTCGACCTCGGACACTACGAGCGCTTTACGACGGCGCGTATGATGCGGCAGAACAACTTCACGACCGGCCGCATCTACGAGAGCGTCATCTCCAAAGAGCGGCGCGGAGAGTATCTCGGCGCGACCGTGCAGGTGATTCCGCACATCACCGACGAGATCAAAGCGCGCGTGCGCGACGCCACCGAGGGCGTCGACGTCGCCATCATCGAGATTGGCGGCACGGCGGGGGATATCGAATCGCTGCCGTTTCTCGAGGCCGTCCGTCAGATGAAGATCGAGGCGGGTCCTCAGAACGCCCTCAACATCCACGTCACCCTCGTGCCGTACATTCCCACGGCGGGCGAGCTCAAGACGAAGCCGACGCAACACTCGGTCAAAGAGATGCGCGAGATCGGGATCCAGCCGGACGTGCTCCTTTGTCGCACGCAGATGACGCTTTCACGGAGCGTCAAAGAGAAGATCGCCCTCTTCTCCAACGTGGCCGTGGAGGCGGTCATCGGTGCCATCGACGTGGGCTGCATCTACGAGGTTCCGTTGATGTTCCACGAGGAAGGGCTCGACGAGCTCATCGCCGAGCGTCTCAACATCTGGAGCCGCGCTCCGGATCTTTCCACCTGGGAACGCATCGTCGCGCGGTTCAAGGAACCTTCTCGGGGCACCATCAAGATCGGCATCGTCGGCAAATACGTGCACCTCAAAGACTCGTACCGGTCGCTTCACGAGGCGCTCGTGCACGGAGGGCTGTCGAACGATTGTCGTGTCGAGCTCCAATACATCGACAGCGAACAGGTGGAGCAGCAGGGCCCCGACGTGCTGCTCGGTGGACTCGATGCGGTGCTCGTGCCGGGCGGCTTCGGCGATCGCGGGACCGAGGGGAAAATTGCGGCGATCGAGTACGCGCGCCTGAACAAGGTACCGTTCTTCGGCATTTGCCTCGGCATGCAGCTCGCGGTCGTCGAGTTTGCGCGCCACGTGGCGGGCCTATCCGGGGCGAACTCCGTCGAATGCGACAAGGATGCGCCGCATCTGGTCATCGACCTCATGCCCGACCAGAGGGGTGTACGCAACAAGGGAGCGACGATGCGGCTCGGAGCGTATCCCTGCGTGCTGGCGCCCGGTTCGCTCGCCGCGGACGCGTACGGCACGGGAGAGATCAGCGAGCGACACCGCCATCGCTACGAGTTCGCGAACGACTACCGCGATCGGCTCGTGGAGGCCGGGCTTGTCCTCGGCGGGACGTCTCCGGACAAGCGCTTGGTGGAGATGATCGAGCTGCGCGATCATCCATTTTTCGTGGGCTGCCAGTTCCATCCCGAGTTCAAGAGCCGGCCCGCGGCTCCCCACGCGCTGTTCGCCCGATTCGTGCGAACGGCGCTCGAGCGGCAGACCGCTCGTTCGAAGGCCGAAACGCGAAAGCAAGCCGAGAGTCAGCCGGCCGTTCACTGAGACGAAACCAGTACCCCCTCGGCGCGCGCCTGACCCACGGCGCGCGCGTTGGCAGCGTGGCCGGGCCGAAAGACCCGAAGGCGCCCGAGCGGAGGCCCCCCCCAGACGTAGAGATCCCCGAGCAGGTCGAGCAGCTTGTGACGAGCCGGCTCGTCCGGAGAAAAGGGGCTTCCGGCGTGGTGGATCGCCTCCGGGGCGATGAGAACGACCGATTCGGGATTGGCGTGGCGCGCGAGGCCACGGACGAGCAGCTCCTGCACCTCGTGCGCGAACGCGAACGTCCGGGCGGGCGCGATGCGGGCGCGAAAGTCGTCCGGGTCGCCGCCCCAGCGAGCCTCGGGCGCGATGCGGCCGTCGTCCAGATCGAGACGGACTTCGACATCCACAGTGGTCGACGGGGACCACTCGTATCGGCTCTTTCCCACCTCGATGATCGCGTGTCGAGCGACGCGAAGCTTCGACGTCCCGCGCGCAACCCCCAAGCATGTCATTGCGTCGCACCAGGCGGCGGCCCCCCCGTCGAGCAGCGGCATTTCGGGCCCGGCAATCGACAGCGTCATCCCCTCGTAGAACCCAAGCCCCGCTAGCGCCGCCAGCGCGTGCTCGACGGTTTGGACTCGAAGCACGCCGCCGTGCCCTTCCAACGTCGTGGCCCGCGCGGTCGAAACGATTGCCAGCGCGTCCAGGCTCGCCTCGACGCCGTTGGCCCGAATCCGCACCGGGCCGTCGGAGGCCAGGAGCACGACGCGGGCAGGACGGCCCGTGTGGAGCCCAACTCCGTCTACGATGACCTGGCGCGTCACATCTACGATGTCTCCCGAAGTAAGTTGCCCGGACGCCACCGATTCGCTACGGCAAAGTGTAGTCGGCGGCGGGCCCCCAAGAGAACATGACGACCAAGCGAGTTCAAATCATCGTCCGCGGCCGGGTGACGGGTGTCTTCTTCCGGGCGGCGACCCAGCGAGAGGCGAGGCGCCTCGGCATTACCGGCTGGGTTAAAAGCCGTCCTGATGGCAGCATCGAGATGGTCGCCGAGGGTGAAGAAGAAGCCATCAAAGAGGTCATCTCGTGGGCCCACCACGGCCCGTCCGCTGCCCGCGTCGACGACGTGGAGGTGCGGTGGCGGGGTTACACCGGGGAATTCTCAGATTTTCGCATCGTGGACTGAGGCGAACCGGAGCATGGTTCAGAGGCGGACTGGAAAGCGCGGCCTCGGGCGAAGGGTAGGCGCAGCCTCGGCTGCCTTGTTCTTGGGTGTGCGACTCCTGCTTGCCACTTCGCGGCTCTCGGCGGACGAGGGACTTCCGGCGGCGCTCGCTCGACTCGGAAGCGACTCCGCCGAAGAGCGGCGCGCGGCGGCCGAAGCGGTCGAGTCCCTGGGATCGACCGGGTCTCGCGCGCTCGAAGAGCTCGCAACACAGCTGAACGGCGTCGCGAAGAGCACCGAGTGGCGTCCGCCGAGGCCGGCGGCCGACGCGCACCAGGCCGGAAACAAGGAGGCAGACCTCCTCGAGAGCCTCGTTCAGCAGAAGCCCGACCCCGCGGCGACGCGTGCACTGGCAACGGTGTGCTTGATGCGGGCACTCGTGCGCGTCGGCACCACACCCGCCGTCCGGCTGCTCCTCCACGTCCCTTCCGACAGGGCAAGCCCGTTTCGCGCGGAGTTGTTCCGGGACCTGAAGCAGTTGGACGATCGGGCGAGCGCCGCCCTCATCGAGCTGCATGGCGACGCGTCGTCGGAGACGCGGACCTGGGCGAAGGACGTCCTCGAGGCCTTGGGCAAGCGCACGCCGGGCGACACGGTGCAAACGACGAACGACCAGGTCCTCGTGGATGTCCTGCATGCGTACGCCACCATTCACGATCTGGATGCGCTCCCCGTGGTGCTGTCGTTCGTCAACTCCGAACGGCTGCCCGTCCGCGCTGCGGCCCGGGAGGCGATCCTCGCCTACGGTCCCGACGCCGAGGCCAAGGTACGGACGACGTACGCTGCGGTCACCGGCGAGCGGGCGGCCGACAACGTGGACGCGGCCGACGTCGCGAGGACGCTCTTCGACGCGTACGACAGGTATCGGTTACGCGACGTCTATGCTCGCCTCGAAGCAGGACTGGCCAAGCAGCGCGGCGGGGACATCGAGGGCGCGATCGCCGACTTCGACAACGTCCTGGCTCGCCAGCCTTTGCTGGATCGCGGCAAGGACATCGTCGCCGCATACGTCGAGTACGCCGAGGCCATCGAGCCGTCCGACCACTCGCGCGCCAAGGACTACTTGCGCCGAGCCCTTCGTCTGGCAATGGACCAAGCCAGCCCTCGCCTGAACCACATCGAGAGCGAGATTCGATTCCTCGATGGCGCCGATCGGATGTCGCAGGGAATCGTGGACACCGCACCGTTCGAGCAAGCGTTGGTGCTCGATCCGTCGAACTCCCACGCCCGCGCTCAGCTCAATCGATTGCGCGCGGACGCGACGGCCAGGCGCGAACGCGAGGGGCGCATTGCCGCGGCCGTGGGGGCCGCCGGCCTGACCTTTCTGACGGTGGGCCTCTTTGCCCTCCGCATTCATCGCCGGCGCTTCGTCCGACCCGCTCGTTGAGATCCCTACGGCGCTGCCGGCTGCGGCGCCTCTTCGGCCGGCGTCTTCTCGACCTTTTCGACCTTCGGGGCGGGGGCGTCGCTCAAGAGTTCGATGAGCGAAATCGGCGCGTTGTCGCCCCGCCGCGGCCCAAACTTCACGATGCGTGTGTAGCCGCCCGGGCGCTCGGCGTAGCGCCTGGCGAGATCGAGAAGCACCTTCTCGACCAGATCCACTCGGGTGGTGGAGCCGCCCGCTTCGACGCGAACGCCGAAGCGGGGGATGTACGCGGAGATGAGTCGCGACGCGGCGAGACGACGCGCGCGGTCGGCCGGCGAGAGGTCTGCCTGCGGTGTGTACGCGACCGTGCCGAGGCGCCGCGCCTTCGTGATGAGACGTTCGGCCACGCGCCGGAGCTCCTTCGCCTTTGCGTCCGTCGTTTCGATTCGCTCGTGAAGGATCAAATTCGCCGTCAGGTTGCGGAACATGGCCCGCCGGCTGCTCGTGTTCCGGTCGAACTTTCGACCCGAATTCTTGTGACGCATGGCTTCCTCGGAGTCTGTCGTACGGGGCCTCGGGCCCCAACTGGTTGCGAAGCGTTCGGTGGCTAGTTCTGTTGCTGCTGCTGCTTCCAGCGCTCGAGCAGCTGCGGCCAGTTGTCGATCTTCATGCCGAGCGAAAGACCCATGTTCGACAAGATCTCTTTGATCTCCTTCAGGCTCTTGCGCCCGAAGTTCTTCGTCTTCAGCATGTCTTGCT
>CAZVPE010000221.1:0-9670 GCA_964628155.1 uncultured Polyangiaceae bacterium | reverse complement strand
CGGTGCAGCTCAAACCCATCGAATGGACCGACGTTGCGGCCGAGTCCATCGAGGGCTCCAAACTGATGCACAGCAAATACGTCATCGTGGACGGCCACACCGACGCCGCCGCGGTATGGATGGGATCGACCAACTTCACGGACGACGCGTGGACCCATCAAGACAACAACGTCCTCGTCCTCGAGTCTCCCGCGCTCAGCGCGTATTACGAGACGGACTTCAACGAGCTCTGGGCAACTGGAAACATAGGCGGGACAGGGGTCAACGATTTTGGAACGGTCTCGACCGATGGTCTCAATGTCGACGTCGCGTTCTCTCCGGGCGAAGGCCGCCGCATCGATGCCGAGATCGCGAGCTTGATCGCCAGCGCGCAGGAGTCGGTGCACATCGCATCGATGGTCGTCACCAGCAACACGATTCTCGCGGCGCTCAGCCAGGTCATCGAGACTGGCCGCGTGAAGGTGACGGGGATCTTCGACGGACCCGAGATGGCGTCGTCCGAGCATCAAATGCAGAAGTCGTCCGGGGCGGCCTCCGCCACCAAGATCGCGCAAATTGAACAGCTTCGGAAAGTCCTCGTTGCGAAGAAGTCGACGCCGTTCGACCCGAAGAACCCGACCGGGCTCCACAACTTCATGCACGACAAGGTCGTGGCGGTCGACGACGTCGTGATTACGGGAAGCCACAACTTTTCGCTCTCGGCCGAACACAACGCCGAAAATGCGGTTCTGGTCCGCGACGGCAATCTCGCCGAGAAATATCGGGGATACGTCGAGAAGCTGGTCAAGAGATACGGGCGATGATGGATCTCCGGGCGGCGGCGAATCGATCGGCCAAGCCGCGGAACTGGGTGGCGAGGGCGTCTCGAAGAAAGTCGCCAGTATAGATCGCGCTCGGAATCACTTCGCACTCCGCCCAGCAGCCGGGGCACGCATCGACCCACGCCCGGGCCGCGCGTGTGCCCGGTTGCTGGGCAATCTCGCTCAGGGACTGCTTGGTGAGATCGCCTACGATTTCGGTGTTGAATTGGCATACGGGCATTCGCCCGTCCGGAAGGAGCCGCACGTGGCTGCGGAGAGCGACGCATCGCGGGCGCGGCCGGGGCGATGGGTCGCCTCGCAGGCGCGCGAGCAAGCCTCGGAGGTAGTAGCTCTTTCCGATGCGGCGGAGCGGGTTCGACAGACGAGTCGCGCGCTCGAGCTCGCGCTCCACGAATCCCACGACGTCGGTGCCGGCCAGCTTGGGATGGAGAGGGTAGCCCGTACGCGTGATCACGTGCTCCGCACGCTTGCCGCGCAGCTTGATGCCGTACATCGAGGACTCCGAGTACGCGAGCACCGACTGCACGTCGACGCCCAGACGACCGAGCTCCTCCCGCACGCGCTCGGCGTCGTCCAGCGACTGAGGAGAAATGACGGTATGGTTCACGCTCACGTCGATTCTGCGGCGGCGCCGGATCGCGACCAAACGACGAACCGTCTCGAGGACGGAGTCGTACGTCACTTGCTCGCCGCGGCTGGAGTCATGCTCGAGGCGGTGGCCGTCGAGTGAGACCATGAAGGCGAGCCGGCTGGGACGCGAGTACTTCTCCGCAAAATCGGCCACCCGTTCCGGCATCGAACCGTTGGTCGTCACGTGCAGCACGCGCGGGCGCGAGATCCGCGCGATGACCTCGGCGATCTCCAAAAGGTCCGGTCGAAGAAACGGCTCCCCGCCACTGAGGCGAACGACATCGAGCCTGCCCAGGCGGGAAAAGACGCCGGCCACGTCGGCTGGGGCGAGCTCCGTTCCCGGCTTCATCCGCCACGAGTCGCACATCTTGCAACGGGCGTTGCACCGATACGTGACCAGGTACGTGCACCACGCCGGGTGCGGCACGGCACCCCGACGGTTCTCGATGATGGACATCGCGAGGGCCGCGACCGCCCTCACGCAAACCTCCACGCCGGCTGCCGGCCGCGGCGCCGAGCGCCTCCGAGCTCGCGGGCGAAGCCTTCGATCGCCGAGAGGGCGGCCGGGCGACCGTCGCGGACGGCGTTGCGCATCGCTCCCCGGTACGCGTGCTCGTCCGCGAGAAACCTCGCGACGATGTCCCCGGTCACGTCGCAATGGCGAACCTGCCGGCCGATGCCGAGCCGATCGACCGCGGCGGCGTTGAGGCGCTGCTCGACCGTGTGCTCCGGCATCACCAGCATGGGCTTGTCGAACCAGAGCGCCTCTCCGACGAGCTGATTGCCGGCGGTGCTGAAGACCGCTCGGCAAGAGGCGAGATCGTCGAGAAAGACCTCGTTCGAAGGAGCGCGAAACGTGAGGTTGCCATCGACGCCTCGTCGCGGCGTTCCGTACACGACGACGGGGAGCGCGAGCTTGCGCAGGGCCCGTTCCACTTGCCGCGTGAACTGATACGCGCCGCGGTTCAAGTAGACGAGCAGATGCTCTCCCTGCTTCGCCGTCCGGCTGGAGACCTCGGGACGCAGGAGAGGCCCGACGAACCGGATTCGCGGGTCGCGCGGGCTCGCAGCGTAGAAGCTCGACACGATCACCCGGTCGGGCTTGCCCATCAGAGCGCGATAGGCAAGTACGTCGCGGAAGGATCTCAAACGGTCGCCGAAGGCGATCGGCGGCCGACAATAGGCGAGGACGCCAAAGTGGTCGAAGCTGATCCGAGGCAACCCGATGCGCGCGGCGGCGGCGTGCGACCAGGGTTCGGCGTCGCAGACGGCCACGTCCGGACGAACGTCGCGAATGACTCGGGCGACTTCCCGATACCCCGCTCCCCCGAGCGCCACGTCCGCGACGTGCGACAGGTTCTCTCCGAGCGTTCGCGAAAGCGAGCGCTTCCCGTCGGCGCGGTAGCCGTAGCGGAGCGTGGGAATCCGCACGACGGGGTGCTCCGGCGCGATCGCGTCGTAGGCGTCACCGCCGGCCACGACCACGACGTCGTGCCGACGCCGGAGTTCGGGAAGAACGCTGAGGGCGCGTGTCGCGTGACCGCGTCCGTAGCCGAACACGCCATAGAGAATGCGCATCGATGCCCGTCCAGGGTTTTTCGTCCTCGGCCAGACTAGGCTCTGAGAACGGCCGTTCAGCGCCATCCGAGTGACCTTTTCGCATCGACTGCCCGAACGCGCAGGTCCTCCGTTCATTCGAGCCAAGAGCGTCACACGGTCGACACGTTCTTCGTGTCGACTCGCGCAACGATGCGAGTCGCAGACGAGGCGTTTCAGCAGCTTTTCCGACATCTCTTCGTTTACAACATGCTCTTCGAAGACACGGAGGTGGACGAGAGATTCCTCCAAGTCGGACCATCTTCGCGGATACTGGGCATTTCCGGCGCCGGCTGCGGCATCGCCGGGCACCTCAGTCGCCAGCCGCAGAGCATCGACGCGGTCGATATCAACGCGCGGCATTTGGCCATCACTGCGCTGAAGACCAGCGCGGCGCGCGAGCTCGTCAGCTACGAGGAGTTCTACCAAGTCTGGGGGCACGGCACGCACGCGCAGCCCGACCGGCTGACGGATCGCCTGACCGAGCGCCTGCCGCGTTGGCTGCAGCACCACTGGCGAGCCAATCATCGAATCTTCGAACATTGCTTTCACCGGCGCGGCTTGACTGCGCGGCTCTTCGCCCTGCTGCGGCGCTTGTCCGGCGTCGACTCGACCTGGTTGCGGTCGGTCATTGCGGAGCCCGTGAAGGAGCGCCGCCAGATGATCTTCCAGCGGTTCGCCCCGATCCTCCGCAAGCCCTGGGTGGCCGCCCTCCTGCGCTCGCCCGTGCATCTCATCGCGCTCGGCGTGAACCATGCCCAGCGCGAGCGAATGCTCCGCGCCGAACAGCTCGACGACGTCGTCGATTTCTTGCTGATGCACCTCGGCCGCGTGGCCGAGACCGATCTCGAGCGCAATTGGTTCGTCTGGAACGCCGTCGCCGGCCATTACAACCACGAGCGCGGCGACGCCGTTCCCCCGTTCCTGCGCCGCGACCATCATGAGGCGTCGCTCGGGGCGAAGACCAAGGTGGACTTCCACCACAAGAACATCTTCGACGTCCTCGCCGCCGCCGGTCCCAACCGGTGGACGCACTACACCCTTTGCGACGCGCCGGATTGGATGTCGGACGCAGCTCGGCAGACGCTGCTACGCGAGATATTCCGCACGAGCGCCGACGGTGCGGTGGTCCTCCACCGGTCGGTGGACGACGGCCTTCTGCCCGAACGCCACGGCCTCGACCGGCATTTCCGGCTCATGAAGGAGGCCACTGAGGCGGCGAGCCGGATGGATCGCACGCGGCAGTATCGCCGGGTCGCGTTCTATCAGGTCGCGCATTGAACGATACCCGGCGGGAACATCGGGCGTTTCTGAATCGCTATTACGGCTTGTCGCGTCGCATCTACGACGTGACGCGAAAGTATTACCTTTTCGGGCGCGACACGGCGATTCGACAGCTGACGCGTGACACCGGATGGCGGCGACTCGTCGAAGTCGGCCCGGGCACGGGCCGCAACCTCGCGCTTTTGCACCGGGCCCGCCCCGACGCGACCTTGGGCGGGGTCGACGCGTCGGACGCCATGCTCGAACACGCGCGGGCGCGGTGCCCGTGGGCGATTTTCGAGCACGGTTTTGCCGAGGACGCGGCTCTGGGCCACGTTCTCGGGGCACCTCCCGATCGGATCCTGTTCTCGTATTGCCTGTCGATGGTGCGCGATCGGGCCGCGGCGCTCGAGAACGCGAGGAAGTCGCTCGCCCGAGGTGGAAGCGTTCTCGTCGTCGACTTCGCCGACCTCGGCGGGCTGCCCCGCCGCGTCGCCCAGGGCTTTCGCGCGTACCTCCGCGCCTTCCACGTCGAGCCGCTGGACCAGGCCGTGCTCGACGGCGCAACGTCGATTCGATTCGGACCGGGGCGTTACTACGTCATCGCCCTCTTCGGGCCTCGGCCGGCGGCTACGCCGAGCAGTCGCCCATGATCCCGTCGAGCGCCGACCACATGGCTCGGCACGTCCGTTCGCAGGCGCGGGTTGCCCTCTCGCCGTCGTCCGGTGTCAGAGCTGCCGCAAGGTCGCGGAGTTTTTCGCGCTCGCCGTAGTCGCCCGCGTGGATCTGAAAGTATGCGGTCGCTTCTTCACCGACCGAGTAGTGCTCGCGAAGCCCGTCGAGCTTGCTGCGTGCGGTCGAGGGCTGTTGGCACTCGAACGCGTAGAGGGCGCCCAGCGACTCAGCCGGGTCCGCGAACGACTCGCGCGCCGCATCGACGAGCGCCCTCGCCTCGGGGCAAGACGGCTCGCCGGCCGCCCCGAGCGCGTCGCGAAACCCGCCCCAGAGGCGCGCGTGCGCGCGTTCTTCTGCCGCATGATCGGGCTCGCCGAGCGTACTCCACCCCGCCGCGATCGTCTCGATGAACGGAGCGTACTCGCACGCGTAAGTCGCCAGCTTGGAGAAAGGTAGCGTCCCAGCTCGCCAAGCGCGGTAAAACGGGTGTTCGTTGAGATCGTATCGGGCGACGACGGCGTCGAGGTCGTTGGCGTTCATCGCCGCCAACTTATTGCGACGAGGCTCCGAGGTCAAAGCCAACCACCGCGATCCCTCGCGCGGACCCAAATTCCCGCTTCTCGATTGACGAGAGAGCGCGTGCCGGCGAGGTTACAGGGACCGTGCCCAACCTGCTCGCGATGTCCTTCGAGGGTGAACTTGCGCCTTCGTTCGATCTCCGCTGTCTCCGCTCGGGGCAAACGCTGCCCGACGGCTGGGGCCTCGGCTACTACCCGGCCGGCGAGCCGTCCGCATCGGTCCTCAAGGAGCCTGCTCCGTCGCAGGGCAGCATCCGCGGCGAGCTCGTCAAAGCGTGGGAGCACCTGGAGTCGTCCCTCTTCGTCCTCCACGTCCGCACCGCGACTTGGGGCTCCAACACGGACGCGAATACCCAGCCGTTCGTGCGCAGCTGGGGCGGCCGTGAGTGGATGATCGGCCATGCCGGCACCCTCGCCCACACGCTCGAGCCGCCTTCCGATTCGCGCTTCGAGCCGGTCGGTGCAACCGATACCGAGCAGGTGTTTTGCACGCTTCTAGAGCGCATCGCCGCGCGCGGCTGGCGGTCGCTGGACGACGCCGACCTGAAGATCGTCCACGCCTGGCTCACCGAACTCAACACGCTCGGGTCGCTCGATCTCGTGCTCTGCGACGGCCGCGATCTCCTCGCTTACGCGGACCGGTTCGGCCCGGAGACGCTCCATCTCGGCGAGCTTTTGCCGCCTTATACCAAGCTCGTCATCGGCGACGACGACGTCCAGATCGACTTGACGAGCCGCGGCAAGAGCGAGCGCAAGGGGATCCTCGTCTCGTCCTCCGCGCTCCGTAGCGAGGGCTCGGCGCACCGCCTTTCGTGGCGCCGGCTCCGCGCGGGCGAGCTCGTGGTCGTGCGACAGGGGGCGATCGTCGGAAACGTGACGGCGCACGAGCACGCGGAGGACGCGCCGAAACCCGTCGATGCGCTGCACTCGCGTGCCCATCGCCGCCAAGCGGCCATGGCCGCGCCGATGCGCCTGTCGATCGTCCACCGGACCGTATACACGTATGCCCATCCGGTGGAGCGGAGCACCCATTTGCTGCGCTTGCTCCCCGTGCACGACCGGCTCCAGACCTTGCTGAGCTCTCAGCTCGAAGTGTCGGTGGCGGGGCGCGGGCGCGACTTCGACGACGTCTTCGGCAACCGCGTGCGGCGTCTGGCGATCGACAGCCCCTACCGGGAGCTCTCCATCGTGGCCCGATCCAAGGTGGAGGTCCTCGACACCAACCCCCTCGGGTTCGACCTGCGGCGGACGCGCACCACGATTCCGCTCGTGTGGATGCCCTGGCAACGAAACATGCTCGAGCCGTTTCTCCTGCCGCCGGAGCTCCCGGAGACCCACCTGGACGAGCTCGTCGACTACGCGATGCGCTTCGTCGCGCGAAACGACGGCGATTTACTCGATACCCTGCTCGACTTGAACGACGCCATCCACCGCGAGTACGTCTACACGAGGGGGGCGACCACGCTGTCGACGACCGCGTTCGACGTGTACGCCACGCGGCGCGGGGTCTGCCAGGACTTCTCGAACCTCTTCATCTGCCTTGCGCGGCTGATGGGCGTCCCGGCGCGGTACGTCTGCGGATACCTGTTCACCGGGCCCAAAGATCCAAATCGCCAGCAAGCAGAGGCTTCCCACGCCTGGGTCCAGGTCTACTTGCCAGAAGTGGGGTGGCGCGGGCTCGATCCGACCAATGGCGTAGTCACCCGCACGGGCCACGTGCGGATCGCGGTCGGACGCAATTACGTCGACGCCACGCCCACGTCCGGGACGATCTATGTCGGGGGTGGCGCGGAGACGCTCGACGTCGCGGTGCACGTCCAGGAGATCGGCTAGCGAATGCGAGGTACCGTGGGGGTCTTGGTTTGCCTGGCGGCGACCGCCGCAGGCGCGCATGCGTTCGCGCAAGCGAGCGCGACCCCGAGCCCGCCCGCGCAGCCGGAGCCGGAGTACGCCCTGCAGGATCACACGCTGCGGATCACGCGAGTCGGATCGAGCACAGCGGTCGACATCGGTTGCGGGGGCCGCGCGATGCTGCAGGCGGGCAACAAGCTCTTCGTCGCGTGCGGTGCCGACGGAGTGGTCGAGTTCGATCTCTCGGACCCGGCGGTGCCCCGCCGCGACGGGGCCATGCTGGTCGACGGGAGCGCGACGGGCCTGTTCCTGCACGATGGATTCGTCTGGGTCGAGGTTGCTCACCTGGACGCGCGACCGGTGCACATCGGGGCCGCGGGCGAGGCTCCGTTGCAGGCGATGACCCCTCTCGTCCCATACCGGGAGCGCGTCGCGGAGCCCCTTTCCGAGGCCCCTCCGAAAGAGCCCGAAAGCGTCGTCGCACCGCCACGGCGCGGCGGTCTCTGGGAGCTGTCGCTGACCTCGAGCGCATTCGTCGCGTTTGGAAGCCTCGGCGTCGGCGTGCTCGGTTCGGCTTCCGTCGCGTATCGCTTCGAGGCGCCGTTCGTCTTGCGCGCGGAGGTCGCGCCCTTCGGCATCGGCGGCCCGTCGACGACGACTTCCTGCTGCGGAAACACACAAACACCGGGCGGCTTCGGCCAGAGCACCACGAGCGGAGCGGTCTCCGTCTTCGCGGCGCACGTTCTGGTCGGACTGGACACCCAATTCGTCGAAATCGCCCTCGGCGTCGGGGGCGCCTCGGTCAACGAGAACACCAATTCCGCCGGAACGGCCCAAACCGGATCGGTGACGATCGTCGAATCGGCGCGGATCGGCGCGCGCGACGGCCTCGCGCTCAACTTCGAAAGCAGCGCCATCGCCATCAACAACCAGTTCAACCTCGGGTACTTCGTCACGAGCGTTCAGATCCCCGTATCGGCGAAGGCCATGCTCATTGCACGCGGCGGCGGAGGCAACGTGGGCTTCGGATACGGAGACCTCGGTGTGCGGGTGCTCGTGCGGGGGAACGGGGGCAAAGGCACTTTGGCCCTCACCGGCTATGCCGGCGTCGATTTGATCCAAGAGAACTTGTGCAGCACCAACCCCGATCCCCCCTTCAGCAACGCCTGCAACACCGCAACGTTGGTCGGCCCGTCGCTCGGGGGCGGCGTCGAATGGCGCCTGTGACGGCGACCCCATTCGGTCTCCTCACTCCTGCGTTGCCACCCACGTGAACTTCGTCTTCGACGGACCGGGCGGATCGACCGGCACGATCGGGTCCGGCGCAAAATCGTTCGGCTCGACGGCGGGGGCGGGGACCGCTGCCTGCGACGGCGACCACCGCGGGCCGTCCTCGGCGTCGCGGCAGCAGCGAAACCCGACGAAGTAATATCGGAATTCGGGTTCGTGGCTGTAGGTCATCGGCCGGCACTGACTTCGCACGTGGCCCCACGCCCCGCCTTTCAGCCCGGCCCAACGCGATTTCTCGCGCGGCGGTTCATCGCTCACGACCCACTCGTCTAGATTGCCCGTCAAATCTCGAACGCCGAAGCCGCTGACGCAGTTTTCCATCGACCCGCTCGGCACGCTCTGGTCGAGGCGCGACAACTCTTTGAACGCGACCTCCTTTTCTTTGGAGTAAAAGAAGAATTGCGACTGCGGTCCGGGCCTCATCGGTTCGATGTAGAAATTGTCCATGTTGCACACCCGATGATCACGCTCGAACCCATAGGGGAACGGCGTGTGCTCCGGCCCCTCGCACGCAGCCGTCCATTCGCTCGACCAACAGAGGCGCTTGCCCTTCGCCTCGCACGTCGCCTGCGACTCGTACCAGTCGAGCATCCAAACGGGGTGCGCGCCCGGGCGGTTTGGGTACTCGTAACGGTCGATGCAAAACGCGATTCGCCGAAGTCCGCCGCGGCAACGCTGCTCGTGCGCGAAGGCGTGGCAGATTTCCAAATGGTTGATGTGCTCGTGCTCGACATCGAGGCATCGCCGTTCGATGTCCGGACAGAAGTTCGTGTCGACGAGGACCATGTCGTCCGGGCAGGGACCACCCCCCGCCTCTGGGACGACCGCCGCGGAAACGGCGAAGGTCGCGACGGGCGCCGGAGCCGCCGCTGGCTCCACCACCGGCACGGTCGCATCGAACGTCTCCGGCCAGTCGTTGCCGCACCCAATCCAGGCGAGGCTCCCCGCGACGATCGCGCCCGTGCG
>CAZVPE010000220.1:0-9708 GCA_964628155.1 uncultured Polyangiaceae bacterium | reverse complement strand
TGCGCCTTGGGTCGTCCCGGCCGCCTTCCCGTTGACCGTGATGTTGGTGACCTTGTCTCCGGCGAAACCGCTCTTCTTCATTGCGCCACCCAGCGGATCGCCGCCCTGGCCGACAGGCCTATTCGCGTTCACCGGCACGGTCGCCGACGTGGCCGGCTGAGGCGATCCCGAACCGCTCGCGCCGTGCAGATCCTTCTGCACGGTCCGCAGCGGATCCGTGTTGTCGGGGCACGCGTCCATGGCATATGCCACCGCGGCTGCCCGAGCCAATTGCTGCGCCCGGAGTTGCTCGTGGTAGAGCGACTCGAAATAGACCATTCCGACGAAAAACAAGATGAAGACCGAAATGACGACGATCGCTTCCACCATGGCGGCACCGCGCGATCGAGTTCGAGGACGTCGTTCGAACATGGTTCTCTCAATGGAGCGTCATCGACATGGGCGGCAGTAGACTCGCCATGTCGAGCACGAGTTGATCCTTGGCGGGCGACGTGAAACTGCCCAAGCTGCTGCGGGAAAGATCGGACGCGATCTGCGCCCCGATGGGCACTTCGAGCGCGTAAACGGGGTAGAAGACGCTCGGGTTGACCAGGCGGAAGCGAGCACGCCAGCGGAAATTCCACATCGCGTCTTGGTCGCCGTCGATGCTGTCCCACGTCCCAGCGGCGTCGTAGAAGAACTCGGCCTGCGACACGGCGGTGCGCTGGATCGCGGACGGATCGTTCATGCGAATCCCGCCCTGGGACGCGAATTTCACGAATCGCGGGGAGTACGTCACGAAGCGGCCGTCGCCGTATTCGACCGCAAGGATTTGGGCCTTGTCGGTGCCATTCCAGAACTTCGAGTGGTCCACCGCGGCCGGTTCTTTGCCCGAGCCGCTGCTGCCTTGGGAAGAAGGCATGGAGGACGACGCGGGGGCCGCGTTCGACTTGCTGTCGACGTTGTCCTGGCACCTCTTTTTCTTGTCCGAACACGTTTCCTGTTCGGAGTCCGCGTTGGACTGGATACTGTCGAGGTTGGGGCACTGCGGGTCGGGAGGCTGGGCCGGGGGAGCCCACCCGGCGCAGGTGTTCTGGAGGTTGCTCGCAGCCTGTTCGTCGGTCGAGGCCTGCTGGCACGTTCTCGTGATATCCGGATTCGACGTGCACTGGTCGCTTCCGGCCGAATTGAGGTGCTTCGACATATCCGGCGCCCCGTCATTTCCGCCGAGTTCGCAAAAGATGTCGCTCGCTCCCACGAGGTCGGCCAGCGCGAGGATTGGGCCGACCACCAAGGACCCCACGCCGCCCGTCACCGCTCCGAGAGCCCCCTGCAGCGCGTCGAAGGACTTCAAGCAGAGCTTGTGCGTCGTCCCGTCTTTGACGGGAAGGGAAACCGCAGCCAGGGGTGTTTCTCCGCCGATGAAGAGCCCCGCGATGTCGACCGCCGAAAGAAGCGGCTCATAGTCGCGGATGATTTCCTCGGACGCGAGCTGCGCAGCCGCCGGGACCGCCGTGGGAATGTCGTGTTCCGCGTCGTGGAGTGCTTCGAGGGCATCGCCGACGAGCGGTTTTACTTCGTCGTGCAATGGTTTCTCGAAGTCGTTGTACGCGTTGCCGGCGAATTCGGCCGCCGCGAAGAAGGGAGGCGCTGCCCATGCCGTGACGATCCCCGCTGCCAGCCCGGTTCCGATCGCCGTCATGAGAATCGTGAACGCGACCGTCACGAAGATGAGAACGTTGATCGCCACGAGGAGCATCAAAATGGCGGCCATCAAGAGGTTGAGCATCACGAGGATGTTCATGCCGCGCGCTTCGAGGACGGCGGTGCTGAAGGCCACGGCGTCGGAGGCTTCCTGCATGCGCTCCCGAAAAACGAGCGCCTCGCCGACACCGGCGATGTACCAGAGCGCGCCGACCAAGAACACGCACATGAAAATGCCCATCACCATGATCGCGCCGCGATCGTCGGTGACGAGCCGAGACGAACGAAGATCAGCCGTCGCCATCGTCGGGACCCCGCGCCTGCGTCTCGCGAAGCACGATCCGCTTCCAGAAGCGCTCGACCTGCTCTTCTTCCAGCTCCACCATGGCTCTGTAGGATTCCTGGTCTCTCGCGATGAAATCGGGCCCCATCACGAGTGACGGCTCCCCGTGGAAAAGGTTGATGACCCAATCGTCGGCAGGCGACGGGTCCACCACATCGAAGAGCCAAGCCGGCCTCCAGCTCGGCATATCGATGTCGTCCACCACCTGAACGACGGTGACGCCTTCGAATACGGCAAGCGCTTGAGCGTCGTATTCCTTGCCGGGTGCGATGAACGACTGCCCGAGATAAAGGCGTATGTTCGCCGGGCTTTCGGAGGCCGTTACATTTCTTGCGCGGAGTCGCATGTCAGGTGGGGGAAGGAGGGGAGGTCTGCCCTCGGGTTACGATCTTGAAGTCGGCACTTTGCCCCGTATTGGGGTTGTACACATAATGAACATTGATGGGGCCAGTGCTCGTCGGGAAAATTTGCTGCATCTTGACCCAGCCCTGGGACGCCGGCCAGCGGGGATCCGTCATCGTAATCGGCAATTGGGTGCCCGCCTTCGGGTCGGCCTCGGCAGACTCGATCGCGAGCTGTTGATTGAGGTTTTGCGCGAGACTCGTTCCCTTGGCGGGGTTCGCCGTCGACCGACCACCGCTGCTGCTTCCCCCGCCCGCCCCTCCGCTTCCTCCGCCGAAGCCGGGGAAGCTTCCCCCACCCGGGATCGCCGAATCGCAGCCGTTATTGTGAACCCAGGCCTTTGCGGCGCCGACGAAGTAGGTGTGCGTATCTTCGACTTCGAAGTTGTAGACCGTCTCGCGCACGTCGAGCGGCGTGACCCCCTCGACTTCGACCTCGCCGCCACTTTCTGCGAGGATCGGCTCGCCAGCCTCGAGCTGCGAAGCGGCAACCCACCCTCGGTCCGTCGTTCCGAAAAGGTGCGTTGGAGTCGCTCGAAGCGCGCCCGAGCCTCGCAACCGGACTTCGACCAGCGGCTGGTCCGGGGTGACGAAGGTGCGAAGAACGGGCTCGGTCCGAACCGCGCCCGTCGCTTCGTCGCGTGAAACGACCTCGTCGCCGGCGCGGACGGCTTCGATGGGACGCGGTCCCTGGGGCGTATCGATCGAGGTCCCCGCGGAGAAGCACATGCTGCCCAGACTGGAAGCGACGGCATCGCTCCCCGCCCGGCCACTGTCGTCGTTCGGGTCGTACGTATAGGAGGCTCCCTGATAGGGAAACACCGCTTCGGATCGCACGGGCAGGATGAAGCTCCCGAGGACCTCCTTGGCAAAGAACCCAAGGACGGTATTGACCGGGCACATGATCGCGTTCGCGAGCGCAACCTTGCAGACCATCCAGGCCTCGACGCGGACGCGCATCAGCGAAACAGGGTTGTTCGTGATGGACGGATACGAGGGTTGGCTGTCCGCCGCGTCCGCTCCGCCCGGCTGGTCGCCGGGAGGGAACTTGACGTCGACGAGGACGATCGTTCCGTCCATGATCGACGACGCGAGCGCGATTTCCGCGGCCGTTCGCACGTAGTCGGCACGAGACGTCGTCAGCGTGTTGACCGACGAGGCCCCGCCGTTCGGGTCGACTCGATTGGGGTTTTCCGCGACGATCACGGCTCCCGCCCTGGCCGCCGCGAATGCCGCGTGGTCGACGAGGAGCTTCGTGGAATAGACGATGCTCGCCTGCCAGAGACAAAGGAAGAACGTGAAGAACGGCATGAACGCGATTAGAAATTCGACATAGACGACGCCGCGGGTGCCCCTACGCGACTGCGCGTTCGTAGGTGGCCCGACCCGGGTCGGGACGCCCGGTCCGCTCGTTCGCGCCGATCTCGCCGCTCGACACTCCAACCCGACCTCCGCCGCGCTTCTTTCGCGCCCTCGGAGACTAGCCCCACCGTGTCGCGTCGCACGTCACCCCAATGGGCGACAGGCCTGCGCTACCGCGCGGCCGCCAACGCGCCCGCGTGTTGCCATTGCCCGTGACGGACGTCCTCCGCTCGGACCATGAAAATCACTTCCTCGGCCACGTTGGTCGCGTGGTCGGCGATGCGCTCGAGGTACTTCGTGACGCGGATGACGCGCAGACCCGCGAGCACCTCGTCGCGTCGCACGGACATGTGCGCCGTCATCGCGGCGATGATCGCGGCGCAGCTTCGATCCACCGCGTCGTCGCAGCCGAGGACTTGATGGGCCCCCCGGTCGTCCCAGCGCACGAAAGCCTCGAGCGCTCCGTGGAGCATGTCGAGCGCGGCAACCGCCATTGATTCGAGCTCTCCCCGCACGAGTTGCTTCGCTTCGCCGTCTTCTTTGACCGCGCGCTCCCCGATGTTCACCGCCTCGTCGCCGATGCGTTCCAGATCGGTAATCAGGCGAAGCGCGGTCGCGAGGAATCGAAGATCGTCGGCTACGGGCTGCCTCAGCGCCAAGATGCGCATGATGAGGGCGTGAATCTGCACTTCATCGAGGTCGATCTGCGTGTCGAGCGCTTCGACTTCTCCCGCGACCTCGGAGGCGCCGCGGCGGAAGGCGTCGAACGCGAGACCGACGACTCGCTCGCAGCGGGCGCCCATGGCGAGCAAGTGCGCTTCGAGCTCGCGAAGCTCGGTCTCGAAGTCCCTGCTGCTGTGCGCTGACGTCGATCTCGCCACTTGCGAGAGCATGACATGAAACCCAGCGAGCAACGAGTTGGACGTCGACGCGCGTTGGCCGAGGACGGTGCCCTATCGGGTCAAGACCGACATGGCGCCGAAACACATGCACGGGCCCGGTCGGGCGGTATCTCGAGTCCAACAATGAGCGGTCGCGGCTTTCACGGCGAAACGGACCACCTGCGAGCGTCGTGCGGAGCTCGGCGAGCCGCTCAAGCCCGCGAGAAAAGACCGAGGAGGGCTCGAATGATTCCGTGGACAATCATGTACGCGGCGATCGCGATTACCAGGGGCCATGCGATGCGATGGCTTCCGTCGAGCGATGTGCTTCCCACGATTCCGTGAAAGGGCGCAAAGAACGGATCGGTAGCCGCGCGGATGAATTCGAAGAACCCGGAGTTGCGAGAGGCGTTGATGAGTTCGAGCAAGAGCCTCACGAGGAGGAGCGTGTAGAGAACGCCGAAAAGGAAATCGATGACGCGAGTCAGCAAGACCATGGGTCGCGGGTGGTGGTACTCGGTTTCGATGAGCTCCGTTTGCGCGCGCATGACGTCGATCCTGAAGCATCCGCCATGCCACTATTCAAACCTTTGCCTTTCGCTTACGAAGGGCAGTCATGGTGAAGCTCGACGCCATGTGCTTTCACGAACCCGCCCGGCGCCGGCCGCGGCCGCTCGGGCAAGGGAGTCACGCATGAGTAATCCGATGGAAGACAGCGCGCAGGCGCCGGCAATCGAAGAGGCGCGGGGCAAGCGCGTTGTCATTCGCTTCGAGGGCAAGCGCTGCATCCACTCACGGCATTGCGTCCTCGGGGCGCCGGAGGTCTTTCGCGCCAACGTGCAGGGACCGTGGATCGATCCGGACGCGATGGCCGCGGAGCAGCTCGTGGCGGTCTCCGAAAACTGTCCGTCGGGGGCCATCACCTACGAACGGCTCGACGGCGGTCCGGCCGAGGCCGCACCGCCGGTCAACGTGGCTCGTATTCGCGAGAACGGGCCCGTCGCAATTCATGCGGCCCTCCAGATCGACGGTCACGGTGCCATGTTCCGGGCCACGCTCTGCCGTTGCGGCGCCTCGAAGAACAAGCCCTTCTGCGACGGCGCCCACGTCGCGACGGGGTTCGCCGCGACGGGCGAACCGGAGACGCAGCCGAGCGAGCCGTTGGCGGTCCGAGCGGGGACGCTGACGGTGACCCCCTATCCCGATGGACCGCTCGGGATCCGAGGGCCGCTCGAGATCTGCTCCGGCACGGGCCGTACGGTGCTCCGGACCGAGCGCGCGGCGCTCTGCCGGTGCGGAGGGTCCGCGAAGAAGCCTTTCTGTGACGGCACGCACGCGCGCATCGGGTTCAAAAGCGAGTGAACTCGCCGTAAGGCGACCTGAGGACGACGCGGGTTGCCGGGCGTCTTGTATTCGCGGCAAGGACGCTGCCTGGTCGCGGGGAGCCGCGATTTCTTGAAGGAAGGAGGTTGCCTGAGGCCGGGGAGCATCTTCCCGCGCCCGGGAAGCCTCTTCCCACGCCCGGTTGGACTCTCCCCGCGCCCAGGAAGCATCCCTTTCAAAGGAAAAAGAGGCTCTCGGTGCTCAGGCAGCCTCTTTCGGTGCCCGGGAAGCATCCTCCCGCGCGCGGGGAGCCTCTTTACCAGGAGGAAGAGGCGCTCCCCAAGACCGGGCAGCGTCCTTGTCAGACGCAAACGAGGCTCCCTGCGCCCGGGGTGACGCATCGCGGAGAAGAAATGGCGCTTGCTGCGGACGGGAATCCGCTTGGTGGTTGTGGAGAGGCCGGGGCACGAGGAGGAAAGACTTTCGACCGAATCATCGCGTCACAGATTGGCCACGCGACGTGGTGGAGGTCGACGATTCGCTCGCTTTGCGCGAAAGCATTCACAATAGGGCAAGCGCGGGGCGCTCTTGACGGGCTGGCTTTCGTCAGGTAACCGATTGGGTACCCAATTCGGGTCTCCGCGGGCGCAGGCTATCGCGTGGGAACAACGACGAGCACCGACCTCATGCCGCGAGCCAAGGCACACTCCGACGTCTTTCAGGCCATTTCGGATCCCACGCGCCGGGCCATCCTCGACCGGCTGCGCGCCGGCCCGGCCGCGGTGAACGCCCTTGCCGAGGACTTCGAACAGAGCCGGCCGTCGGTGTCCAAGCATTTGCGCGTGCTTCGGCTCGCCCGGCTCGTCACCGAGGAGCGGATCGGTCGCGAGCGCGTGTACCAACTTCGCCCCGTGGCGCTCCAGCAGGTCGCCGGCTGGCTCGATGGCTACCGCTCGTTCTGGCTCTCGAGCCTCGAACGCCTCAAGAGGCACATCGAGGAGGGAACGTGAAGGTCGATCCTACGAAGTCCGGTGCGCGGGCCCTTGCCGATCTCACGTCCGGCAGCGTGGTCGCCACCGTCGAAATCGCGGCGCCCGCCGAGCGCGTCTTCAAGGCGCTGACGGACCCAAGGGAGCTCCTGCAATGGTGGGGCTCCCCCGATACGTACCGCGGCCACCGGTGGGACGCGGATTTCCGGGTGGGCGGCCAATGGCGCGTCGAGGGCAAGTCATCCGCCGGCGAGCCGTATGCCGTGTTCGGCGAGTTCCTCGAGATTGCCCCGCCCCGGAGGCTTGTCCAGACGTGGTCCTACGACTGGGATCAGGGGCGGAACCACCCGCCGACGAGGCTCACGTACGTGCTCGACGACGTGCCGGGGGGAACGCGGCTTACGGTGCGCCACGAAGGCTTCGCTGACGGCCAGGCCTGCGGGTCGCACGCGGCGGGCTGGGAGCGCGTCCTCGGGTGGCTCGAAGACCACATCGAACGACCTGTCACAGCGGGGCTGTAGCCCCGACGACGCACGGAGGCGACCATGAGCAAAGAAATGTCATCATCACACGATCTGGGGCGGTATTTCTCGGGCGCTGCGGCCGCGGCGGACGCGCCCCGAGTCGCGGTCCCGCCGCGGTCATCCCGGGGTATCCGCGCGCGCTACTTCAACGCGTACCGCCTCGCGGCATACGTGCTGGTGTTTTTCGCGTACGGACACACGTTCGGGGCGGTCATCGGAACGCCGCAGTTCAATGCGGAGAGCGCGGCCGTCGCCTCCGCGATGAAGACCGTGCATTTCGTCGCGCAGGGCGCTGACTGCACCTGGTACGGCTTCTACCGGGGCTTTGGCATCTTCGTCTCGATCTTCTTCGTCTTCTCGGCGCTGATGGCGTGGCACCTCGGCGGCCGAACCGTCGAGGAGCGGAGGGTCTTCGCGCCGGTCACCTGGGCTCTCTTCGTCGCCTTCGCCGGGAGCATCGTCACTTCCTGGGTCTATTTCTTTCCTGCGCCCATCGTCTTTTCGACCCTGGTGACGGCGCTCCTGGGTTACGCGAGCGTCCGAGACCTCCGCGCCTGCTAAAAAAAGGGGCGGTGCGCCTCGTTCGCCTCGGACTCGTCCTTTCGTTCGCCGTCGTCTTGGGCGAAGTCGCCCGCGCGGCGTCGCCCGATAGCGCCCCGCCGGAGAGCCGCGCCCAGGTGCAGGGTGCGCTTCGAGCTCTAAAGGCCGCTTTCGTATCGAGGGTGCGGCGGCTCCGACCGGAGGAACCCGGGACGATCGAGCACGCGATCGCCAGCTATGCGCCCGGGACATTTCGCGCGGTCGACGAAGGCACGATGGCCCCGAGCCTCGCGAACGCACGCTGCCCTTCGGACATGGCGAACATCGACGGTCGCTTTTGCATCGACCGCTACGAGGGCTCGCTCGTCGAAAGCTCCGGCGGAGCCCTCGAGGCATGGTCGCCGTTCACCGTTCCGCCCGTGGGTCACGTTTTTCTCGCGCGAAGCGTACCCGGCGTCGTGCCGCAGGCGTACATCAGCGCGGCGCAGGCCGCAGAGGCGTGCGCCGCCGTGCGCAAGCGCCTCTGCCGGCCGGTCGAGTGGCGCGCGGCGTGCGGCGGAAGCCAGGGTTACGCGTACCCCTACGGGCCGCGGCGAATCGCCGGAATGTGCCACGACACGGGGGCCGCGCCGATGCTGATCCTTCATGCCGCCGAGATGAAGAAGGGCTGGGGCCCGCTCGAGCTCAACGACCCGCGCCTCAACCAGCAGGACGGAACCGTCGCAAAGACGGGCGCGTTCGCCGGCTGCGTCAACGACTATGGTGTTTCCGACATGGTCGGCAACCTTCACGAATGGACCGACGACCCCAACGGCACGTTTCAAGGCGGCTTTTGGCTCGACACCGACTTGCACGGCGAGGGGTGCGCGTACCGAACCATCGCGCACGAATACACGTATCACGACTATTCCACGGGCTTTCGGTGCTGTTCGGGGGTGGGCGAGCCGGAGGCCCTAGAGTCGGTCAGCCGCGTGCCCAGGCGTTGACCAGCGCACGTGTGATCGTCGAATGCGACGGTTGTCGAGAAGAACACGAGGCCTTGCTCGAGTTGGCACACGATTGTACGTTGCGCCCCTCTCGGGAGGCCAAGCGTGCTCATTTCCTCCCAACTGGAGATCATCCGAATGGCTGCCAAGAAGACCAGCGCTGAAAAAACGGGGACAAAGTCCGATTTCATCCGGCGGCAGCCTGAGGCAATGCCCGCCGCCGAGGTCGTCGCCCTGGCGAAAGGCGCTGGGCTGACGATCCGTCCCGGCCTGGTCTACGAGGTTCGCCGCACGCGGAGGACGAAGAAAGCCGCCTCGAAACAGAAACAGACGCAGACGAAGATCGCGTCGACGGGTGCCCCGAGCGTTCCTACCGTGCCGAGGCCGATCGCTCGGAAGGCTTCGGCCGAAGATCTGCTCCGTGCCGTCGCCGCAGAGATCGGGCTGGGTCGCGCGATTGAAATTCTCACCGGGGAACGAGCGATGGTGCGGGCGGTGATGGGGCACTGAGAGGGTTCGAGGCACCCCGGGGGGTCAACTGAAGTCGAGGGCGGGGTCTTGGATGTCAGCGCGAGTCGCGGCGCGCCTGTTGGCGTCGATTCCGAGACGACACGTGCGCGTGCAAGCGCGGAACTTGCGACGCCGCGAGCTTGCGCGCTTTTCGGGCCGTATCGGC
>CAZVPE010000219.1:0-9877 GCA_964628155.1 uncultured Polyangiaceae bacterium | reverse complement strand
AGCACGCTCTGGGTGCTCAGGCCCAGGCGCCGGCTGGCGTCCACCTGCAAGTCGGCGAGCGAGTAGGGCAGGGGCGGGGCTTCCGAGCGGCTGTCCTGGGTATGTGCGGCGACGGATCCCGAGCGCCGGTCGACGCGTCTGGCGACCGCCGCGGCGAGCTCCCGCTTGAGAAGGCGCTTGTCTTCGTCGAGATGCGGCGCGGCGGCGGGTCCCGGGACCCAGATGGCTCGGAACGTTTCTCCGCTGGCCGTGCGCATCGTCGCGGCGACGACGTAATGCGGAACCGGCGTGAACCCGGCGATGGCGCGGTCGCGCGCCACGATGAGACCGAGGAGCGGCGTTTGGACGCGCCCGACGGAGAGCACGCCGTCGTACCCGGCGGCCTTGCCGAGGAGCGTGTAGAGGCGCGTCATGTTGAGGCCATAGAGCCAGTCGGCGCGCTGGCGGGCGAGGGCCGACTCGTAGAGCGGCCTGTACTTCGTATTGGGCTCGAGCGCGCCGAGCTGCGTTCGGATGGCCTCGGGGCTGAGGTCGCGGACGAGAAGTCGGTCGACGGGTCCCGCGTATCCGAGAAAGTGGAGGACCTCGTCGACCAAGAGCTGCCCCTCGCGGTCCGGGTCGCCGGCGTGGACGACGCGGCTGGCCCTGCGAAGCAGCGTCTCGATGCTCTGGAGAAGATCGGGCGCGGAGGCCGCGAGCTTCCACGCGCGGGGAGCGATGGGCAGGTCGGCGAGGCGCCAGGATTTGTAGTGAGCGCCGTAGGCTTCGGGCGGCGCGGTTTCGAGGATATGCCCGGCGCACCAGGCAATCGTGTCGCCGCCCGCGCACTCGATATGCGTTTTGGTGCGGCGGTGGGTTCCGGGGATGGCCTCGGCGATCGCGCGCGCGAGACTCGGCTTCTCAGCAATGATGAGGCGCATGGGGGACGCTCACAGCCCAAGAACGAGCGAGGATGCGCCGCCGCGCCCGGCGCTGCCCGGTGCGCCGTCGAGGCCCACTTGGCCCGCGGTGGTGACGCCTGGTCCTGGGGGGCCGCCGATTCCCTCGGGCCCCGGGCCACCGACCGAAAGAACGGTATTCGAGTCGTAGACGGGAATCGGGCCCTGGTACGCGATGGCGACCGACGAGCCTCCGGTTCCGCCGCCGCCGCCGGACCCGCCGGCGCCACTTGCGCCGGGACCCCCGGTGCTGCCGCACCCGCCGGGGCCGCCCTGGCCGCCGGCCTGTCCGGGCTGTCCGGCTCCGCCTGCGCCGCCGCGGCCGCCGCTGGAGGCGAGGAGCGTGCACGCGGCAAGCGTCACCGAGCTCCCGATGCTGACGAGCGCGAAGCTCGCGCCCCCTCCTTGGCCGCCGTCGCCCCCGGCGCCGCCGCATCCGCCGGCACCTCCGCCGCTGCCCCCGAAGGTGGCCCCAAACATGTAATAGGGTTCGCCTCCGCCCCCGCCTCCGCCCTGTCCCGCGGCGCCGAACCCACCGGCGTTTCCGGCGCTCGGCGCCCAGCCGCTCACGGAGAGGACGCCGTAGCTCGCCGCCATGGCGCCCGCGGGCCCGGCGGAACCGTTGGCGCCGGGGTCGCCGTCGCCCGCCTCGCAGGAGGCGGAGCCCGTGGGGTCGCCGCCGGCGCCATCGAGTCCCGTCATGCCGCCCGCGAGGGGCGCAGGGGGCACGGAGCTCCCGGCGGCGCCCGGGTAGCCAGCGGCTGTCACCGGGTCGCCGGGATTGCCGCCCGTGCCGCCTTGGGACATCGCGCCCCCGGGGGCGCGCAGACACATGTTGACCCCGCCGGCGCCGAGAGCAGGAGGATAGTAGCTGTAGGCGCTACCCGAAGGCGCGGAGGGCTCGTCGACCGGATAGTTGGGCGAGGCCGCTCCATCGGCTCCGGCCCCGCCGTCCGCGCCCCTGCCGGCGATGAGCGAAACGCGCTGCATGGTGACGGTCGCTTTCGAGAGCCACGCGGCGATGCTCGAGAGACCGGCCCCGTTTGCGTCCTGGCCGACGGCGTCGATCGTCGTCAGCGAGACGTCTTCGATGGCGATGGGCATCGTGGGGCCATCGATGCGAAGGGCGGGGAGCGAGCCCTCGGCGGTCACCTCTACGACGGCTCCCGTCCAGGTCCATCCCGCGATGCAATCGAAGCCGCCGTAGAGGCTCACGTCTCCGTGCGCGCTGCCGAGGGCGACCGATTCGCGATAGCGGCCCTGGCAAAGAAAGACGCGCGAGCGCCCGGAGCGAACGGCTAGGGCGACCCCCTCGGCGATGGTGCGAAGGGGCTGGGTCTTGCTCCCGCTCGCGTCGTCGGCGCCCGAGCTGGCGACGAAGACGCCGTAGGCGTCGTCGACGGCGCAGGGCGCGTCCTTGGGGTCCGCCGTGGGGTCGCAGACGGGGGCGGCTTCTTCGCCCGAGGAGTCGGCGCCCGTATCCGCCGGTGCGTCCACCGCATCGGCAAGCGCGTCGATCGCATCGGCCGGCGCGTCGACCGCATTGGCCGGCGCGTCGGAGGTCGCCGCGTCCAGCGGGTCAATCCCGACGTCGGTCTCTTGGTCCCGACTGGCGTCTTGATTCGGTTCGTCCCGGCTCGCGTCCGGGTGGCCGCTGCATTGGGGCAAAAGAAGGAGCGCCGCGGAGTAGAGCACCGAGCGGCGCAAACGATTCGCAGCGTGAAATGAGGATTCGGAATGCGAGTGCATGGGTTGGGCGACCTTTCGGTGAACTGGGCTATTTCGACAGAGCGGACCTGTGCGGACGCACCTCGGGCGGTTCGCTCGGCGCGAAAGGGCCGGCGGCGTCGGAGACGCGCACGTCAATCTCGTTTTAATCGATGGAAACGAAGGAAAACGGTCGGAAGAAGGCGGAGACGGAAGTTCGGTTACGGGTCGGAGTGCGCAGTGGGCAGGAGCGGAGTGGGAAGAGTGGGGATAAAAAGTTGATTGGGCCCCCAGTGCCGCTCGAGCGCGGGGGCGAAGATCGGAGAGGCTTCGACGGGCGGCTGAAGCGCGCGCTGCGCGCGGAGCTCGAGCAGGATCGTCTGGGCGAAATCCGGCGAGCCGATGGCGTCTTCGTACGCGCGGAGCACGCAGCGGCGGCGCGTCGCGGAATGGCCAATAGGCGCCTTGCCCGCCCCACGCGGCGCCGTTTTGTGCGGCTCGCGAGCCGCGCATCTCGCGTCGAACTCGGAGAGCATCGCGGTGCCGACGGCGAGGTTCGTGCACGGGTCGAACGCGCTCGGCAGATCTCGCCCGAAGCCGCTCAGCCAGGCCGGAGGCACTTCGAGGAGTCCGAGAAGGGGCCGCCCGCCTTTGGAGAGGATGTGGGCTGCGCGCGCCTCCGCCTCAGCGGCGGTCGTGGGCATCGGCGGCGGGTCGACCTCGGTCCAGTCGACCGACGCATCGAGGACGAAGTCGGGATTGCTCTGGCTAGTGGACTCGGCGATCGCGCGCACCAAATCGTCGTCGGCGAAGTAAAGCGAGCAGGTGAGGATCGTCGTCAGTAGGTCCATAGCGGCGTCACCCTTCCTCGGAGGTCGGCCACGGCGACCGGTCCAAACGTGCGCGAGTCGAAGCTCTTCGCGTAGCGCGAGGCGACGAAGATCATGCCGCCGACCACCGGCCCGCAGCCCTCGTAGTGGGGAAGCGGCCGGCCCGCCGTGTCCTCGGTCAGGATCGGGCCGAGGCGCTGGCCGTTGACGGATAGCGCGCCGCCTTCGGTGCACACGATGTCGCCGCTCATGGCCGCGACGGGTTTGACCAGAAACGCTCCGCGCGGCAGGTAGCGGCGGTCGAACACGAGATCGCGCACGCCGGCGGGTACGGCGAATGCGACGAGCGCCCCTCGCGCGGGCGGAGCGCCGCGCGACAGCCAGTAGAGGCCGAAGGGCAGGCTCGGCGTGACGTTCCAGACGAGGTGCGATGCGAGCACGCACGCGAGCGCCGAAGCGAGAGCCGCTCCTCCAGCGAGCGCGAGAGTGACGCGCGAGAGGTCCCGCGCGGTCGCGGCGCGAATCATTGGGCGCCTCGCGCGGTGTCCGCCGCGCCCGGGTACGGCGGCAAATCGATATCCTTGGTGACGATGACGTTGACGGAGTAGCCCGGCCGGACCGTGATGGTTGGCTGGATCATGAGATCGCGCCGGGTGATTTGCTGGCCGACCTGGTTCATTTCGCCCGCTCCGTTACGCGCCCAGGTCTGCTGGAAGGTCGGTTGATACGTGTCGGTGTTGCCCCCGACGGCCGTCGTCGTCGCGGCCAGAAGAGAAGCGATGGCAGCGCCCTTGAGCAGCCGCCACCAGTGCTCGTCGACCGAGTCGGTGAGCCCCGCGGCGCCTTGGAGGTCGGCGGCGGGCATACACTGCAGATTGAGCGAGTCCCCGTTCGGGAGGAGAAGACGGTTCCAGCAAAGAAGGACGCGCTCTTGCCCCCAGGCGACCTTCGAATCGTACTGGGCGAGAAGGCGCGCCCCCTGCGGGACGAGCAGGAAGTTACCGGAGACCGTGTCGTAGACGTTCTCGCGGACCTGGGCGATGACGGGCCCGGGCAGGTCGCTATTGATGGCCGTGATGAGTACGGCGGGGATGATCGTGCCGGCCAGAAGCTCGTAGGGACTTTTCGGATGCGCGAGAGTCGCCGCGAGGTGGTCGGAGCCCTTGGCGCCGAGCCCGTCGAGAAACGCGTTTTTGCGATCCTGGCCATTGGGGTCGGTCTCGCCGCCGCTGGGCGAGCCGCTTGGCGCAGGCGCCGTCGGGAGCAGCGAAGACGGGCGCGGAGATTCGGCGCTGCGCGCGCCGGGGCTCTCGGGCGGCGGTCCCTCCCCCTCGAAGAGGATGCCGGAGTGTTGGGCCTTGAGATCCTGGTCGCGCTGAAGGCGGCGCTCGTCGGTCTCCGCCGTGCGCGCGGCGCCTTGCGCCCTCGCGGGAGCCGGCTCGGCGCGGGCCGCGCCGGAACGGGGCGATGCGGATGCGTTGCGGATGGTCTCGGGCACGACCGGCGCCGGGGGAGTTCCGCTCGCCTCGGGGCGACTGCCGGTTCGTCCGGCCGGCGTCTGAAACGCCATCGCGACAGCAGCCATGATGGCGCCGAAGAGGAGAATGCAGAGAACGACAATGGGCCCCGTGCGAAGGGTGCGCGAGGCGGGGCGCCGCAGACGAAGGCGCGGGTCGTCGGGCGAGAGCTTGGGGGCGTGCGGATCGGTGGCGACGCTTGGGACTTCCGGCGTCGTCTCCGCCCGTGGCGTCAGGCGTGTGGGGAGCGCCGGCGCGAGTGCGTCGTTGGGCTCGGCCGGAAGGCGAGCGGCGGCGGTCACGGCAACCCCCCATGGGACACACCCAGACCACGCACGATGCGCACGATCTCTTGATCCTGCTGGCCGACCCGCAGCTCCGCGGTATCGATGAGCCGGTCGATGACGTAGGTGTCGCCCTTGACCCGGTAGTTGACGAGCTGCGTCTCTTTGTCGCGGAGGACGAAGAGCGCAGGAGCCTCGCGCGCGAGCATGGCTGGGGGAAAGCGCACGAAGGTGTGGCGGCCGTCGTCGAAGCACTGGAGCGGCGTCCACGCGGGGGAGCCTTTGACGACCACGATCGAGTACGCGAAGTTGAGCGCGTCGAGACCCACGAGGGGCGCGGACGACTTCTGCTCTGTGGCGAGCTCGGAGGCCTGCGCCTCGAAGCGCGCGATTTCGTCTTCGGGGTAGTGCCAGACGACCGCCGCCATGTACGTGTCGGCGTAGCTGTGGAGCTCGAGCAGGTAGCTCCGGCGGTCGGTATTGATGGCGAGGTTGGTCTCGAGATCGGGCCGCGTCGGCTTGAGGTAGACGTGCGACTGTTCGACGCCGCCGCTCATCGACTTGCCGATGGCCAGAAGCCACCGGACGACGTCCCCCGAGGCGGGCTGACCAAGGATCTTTTCGCCCGGCTCGAGCGCGATATCGGTGATGCGCATGGGCGCGGCGAAGACCTGGTAGAGCGTGCCGGTCTCGTACGCGTACTGGACGATGGCGTTGAAGTAGTCGGCGGACTGGGGCGCGGCGCTCGCCTTGTGGTTGGCCTCCGCGGCGACCTGCTGGGCGTTCGGCTTGGCGGTCTTCGCCGCGGCGACGGCGGGCATCGGCTTGAGCTGGCTTGTCTGCGTTACCGGATCGGGCCCACGAACGACGACGGGCGCCGGCGGCGGGGGGGGCTCGGGAGCGGCCTTTGCGCGCACAAAGGTTGCGGACGACGGGAGCGCGGCGGCGTGCGCCGCGCAGCCCGCGAGGGCAGCGGCGGCAGCGAACGGCAGAACGAAGCGCGAGAGTCGAGAAGCCACGGCGCTCACCCTCCGACCTTGTCCCAGTGAAGTTCGTCGATGTAGAGGCCGATGGGGTTTTTGCTCATCGCCTCGGGCGTCTTGGGCGCCAGCACGATCGTGCGCAGCATGGCGCGCCAGACGATCGGCCGGCTCGCGGGATTGCCGCCTTTGTCCCAGGAGGTTTCGCGCCAATCGACCTGCCAGGTGTCGCCCGACACGCGCACGGCCGAGAGCACTTCGACGGTGACCCGTTCGTCCTGGGCGCGCCGGAAGGGATCGTTCTCCGGCTTTTGCACGAACGCCGACAGCATGTTGCCGCCGCGCGGCGTCACCAGCGTGTACGCGTCGAGCCAGTTCTGCTTGAGGACGGCGATGTCTGAAGAGATCTCGCGCGTCTCTTCGATGAAGCGCCGCAGGTGGTAGGTGACGACCGTGTCGGAGGGCGCGTACTCGCCCTGTCCGATCGGCCCGTGGTAGCTCGCGGCGCCCAGCCGATCGACCTCGATGATGTGGGGCACCGCCTTGGGAAGCGCGCCGAGATAGATGATGCCGCCGAGGGCGACAGTCACGGCGCCCAGGCTCGCAAACGCGGCGAGTCGCCAGTTTCGCGCGTGCACGACGGCGCTGCCCATGCGGCTGTCCCATTCCTGGCGCGCGCGCTGATACGGCGTGTCGAGGGGTCCTTCCGGAGTCCATTTCAGGGTCATGGTCGGGCGTCTTTCGAGTGGGAGGTTTCAGGCGGCGGATGCGGGGGACGATGCGCTCGGCGCGCCCGGCGAAGGGCGGGACTTGCTTGTGGAGCTCATGACGAGGGCGGCACTGGCAGAAGGTGCCGAAGACGAAGTCGAGCCGGCGGACGGCGCCGCGCCGCCGCCGGACGAGCCGCCGCCCGAAGCGCCGCCGGACGAGCCGACCGGGGAGGCGGCCGACGCTGCGCCAGAGCCGCGCGGCGCGCCCTGTCCGCCGGACGCCGCGGCGGCGAGCGCCGAAGGGGGGCCGCCCGAGACGCGGCTCGCGATGGCGCTCGCCGCCATGCCCGCGGCGAGGGGAGCCGACGCCGCTTGCAGAAGATCGCCCGCGCCGAGGTGAGGCGAGCCGCCGAGCAGGCTCGCGGCGAGACTCGGCGCCTTCCAGCAAAAGAACATGAGGCCGCAGACGGTCAAGAAGACCGACCAGAGCTCGTTGAACTTGATCTCGGGTCCTTGGAAGTGGATGTTCGCGAGGACCGGGTCGATGATCGCCGTGACGAAGGCGAGCACCATGAGCTTCACGCCTGCCGAGACGACGGCGCCCACCGCCTTTTCGGCGAGAAACTTGGTCGGGCCGAGGAGGCCAAAGGGGAGGAAGATCCCGACCAGCGCGGCGAATAGGTAGTATTCGAGGACGGCCAAAAAGACGTTGATGGCCATGATGAGAAAACACGCCATGATGGCGAGGTACCCGAACCCAAAGATGATGAGGTCCGAGAGGTCGGTCATCCCGAGGTCGGCGAGCTTGCGCGTGAGCGGCTCGGTCGCATCGAGGCCGTATCCGGCCAGGCGCGACGGATCCATGATGAGGGCGACGTCTCCGCCGCCGCCGGCCAGAAGCCCCGCTTGCACGAGCGATTGGACGAACGCTTTGCAGAGCGTCGGATACGACTGGACGATCCAGACCCACGCGCCAATCTGAAGAATCTTCTTGAAGATGCCGACGACGTTGTCGCCGCCGGAGAGCGCGGTCCAAAGGCCGAGAAGGACGACCTCGATGCCGACCAGGATGGAGAGCAGCGAGTTGGCCGACCCCTGAATCCGGCCGTAGCCGCCCGAAAGGGCGGCGATGAAGTTTTGTAGCGTGAGGGTGAGGGTGTTGAATTGCATGGGGGCTCGCGCCGAGCGCTACGGAAGCGTGTGGGGAACGACGACCGGGAGGCCCTTGTCGGTGTATCCGTCGCGGGCATCGTCGCTTTTGGCGAGCGACAGCTGCCGCTCGGAAGCCCCCGCGGCAGCCGAGTTGGTCAGGACGCGCGCGGTCGTTGCGAGCGTCTGGTTGAGCACGTTCAATTCGGTATTCGTGATGCCGATGAGCTGCGCGATGATTTGGAGCTGCGAGGCGACTTCGCCCCCGTGGGCGTCCGACTGGTTGAGAAGATCCTGCGTCTTGGTCGCGTGCTGCTCGAGCGTCTCGAGGCTGGTCTGCTGGCGTGCCGCCACCTGCGCCGCGCCGACGACCTCCTGGTGCCAGGATTGGAGCGTCTGGCGGTGCTGCGCGACCGTGGTGCCCGGGGGCGGCACATCGCCGGGGAAGAGCTTTTGGTACTCGCCGTCGATGCGCTGCATCGTGTAGCCTATCGACCGCATGCCCCAGGTGAGCGAATTGAAGCTGTAGCGGGCCGTGTTGATGAACGAGACGATCGAGGCAAACGAGGGGTGATCCAGTCCCTGGATCATCGTCTGGAGCATTTTCACCTGGTAGCCAATCTGGGTGAGCATCGAGATCATCTGGACGACCATCGTGACCGTGTTGCCCAAGATCGCGGCGAGAAGCGGGAGATCGCCTCCGAAGAGATCCGCGCGCGCGCTCGATGCACTCGTCAGCTCGCCGAGGAGCGCGCCGCCGCCAAGCGCGATGAGGCGCCGTCGGGTAACCGCCCTCATGGGATCGTCCTCCGGCCCGCGCTCGGCTGCGCGCGAGGCGGCAGTGGGGGAGGGGGACGGAGGCGCGCGGGGCAGCCGCCTGAGAGCCCCGTCGCCCCGTTCGCGCGCGAGGCGTCTTGGGCCTGGGTCGCGCGGCTCGGTGTGCTCGAGCCCATGACCGTGACGATGCCGTCGTGGGGCGCGCCGTCGGAAGGCGAGGGCGCGAGCTCGGGTCGCAAGCGCCGCGGCGTTCGCATCGCGGGGGTGACGGCGTCATCGAGCGTGTCGTCGAGCGCGTCGTCGTCTGAAGGGGCAAGGGGAGCGCTCGCCGCGTCTTGCGGTTCGGCGGTTTTGCGCTCGGGCATGGGGCCATGGGCCCCGGCGACCGCGAGGGTGTCCCCGCGATGGGCGCGCCCGGCTTCGAGCTCGGCCACGGCCCATGCGGCGCCGCGCCGCTCGAGCATGGCGGCGGCATATGCCGCGGGCTCGCGGGTGCGAACCATCTCATCGAGAAACCTCTGGTCGCCTTCGCTCGACGCGCCGACGAAGGCGAGCGCCGCGGGCCCGAGATTCAACTGAAAGAGCCGCCGGCCTTTGACCGAGCGGTAGTAGTAGTCGCGCTTTTTTTGGGCCTTGGCGAGGATGTCGATCTCGGCGGTCGTCAGGCCAACGGCCTCGTACGCCGCCGACATCGCGGGCGTGAGCGCCTCGTCGTCGGGGAGAAAGATCTTGGTGTGGCAGGCCGAGAGAATCGTCGAGAGAAGCTCGGGCTTGCTCGCTGCGTCCGCCACTTCCTGCGTGGCGAAGACGACGTAGACGTTCTTTTTCCGCAGGGTCTTGAGCCAGCTTTGCAGCCTCGACGCGAAGACGGGATGGCCGAGAAAGAGCCACGCCTCGTCGACGATCATGAGCGTCGGCCGCCCATCGAACTGCCGCTCGACGGCGTGAAAGAGGTATTCGAGCGCCGGGACGATCACCGCCTCGC
>CAZVPE010000218.1:0-9927 GCA_964628155.1 uncultured Polyangiaceae bacterium | reverse complement strand
GACGCGCGCGGCCTCGCTCGCCCCCTGGTCTCGCAGGTGCTCTACAACGCGCTGCACCGGCAGCTCGACATCGAGTACTTCGCGTTCACGCGGCGCCATCCGATCCACACCACCGTCTACAACCCCCTTGCCGGGGGGTTGCTCACCGGAAAGCACACTTTCGAAGGCGCGCCGAGCAAAGGATCGCGCTTCGACGAAAACGCGATGTACCGGCGCCGGTATTGGACGCGCGCGATGTTCGAGCGGGTCGCTCAGGTGCGCGTCGTGGCGGAGCAAGAGGGGCGGTCGCTGGTCGACTTCTCGTACGCGTGGGTCGCTTCGCGACCGGACGTCGACTCGATTCTCGTCGGGCCGGCGACGGTCGAGCAGCTCGATCAGGCGCTCGAGGCCGTCGGCCGGCCACTTTCGGGCGAGGCCCTCGCGCGCATCGACGAGCTCGGGCGCGCGTGGAGCGGCACCGACACCGCCTACGTGCGATGATTCTCGACGGCACGACCGACAGAATCGATTCCCAGGAAGCGATTGCGCATTTTCGCGTGCATGGCTGGGCGCGCGTCGGAAAGGTGGCCAGCGACGCGTACGTCGCGGCGCTGCGCGCGCGCGCCGACGACTTGATGCTGGGCCGCGTCGTGCACGAAGGGCTCTTCTTCCAGCACGACGCGCCCGGAGGGGCTTACGGGGAGCTCGCCTTCGGGCGCGGCTGGGAGGGGCCGAGCCCGTACTATCGAAAGATCGAAAAGCTCGAGCGCGACCCGCTGTTCCGCGCATGGATAGAGAACTCTTTCTTCGAGCGTATCGTGCGCGCGGTCGTGGGCGAAGAAGCGGTGCTGTATCGCGCTTGTCTCTTCAACAAGGGCGCGCAAGGCGGCACCGACCTCCCCTGGCATCAAGACGGCGGAAGCTTTTGGGGGCTCGATCGGGATCCGGAGCTTCAGATATGGACGGCGCTCGACGACGTCCCCGTGGAATCAGGCTGCGTCGAGGTCCTCGACGCGAGCCATGCGGCCGGGCTAGCCACGCCGCTCGGCGGCAACATTCCACGCGAAATCGTCGACCGTGCGGGCGCCGATGCGAGAAGGCTCCCGCTGCCGGCGCTCGCGGGCGAGGTGCTTCTCATCCACAATTACTTGTGGCATCGGTCGGGCGTGAACGTCACCGGTCGGCCGCGGCGGGCATTCACCGTGGCTTACATGCCCGCGTCGACGCGTTGCTTGCGGCGAAAGCGCGCCCCCCGAACGTTCGTCCGGGTGTTCGCGCCCAATTCCGTGCGATAAGTCTCGTCGATGGGTGATGCGCTCCAGCGGCTACTCGCCACCAAATCGGTCGACGAACTGCGCGCGCACGCCGAGCTGGATCATGGCCTGAAGCGGTCGCTGACCGCGCTCGACCTCGTGATGCTGGGCATCGGCGCCATCATCGGAACGGGCATCTTCGTGCTCACCGGGCGTGCGGCCGCCGCCAACGCCGGCCCCGCCGTCGCCTTGTCGTTCACGGTGGCGGGTCTCGCGTCGACGTTCGCGGGGCTCTGCTACTCCGAGATGGCCTCGATGATCCCCATCGCCGGCAGCGCCTACACGTATTCGTACGCGACGATGGGAGAGCTCGTGGCTTGGACCATCGGGTGGGACCTGATCCTCGAGTACCTGGTCGCCTCCGCTGCCGTGAGCGTCGGCTGGTCGGGATACGTCGTCGCGTTCTTGCACGACACGTTCTCCTTGGACCTTCCCAGGGAGTGGACCAGCGCCCCCGTCGTCTGGGAAGAAGCTGGACAACGCTTCGCGTGGACGGGAGCGCATTTGAACGTTCCCGCGGTGGTCATCGTTCTTGCGGTGACCGCGGTGCTCGTCCGAGGCATCAAAGAGTCCGCGCGGATCAACACCGTCATCGTCTTCGTCAAAGTGCTGGTCGTGCTCCTCTTCATCGCGTTTGCAGCGCGCTTCGTGAACCCGGCCAACTGGCACCCGTTCGTGCCCGCCAACGAAGGCACCTTCGGCCGCTACGGAGTCTCCGGGGTCCTCCAGGGAGCCACGATGGTCTTCTTCGCGTACATCGGCTTCGACGCGGTCTCGACGGCCGCGCAAGAAACGCGAAATCCGCAGAGGGACCTGCCGATCGGCATCCTGGGATCGCTGGCGATCTGCACGGTTCTCTACATCGTCGTGTCGCTGATCCTGACGGGGGTCGTGCCCTACAAGAGGCTCAACGTTCCGCACCCCATCGCGGTCGGCGTCGAGGCCACCGGGCAGCTCTGGCTGGCAACCGCCGTCGAGGTCGGAGCCATCGCCGGGCTCTCGTCGGTCATGCTCGTGATGCTGCTCGGCCAACCGCGCATCTTCTTCGCCATGGCCCACGACGGACTCTTGCCGGCGGCCGCGGCGAAGATTCATCCGAAGTTCGGAACGCCGTACGTGACGACGATCGTGACCGGCTTGGTTTGCGCCGTCGCCGGCGGCCTGCTCCCGATCGACATTCTCGCCGAGCTGACGAGCATCGGGACGCTCTTCGCCTTCGTGCTCGTGAGCATCGGGGTCATGATTCTTCGCCTCAAGCGGCCCGATTTGCCGCGCGCGTTCAAAGTCCCCGGCGGCCCGTACGTCGTTCCCACGTTGGGCGCGCTCACCTCGGGCATTCTCATGTACACGGCCACGACGGCCACCATCGTCCGCCTCTTCGTATGGATGGCCATCGGCTTCGGGGTCTACTTCGGCTACAGCCGCAAGCACTCGAAGCTGGGCCAGGCTTCCCAGGCCTATTCGCGCCCTAGCCGGAACGTTCGCTCGTAGCCGGAATCGACGTTGCGAATGAGCACGTCGACGATTCCGTTTTCGTCGAGGGAGTATTGCTCGAAGATGTGAGGTCCCTCGTCGAAGCGCCGCTCGACGGGAACCGACGCGAGATCGTCCGCCCGGCTCAGCGTGGGGTCGAAAGGGAAGTACACGTCGCCGAAGAGCGCCATGTCGCCTCGGGGCCGCCCGCCCTCGTCGACCGCGCTGCACTCGAAGAACCGGAAGTGGCCGACGTTGTGGGCCGCGCGGTAGAGGCGGGTCGAGGTGAACGACCCCGCCGCGGCGGACGGCAATTCGGTCCCCGGCGCGAAGATCGGGTCGAACGTTATCTCACGACCGGCCGCGCCTTCGCGAAAAACTCCGAAGGTTCGCGCGTACCGGTCGACCAAGACCAGGCCGGCAGCCCCATCGGCCGCAATCGAAAGTCCGATCGCCACCGCCGCCGACGGGTAGGGCGAACGGTGTACGCGCCGGCCGAATCGCTGGCGCAGCGCCCTCGCAATGATCGGTAGCTCGCTCGCCCCACCGACGACGTAGAGCCCGGCGATGTCGGCCAGCCCTTGCGAGTCGTCGTCCGCTCGCGACATCAGCGGCGCCATGGCGTCGATCGAGCGTTCGACGAGCGGCATGCACGCGTCGTAGAAGTCGCTCACCGGCAGGGTGATCTCCGACCGAGGCGCCTCCTTGCCGAGGACGGCTTCGAGATCCAAGGTGATCTTGCGGGAGGTCGGGCGGAGGCCTTCCTTCGCGGCGCGGCACTGATCGAGCAGATGCTCGGCTGCGCGAGCGGGAAGCGCCCGCAGCTCGAGGCCGGCGCGGTCGAGCACGACCGACGCGAGCGCGACGTCGAAGTCGTCGCCGCCGAGCTGGGCGACCCCGGCCGTGGCCAGGACGTCGTGGCGCCTGCCGCTCATACGCACCACCGACGCGTCGAACGTGCCGCCCCCGAGATCGTAGACGACCACGAGATCCCGTCGAGAGGAGATTGTATCCCTGTGCCGGTGCGTATACTCGAACCCCGCCGCCGAAGGCTCGTTCAGCATGGCCGTCACCGCGAACCCGGCGCGGCGGAACGCGTCGAGCGTCACGAATCGCTGCGCGCCGAACGCGTTTGCCGGCACCGCGATCGCCGCTTGCAACTCCTGGCCGCGCGAGAGCGAGCGGCGGACGTCGGAGCGCGTGACGAGCGCCTCGCGCACATAACCGACGAACCGGGCAATCAGGTCGCCGAGCGCCACAACGGTGCGGCCCAGAACGACGGTCTGGGCAGGCACGGCGTCGGGACGGGAGAGCAGCCGCTTGAACGATCGGAGGACGGTGAACGACGGATCGTCGGCGACCGCCGCCGCGTCGAACCCGAAACGGAGCTCGCCGTCGCGCTCCGCCACAATGGACGGAATCCACTCCGCGGCGTCGCCCGCCGCATCGGCAAAGCCGACCACCGGATGGTTGCCCCGGTCCGCGCAAGCGACGACGGTTCGTGTGGTGCCGAAATCGATGCCCAGTCGCACGGGCCGATCCTGTCACCGCCCGGGCCAACAAGCCAGTTTCGCGCAAGTTTCGCGCGATGAAGTCGATGGCGTCGCCGCCCGTCAGGGGTTAGAACGCGCGGCGAGAACGAAGGGAGCGCAAGGACACGCGATGAGACATCCAGACTTCGACCCGGACTATGTCTTCAGCCATCACGCCCCCACGCCGGAGAAGCTCGTTCATCACGATGCCATCCACGCCGGCGCAAAGCGATTCGCCGACATCATTCTCGCCCACACGCCGCCGTCGCGCGACCAGACCGCGGCTCTTCTCCTCCTGCGCGAGGCCGCGATGATGGCCAATGCCGCGATCGCTTTGGAAGGCCGACTGAAGTGAGTTGAGTCGAGGCCCGCCCCCCGGCCCGCCCCCCCCGATTGCCGGGCGGGAGTCGTCTCAGATGCGTCACGCAGTTCGAAGGGAACCCATTCGCTGAGCCGGGACGTCGCGTTCGGGCATCTGCCCGAGCGCAGAAAACTTGCGCTGGTGGCGGACACGGGCGCGAACGCGGTTGGGCCGATACAATGGTCTCGACTCAAGAAGGGACGTCGAACTTGGCGATATTCCACCGTCCAGTAGGTCTTGTCGGGGGGCGGCAGTCTCCTTTCGGGCGCCATGCAGCGTAAGCCCCATCAAATCCGCCCCTTGGGGGCGTCGTTGCCGCTGCTCGCCACACTCGGGATCGCAGCGGTCGCGGGCGGACCCGCTGCCGGATGTGCCCAGCCTGGGCATCAGGGTACCGTCTCCGGAGTCGAAAGCACGAGCGACGGGGGAGGAGGATCCTCGGGAACTGCCGGCGGCACGTCCAGTGGGAGCACGGCGGGTGGTGCCGATGCGGGAGCCGTGGTCTCGTCGCCCGCCGGTTCGTTTCAGCCCACCCCTATTGGGACGGAGCTCTTCGGCCTGAGCTGCAACAAGGGCCAGACTTCGGTCGACTGGTTCCCGATGCGCCGCATTTCGCGCGCCGAGTACAACAACATGGTGCGCGATCTACTCGGGGACACGTCGCAACCGGCGAACGGGTTTCCTCCCGAGAGCGCGATGTATCAGGCGCTCAATTTTCAGGTCAACACGTATAACGGCGTGAGCACGACCATCGTCCAGGATTACATGCAGGCCGCCGAGACGCTCGCGGAGAACGCCGTGGCCGACACCAATCGCGTGAATAACTACGTCTTGGCCGGTATCCCGTCCTGCGGTCAGGCGCACGACGATACCTGCGCGAGCGACTTCATAAGCACGTGGGTGAATCGCGCGTATCGCGGTCAGCTCGACTCGACGGAGACGACGGGACTCACGCAGATTTATGCGGCGACCAAGGCCCAGTTCGACTGGACCACCGGGATCCAAGCGGTCATCACGACCGTCCTCGAGTCTCCGCGCTTTCTTTATGTTCTGGAGTTCGGAGGCGGAAGTCCGTCCGGAAGCGTCGTCCCGCTCTCGCAAACGGAGATCGCCGCGCGGCTCGCGTTCTTTCTCTGGCGCTCGGTGCCCGACGCGACGCTCATGGCGGACGCCGCGCAGGGCAAGCTGGGGACTCCGGCTGCCATCCTCGCGGAGGCCCAGCGCATGCTCACCGTGAAGAGTCCGGTGACCAACGCGCTCATGGCGCAGGACGCGCTCGTCGATTTCACGAATCAGTGGATGCAGCTCACCGGCGTTCAGGCCAAAGACGCCCAATACGCCGCTTTCAATTCCAGCGCCGGCCCTCTGGCCGAGGCGATGTACGAAGAGACGCGCCTCGACCTCTCGCAGCTCGTCCTCGCGGACAACGGAAGCCTGACCGACCTTCTCACCTCGCCGTCGTCGTATCTGAACTCCGACCTGGTGACGTTTTATGGCAACGGCGCGACCCTGGGCGGCGGCACGGGCGTCACCGTCTCGGATCCCTCGCTGACCAACAGCACCTTCTTCAAGACCCAGCTCTCGATGCGGCCCGGCATCCTCACGAAAGGGGGAGTGCTCGCGACGCAGGCGCACTCGACGCTCCCGTCCCTCGTGCTCCGCGGAAAGCTCGTTCGGGAAAACGTGCTCTGCGATCGGATTCCTTCGCCGCCGCCGAACGTCCCAGGGGCGCCGACCGCCCCGCCCGACGGCGGAACGACCCGCGATCTTCTGCTCGGCCACATGCAAAAGGGGACCGGTTGCCCGGCCTGCCACAAGCTGATGGACCCCATCGGCGTGGGCTTCGGCAACTTCGACGCCGTCGGCCGATATCAGGCCGATGATCTCAACGGCTTCACGAATGGGCCCGGAGCCCAGACCCCCATCGATTCGAGCGGCACGATCTACCAGGCGGCCGCGGGGGAGATGGGCGCTCCGATCGACAGCACGGCAGCGACGTTCACGAGCGTTACGGATCTCACGACGCAGCTGTCCCAAGCTGCGCAGGTTCGCCAGTGTTTCGCCCTGAACGAACTTCGCTACGCCCTCGGACGCATCGAGAAGCCGAGCGATGCCTGCTCTGCGCAGCAGATCTATTCCGCGTTCTCATCGAGTAATTTCAACATTCAACAGCTCCTCCTCGCGATTACCCAGAGCGACGCGTTCCGGTATCGAACGGTCGAGAGTGCAGGGAGCGCTTGCCAATGAACCGCGCCGAATTGAACCGCCGTCGCTTCTTGAAGCTCGTGGGCGCCACCGCGTTCACATATCCGTTTCTCCGCGGCGTCCCCGGTTATGCCGCGGGTTCGTCCTCGCCCAAGCTCGTCCTGCTCTTCACCGCGAACGGGTGCGTTCGGTATCGGTGGGGGGCGCAAGGAGCCGCGCCGGCGACCCTCGCGCCGACGGCGACCGCCGTGACCAACGGTCCGCTGACGTTTCGGCAGACGCTTTCCGCGTTCACGAAGGCCGGTCCCAGCCAGCAGGCGGATTTGACGAAGTACGTCACCGTTCTCGACGGGCTGCAGAACAAGGCGGCGGGGATGGGGACCCACGAGAGCGGAATGGCCTCGCTGTGGACCGGCCTTCCGATCGCGAACAACGGCGACGCGGCGAAGGGGCCGAGCATCGACCAAGCGATCTCGAGTCAGCTCAATTCGGGAGCGCCCTACCAGAACATCGCATTGATGGTTCAAAGCAAGGCCGACTACCCGCAGCGCGGGGTCGACGAGAGGATGCTCTACGACTTGTCCGGCAGCTGGGTAGACCCCATCGCTTCGCCCGCACAAGCGATCACGACCCTATTTCCGATGAAGATGGCGTCGGCTGGCCCCGACAAGAAAACGTTCATCCGCCAGCAGGCGTGGAACCATATCAACGCCGACCTCACGAGCCTGCAGAAGCGGCTGTGCAACGAAGACAAGATTCAGCTCCAGAATCTTCAGGGCATGTGGAATCAGGTCTTGACGCAGCTCCAGGCGGCCGCGACGCAGGCGGCTTCGTGCACGACGCCGTCGGCTGATGCCGGCGCGCCGTCGGCTTCGGGTTCTTGCGCCACCGACCCGTTTCCGAGCAACGCGCAGATCATGCCCAACGTCTTGGCGATGGCCCTGGCCTGCAACCTGACGCAGGTTGCGAGCATTCAGTACTCGCACGCGCTGAGCCCCGTCACGCACTGTTGGCTGGGATCCACCCAGACCGACACGCACCACAATTATTCGCATCAGGGCCCGTCGTATATCGGCGCGCTGGGCACGGATTTGTATAGCGAGCCGTCGTACGTCACGTCCCAGTACCCCCAGCAGCTCATCGACATCGAGACTTGGTATGCGCAGCAAGTCGCCAATCTCGCGTACACGTTCAGCACGATCCAGAGCGGATCGGGAACGCTCCTCGATCAGTCGGTGATCTGTTGGGGCAGCGAAATCGACATGGGCCTGGCGCACAACCACGATGACACGCCCTTCGTCCTCATCGGAGGCGGGGGCGGCAAGCTGAAGTGCGTGCAAAATAGCGGACAACTCGTGCGTTTTCCGCTGAACCTCCCGATGTACGGCGGGACGGACAATCAGTGTGGGGTCCGCTTCCACAACGACCTGCTCGTCACGCTGGCGCAGATCATGGGAGTCACGACGTCGCAGCTTCAGACGGCCTACGGCGCGAACAACTGGACCGCGTTCAACAACTACGTCAGCGGGCCGATCACCGACATTTTGGCGTAATTACCGCCGTCGACCGCGATGGAGAGTGGTTGCGCGCCTAGACCTGACCGCTCCCTGACGGTCGCGGTACTGAACCCGGCGGCTCACGCCGCCGGGTTGAGACGAGACACAAGCCGAAGAGCTACCACTTCGCCCGTTTCGCCATCCCGACCGCCGTGTCCGTCCAGAACTCGCCCGCCTTGGGACCGCCGTTGCAGGTTCCATCGGACTCCCCTGGCGGCTTGATCCAAAAGAAGGCGTCCACGAGCGGATCGCCCGTCGAGGCCGTCGGCACGGCGCCAATCGCCCGGCCGTCTGGGTTGCACCACTGAGCGTCCGCCGTCGGCCCGTTGCCGTTGCGGCCCGTGTCGATGATGAAGTGCTTTCCGCCGGTCGCCGCGGAAAGCTTGTGGCCGTAAGCGATGTTGTCTTCGGTGCTCACGTAATTCGAAACATTGAGCGAGAAGCCGTCGGCGTTCGCGACTCCGGCCTCGAGGAGCCGCTTGGCCATCTCTGGCGCAGCAATCCATTTGGCGTGCCCCGCGTCCAAGTAGACCGAGATCCCGGCGGTTTGAGAGAGCGTGTCGACCGCTTCTTTGAGCAGGCCGAGTCGCACCTTCTGATCGGCCGGCGAAAGGCATGTCGTGAGCTGCCCGAGCGCATCCGGCTCGAGAACCACAATCATGCGGAACGGCCCAGCCGCCTTGGCGAATTCGTGGATCCACTTGCGGTAAGCCTCCGGCGAAGTCACGCCGCCCGCCGAATACTGTCCGCAATCGCGGTTGGGAAGGTTGTACGCGACGACCACGGGAACGGTTCCGTTGGCGTTCGTGGCCTTCCCGAGATTGTGCACCGTCGTTTCGACGTCGCCGCTCCACTCCCCGACCCACTGGGCGACGGGCTGAGCAGCCACTTTCTCGAGCAGCTTCGCGTCCTCCGCGCGGCTGCCTTTGATGTTCTGCGCGGCCATCGCGGCTGGGCTGTAGTCGTTGACGTAAAAGCGCAGACCCGCGAACGGATTCTTCCCTTTGACCCGCGCCGGCACTTTCGATGCGGCCTCCGCATCGACGTTCGACGGCGAAGACGCTTGCGCGGGATTGGGAGCTGCAACAGGTCCGGCCGACGCAGCTGGAGCGGCCGTCGCAACCGGCACGGTCGGGGCCACCGGTGCTGGGGCGCTCGATGCGCAGCCCGCAGCAAGAACAATCCACGAAAAGATGGAACGAGGCATCCGAGGTGTCGTCATGAGGACGAGCACTCTACCAAGTCCCGCCGAAATGTTTACGACTTGAAGTGTTCGTTGCGCCCGATGTGCGTGGCGTGCCGCACGAGGAGGAACCGCACCGCGCCGCCGCATTCGCCGCACTCGGGGAACATCTTGCCCGCGATGCAGGTCACGTCGTGCGCGTCGGCGTGCTCGCCTTCGTGAAGGACGGAATAGATGCCGGACTTTTTCACCTTGTCGCCCGACTTGAATCTATCGGCCATTCGTCCCTCTTCTCTCTAGAAGCTGGTGCTTCACAGCAGAAGCC
>CAZVPE010000217.1:0-10025 GCA_964628155.1 uncultured Polyangiaceae bacterium | reverse complement strand
GACGGTAAGGGTGAAACGGCGGGGTAAGAGCCCACCGCGCCCGCGGTAACGCGGGCGGCAAGGCAAACCCCATTGGGAGCAAGGCCGCATAGGCAGGCGTTCGAGAGCTGCTCGCTCGAGCCTGCGGGTAGGCCGCTCGAGGCGTCGGGTAACCGCCGCCCTAGAGGAATGATCGCCTCCGCGCCCGGGGTGACCCGGACGCGAGACAAAACTCGGCTTACAGAGCGACGTCGACCCGAACACCTGGGCTTTCGAGCCCGGGTGTTCGCGTTTTTGTGGCGAGATCGCTCGGTCCTCTAGAAACTAGAACCCTGGTGATTTGCGTCGAGAGCGAGCGAGCCCGGCGGCGAGCGCGCGGAGCGTACGACCGTACGCGAGCACGATCGCTGGCGGGATCGCGAAGCTATCGGCGCAAAGCACCAGGGTTCTAACAGCCGCCGGACATACCCTGCCAGTGCCCCGCCGCGTCGCACGTAAACCTCTGGCACGTCGAAGGCGACGCCGTAATGGGGTACGCACACGCGTACGAGACCGAACACGCGGTGCCCACCTCGGGAGGATCGGGCGGGCAGATGTCGAACCCGCTGCTGTTCGGGCCGGAGGGGTTGCCGCCACTGGCGGTGCCCGCGTCCTCGCTCGACGCGCCGGGGGCCGGCGGCGGACCTCCGTCGTCGCCGATGTCGATCCGTCCGCCGCAGGCGACGAGGAGTGCGGCGGAGGCCCAGACCCAATTGCCCCGCATCACCCAATCATTGCCGTGGGTCCCGCTTTCCGTCCATCGCCGAGGAAGGCCACCATCGTGACGAACGGGACGACGATGAGCCCGTAGCGCCCTGCGCCGAAGAAAACCGAGTGGACCGCCGCAGTCGCGGCGATGACCGCGGCGGCGGCCGGGAGAGCCAGCGGGGCCGCCGCCGCCGCACGCCGACCAGCGATCGCCACGCACGCCGCTATCGCCGCGTACCCGATCCAGCCGTGCACCGTAAGCGCGGCCGCCGCGCCCACGAGTGCGACGATTTTGCGCGCGAGCGGCCTTCCGCCCGGCGCGCGACCGCAGGTCACCAGGCCGGCGAGCAGGAGCAACCGGCAGAAAACCGTCTCGGCCGCGCCCAGTGTCCTCTTCGCGCCCTCGCCGAACACCCCCGGGTTGCTCGCGTGCAGATACCACGGGGCGGCACCGAAGTAGTCGAACGTGGCCGCCAGCTTGGCGGGGACAAGGGCCAGCCAATCCGCCGGTCGGGAGGCGATGCGGCGCCTTGCCGCGCGACCGAAGCAAGCGTCTTTCGCCGCCTCGTCCCACACGGTCGCGCACTCGGGCGGAACACGGACCGGCTCCCAGGCGCCCCGGCCGGTTTGGGCGCCGATGAGCAGATTCCAGCCGCCGTTGACGCTGACGAGCGCGCAGGTGTGCATCCGCACGCAGTTTCGGGCCGTCCACGGCGCGATGCAGGCCAGAGCGACCCCGGCGACGGCAACCGCCCGTGCCAGCCTGGAACGCGCGCCCGCACACGCCGGAGCCGCCAGTGCGCCGAGGATGGGAGCCAAAACCAACGACTGCGGCCGTACGAGCGTCGCCGCCCCCATCGCGATACCCGCGCTGACGATCCAGGGCGACGGCCGCTGCGCCTTGCGTGCCGCGTTGGCGAGCGCTCCGGCGACGACCAGGAGCGAGGCGGTCACCCCTTCGGTCATGAACGCGGCCGTGTACGGGACGAGGGCTGGATGCACGGCGATCGCGATGCCGGCCGCGAACGGCCTCCAACGCGCGACCCCTTCTCCGTCGACAAGACGGTGTCCACCGTACGCGCTGGCAGCCCCCAAGAGGGCGTGGAGCGTCATCGCGACGGTGGGGGAGGCGCCGAGAACGAAGTAGAAGAAGGCCAGGAGCGCCGGATATCCCACCGGATAATGGGCGGCGTAGGTGACCGCACCGTCGGGCCAAAGCCACGTGTAGCCCACCCCGGAGGCGAGGCGATGCGCCAGAACGTCGTAGTAGTGGCCGTCTTCGACCGCAGGGAAGCGCGCATGGGCCGCGGCCACGAACGCGAGCCGTACGACGAGGGCCACGGCGAAGACTGCCAGGGCGTCAGACGTGCGAGCGCGAACGAGAGGCCCGCTTCGCGCGTGGGGCGCGCCGGGTACTACCACCAGCCGAGCCCGCGTAGCGCCACGACGACCTCGCAGAGGGGCAACCCCACGACGCCCGTATAGCTCCCTTCGATCCGCTCGATGAAGGCAGCCGCCCTCCCCTGAACCGCGTACCCTCCTGCCTTGTCCAGCCCCTCGCCCGTCGCCACGTAGCCGAGCGCCTCGTCGCCGGAGATGGCCCGAAATGTCACCCGCGTCGTTACCGTCTCGGCATGTGCGATCGGCGCCCCAGAATCGATTTCGGCCAGCGCGAACCGCGTGCTGACTTCGTGCGTGACCCCCGCGAGCCGCTCGATCATCGACCGCGCCTCCCCGTCGTCGGCCGGCTTACCGAGCACGCCGCCGCCAGGCAAAACGACGATCGTGTCGGCGACCAGCACCGCGATCTCCGGACCCAGTCGAGGGATCGCGCGCACGGCGTCGAGCTTCGCCTGGGTGATCCGCTCCAGATAGGCTGCGGGCGATTCGCCGCCCTGGACGGCTTCGTCCGCGCCGGCGGGGCGCACGACCAGCGGCACCCCGATGCGTTCCATCATCTCGCGGCGGCGAGGGGAGCCGCTCCCCAACAGCAGCGGAGTCGCGGGGGTAATGCGCACGTCGGGCCCTCTTATCACGGAGCGACGCGGGCGAGGCGTGGTAGGGTCCCGCTCCGATGCGCTCCGGCGTCGGTGCGGTCCTTTCCGTCAACGCGCTCGCCCTCGCGTTATTTGCTTTTCCCGCAGACGCGACGGAGTGCGGGGGCGCGCTGAGCACGTGTATCGACGACGACGTTCTCTGGCCCCACGCCGGCCCCGCACACTTCGTCGCCGTGGGATCCGCCGAGACCACCGGCGCCGGCCACCTCGGTTTCGGACTCGTCACGAGCTACTTGTCGCGGCCGATCGTCCTAGAGTCCCCGTCGCCCGGCCCGGGCCGGGGGACCTCGTACAACGCCGTGGACGACCAGGTGAACAGCTCCTTTCTGTGGTCGTACGGCATGACGCGCGACCTCGAGCTGGATTTCGCGCTTCCGCTGACGTTGGGGCAAGGCGGCACGGGACTCGCGCCCGTGACCGGAGGCGGAGGCCTGAAGGACACGGCCGCGCGCGACCTGCGCTTCGGCGTCGCCTACGCGATCCTGGCGCACGACCACCTCGCACTCGACTCGGCTCCGCTCCGCGCTTGGGGCCTGGTCGCACGCTTCGAGATGAGCGCGCCGACGGGAGACCACTCGCAGTTCGCGGGCGAGCATTCCGGCGTCTTCGCCCCGGGCCTGTCCGGCGACTACCGATTGGGACCGATCTTCGTCGGAGCTGAGGTGGGAGCGCGCGTCCGGCCTACGGCGCAGCTCCTCGACGCGCGCATCGGTTCGCAATTCGTTGGGGCGCTGGGGATTGGGTACGACATCTTGCCGCGCGAGCTCCTCGCGGTCGCGCTCGAAGCCTGGGCGCTGCCGACGTACGTCACGCCCGCCGAGTGGCAGCTCTCTCTTCGATCGTCGCCGCTGGAAGCGGGCGATCTTTCCCTTCAGCTCGGTGGCGGTGGGGGCATTCCACTCGGCGGTGATCTGCCGCTCACGACGCCGAGGTTTCGCTTTACCCTCGGCGTTCGCTGGGCGCCGCTGTAAAGATGGAGTAAGCAGCCTCTGCCCCCTGTGACGATTGGCGTTTCCCGAAGCGACAAGTCCCGCCACCTCGTGCTCCGTCTATCCGCGGGCGAGTCGATCCCCGCGGCTGTCCGCGACGCGCTTCGCGAGGAGCAGGTCGCGTGCGGGTGGCTGCGTGGAAGCGGTGTGCTGACGGAGGTCGACCTGCGCCTCTACCACCCCGGCCTCGGCACGCTCGGCACTGCGCGGCGAATCGACGGAACCGTGCAGGCGCTGGCGCTCGAAGGAAGCATCGGCCTCTCCGAGGGCGACCTCTCGCTTTCCGTTCGGGGGCTTCTCGCCCGCGAAACCGACAGCGGAATCGAGACGTTCTACGGCGAGATCGCGGGCGCTCGCGCCGTGGCCGTCGAAGTCTTCGTCACGGCGCTCGACGATATCGCGCTGCCGCGGGTGCTCGACGAGATCGCCGGCGTGTGGTTGCTCGGCTCGACGTCCCAGCAGGCGCCCGCAAGTCCCGTTGCTCCGCGCGCCGCGCCCCCCGCGGCGTGGTCCGGGGCGCTCGACGCGAGCCAGCGTTCCCCCGAGCGCGGCCCGAGGGCCCCGCAACCGTCGCCCGTTCATGCGGCCACAGCCATCCCGGCGAGGCCCCCGAAGCCCGGCGCGCAAGCCGAGGCGGATGCCCCGGTCCCCGAACCGGGCGACGCTGTCGTCCACTTCGCGTTCGGCGATTGCGATGTCATGAAGAGCGACGGCGACCGGCTTCATTTGCGGGTGCACAAGGGCGGACGAATCTGCGAGATTGCACTCGCGATGCTGCGCGTCTCTCGTTTGGCGGACGCGGACGACGGAAGACGCCGCTTCAAACTCGAACGAAGAATGGCCACTTGACCGGGCTCACGCGGAAAGATTAATCCGTTCCAGATTGTTGGGGCGGCACGATTGGAGGAAGACTCATGCTGACATCGATTGCACGTCACGCAGCTCCGCTCGCCTTTGCGCTCGCCGCGTTCGCTTCGACCGCCTGCGGCGGAGACACGCCGCCTCCCAAGGCGCCCGAGCCGCCCGCGCCCGCTCCTACGACGCCGGCGCCCGCGAGCCGGCTGCCGCCGCAACCTCCGGACTCTCCCACGGCGAGCGCGGTGCGGATCTCGGAAGAAATCACGACGGCGTGCGGAATCAAAGACCCCGACGCATACTTCGCATTCGACTCGGCCCACGTTCGTCCCGACGACGCCCATGTCCTCGCGCAGCTCGTCGGCTGTTTCACGAGCGGCCCCCTCAAGGGGCGCCTGATGAAGCTCGTCGGCCACGCGGACCCCCGCGGAAGCAGCGACTACAACCTCACGCTCGGCCAGTCGCGGGCCGACTCGGTGGCCACGTATCTGACGGGCAAAGGCATGGACAAATCGAAGGCCGAGTCGACGACCCGCGGCGCGATGGACGCCACCGGGAGCGACGAGCCGACCTGGGCGCGCGATCGCCGCGTCGACATCATGCTCGGTCAATGACCCTGCTTCGAGCCGCCACCGCCGCCGTCGGAGTCGACTTGCCCCCGTCGGCGGAGGCGCCCACGGTCAAGCTCGACCTCGTCGGGCTCTTGGTGCACGCGGCGTGGCCGGTGAAAATCACCCTCGGGCTCCTCGTGGGCTGCTCGATGCTCGTGTGGGTCATCGCAATGCTGAAGCTCCTGCAGCTCGGCCGACTCCGCTCGACAGAGCGCGAGTTCGATCGACGCACCCGTCCGGCCACCTCGGCGCGAGAGCTGTTCGAGGCGGCGGGGGCGGGGCGCGGCAGCGCGGCCGGGGCCCGAATCCTCGGTGAGCTCTACGTGCGCGGCTCCGGTGCCCCGCTCGAACGGCTGAAGGCGCTGGCCGACCGGGCGGTGCTTGCGGAGGGCCAGAACGCGCGCGCGCTCATGTGGCTCCTCGGGTTCGTCGCCGCGGGCGCGCCGTTCATCGGTCTCTTCGGCACCGTCTACGGAATCATGGATGCCTTCATTCGGATCGGCGCCGCGAAAACCGCGAGCCTACCCGTCGTCGCGCCGGCCATCGGCGAGGCGCTCATCACGACGGCAATCGGTCTGGCGGCCGCGATCCCGGCGGTCTTTTTCTACAACTGGATCGACAAGCGCGTCGGCGACTACGTGGCAGATCTCGAAGCAACCGCCGGCGAGTGGGTCGCGCTCATCGCCGAGCAAGCCGTCCGCGCCGAGCCGTCCGTTCCCACGCCCGCCGGCTCACGGTTTCCCGCCGGCGCCCGGCAACGCCCCTGAGGAGCGAGCGTTCGAATGACGCTCTCGTCGGGCAGCCGTGGCGGCGGGGGCGCCATCCGAGAGATCAACGTCACGCCTCTCGTGGACGTGATGCTGGTGCTCCTTATCGTCTTCATGGTGACGGCGCCGCTCCTTACGAGCGGCCTTCACATCGAGTTGCCCGAGGTGCAGGCGTCGAACACGCCCGTAAAGGACGCAAAGCTGGTCGTCTCGATCACCAAAGAAGAGCGCATTCTCTTCGGCGAAGACGACGTCACGAAAGACATCGAGAAGGCGTTACTCGAAAACCCGCGCGTCCAGAAGGAGCACGAGCTCTACATTCGCGCGGACAGGGAGGCGCACTACGGAGTCGTCGCGCGCGCCGTCGCCGCGGCGCGGTCGGCGGGCGTCACTTCGCTCAACCTGCTCGTGGAGCCGGAGGAGACCAAGCCGTGACGGCCGGCGCAGGGCGCAACTTCGACGCGCAGGACATCACCATCGCGTGCTCGGTCGCGCTCCTCGCCCAGCTCTCGTTCGTTGCCGCGTTCTCGCTCCCGGCGCCGGCGCTCGTCCGCGCCGACATCTCCAACGACAACGCGCAGCCGATCGCGGTCGCGATCACGCCCGTCCTCAAGCTCGGCACCAAGTCCCCCTCGAAGCTCCCGACGGAGTGGCAGCGCAGGCGACCAGCCGCGGCCAAGTCCCAGTCTTCGGTCCCGTCGCCTCAGGCCGAAAAGACACTGGACGCCATTCCGAAGACGCGCGTGGCCGACGCCGGCGCGGCGCCTGCCGTCGTGGACGCGGGACGGGTCGCGCCCTCCAACGCACCCGAGCCGCCCGACGCAGGAGCGGCGGCGACGGTCGCCTCGGCGGAGGGTTCCGAACAGGGGGCCGCAAACGGCACCGAGACCGACCCGCTCAAGGCGCGCGCGGCCGACATGTACAGGGCCCAGCTTGCGGCCTGGTTTCAGGCGCGCTTCCAGATCGCCGGAAAAATCCCGTTCGAAAAGCTCAAGACGCTGCGATCGGTCGTGTCCGTGACGGTGACAGAAGACCGCAAGGTCGGTACGTTCTCGGTCACCAAGCCAAGCGGCGACCCGGCGTTCGACGCAGAGGTCCTATCGACGCTCGAGCGAATCCAATCGAGCGGCGTCGAGCTCCCCGCTCCACCGCCGATGTACCCAGAGATGCTCGGAAAGTCCCAATCGTTCAGGCTTCAATGTACGGACCCAAGGCACTGCGAATGAGACTCCGTCCCATCGCGTTCGCGGCGTTCGCCGTCGCCCTCTCGCTCTTCACCCGTGGAGCGACCGCCGCGGACTCGGCGACGCCGCCGAGCGAGCCGCCCGACGAGAGCGTGCTCGGCACGATCGACGTCAACGGGTCCGCGCAAGGCCTTCCTCCGCTTCCCAAGATGGCCCTCGTTCCGATTCTCACGACCGGAACCGCCGACAGCGTGGTGAATCTCGTCGTGCGCCGCGACATGGAGCTGAGCGGTCAGTTCGAGATCCTCGACGAGACCGCCGCTCCTGCCGGTACCTTCACGCGAACCTCGCCTCTCGATCTCGCGGCGTGGCGGGCGAAGGGCGCCGAGTACGTCCTTCGCGTCTTCTCACAGCCCGCATCCAACGACTCCGCAAAGACGGAGCTCATCGGCGACGCGTACCTCACCCCGGCGGTCGCCCAGGGTGGCCGCCTCGCCGCGGTCGGGGATCCTGCCGCAGCCGACCCGAAGCCTGCTTTTCATGCGGTCGTACAAACGGCGACCATCGAAGTGCGGGCCGCGTCGCATCGTCTGGTCGATCAGCTCCTCGGCGGCTTGACCGGCCGGCCCGGGGGCTTCGCGAGCCAGATGACGTACGTCGAGAAAGTCGGCCGCTGGCGCCGCGTCTTTGCGATCGACGCCGACGGGTTCGACTTGCGCGCGATCGGGCCAATCAACGCAACCGCCCTGTCGCCCGCGTTCGGACCCGGCAACGAGATCTACTACGCTCTCTCGACGGACTATTCGCCGTTTCGACTCGTCTTCGGCCCGACCGCGACGCAGGTGCCGCTGGCTATCCCGGGATCGATCATGGGCCTCGCGTTCAGCAGCGACCACGCGCGAATGGCGCTCACGGTCATGGACGGAGGACAAAGCCAGCTCTGGGTGGGCGAACGAGCCCGACTGCAGCCGATGCAGGCGCCGCCCTTCGCCAACCACCCGATCTTCGGACCCACGGGGAAGATCGCCTACGTCGCCGGCAGTCCCGTGCAGCGGGTGTACCTCGAGGGCAAGCCGATCTCTCCGGCCGGGTTCATGGCGAGCGCGCCGGTGTTTTGCGACACCCCCCAGGGGCTTCTCGTCGTCTACACGGTTGGAATCGGAACGGGCGCCGACATCATCGCGACCGACAGCAGCGGCGGTGCCTTGCGCCGTCTCACCCAGCACGAAGGGGCCAACACCTATGCGGGCTGTAGCCCCGACGGGCGGCTCGTCGCGTTCTTTTCCACCGGCAAACGAGGCCAGGGCGCCGGTCTTTTCATCATGCCGATCCTACGGCCATGGCTCGCGAAAAAAATCTCGAGCGAAGTCGGCGAATCCCTGCGCTGGGAGCCCCTTCCCCCGGTCCGCTGACGCCGCGGCCCCAACGCGGTCCGAGCGCCGGAGCCGGCAGCTCGTAGGTCAACCGCCCCGTTCCGTCGGAATGGGCGGGCGAGGCCGGGCAGCCGGGGCAACGCTGTCTGTCGGTCCGGGTCTTCGAGCCCAGGGGGCCACTCCGACGTATGCGCAGCGACTCGCCTGTCTCCGCTTACTTTCGTGATCTCGCCAGCCACCGGCTGCTTTCGGCCGAGGACGAGCGTGCGTACGCGGCGGAGATACGGCAAGCCGACGATGCGGTGACCGCGCTGGAACACGACGGCGTGATCGGCGGGAGACTCGCCCTGGCGCGCAGGCGAGCGGCCAAGGCCCGGGCTCGGCTCGTGGAGCCGAACTTGCGACTCGTCGTGAGCATCGCGAAGCGCTTCACCAATCGCGGCCTGCTCCTCTCCGATTTGATCCAGGAGGGCAACATCGGGCTGATGATCGCCGTCGAACGCTTCGACCTCGCGTTTGGAACGCGGTTCTCCACGTACGCCACGTGGTGGATTGCCCAGGCGATGCGCCGCGCCTTGCAGAACATGGCGAGCACGATCCGCGTTCCGGTGCACGTACTCGACGCACAGTCTCGCGTCGCGCGAGCCGCGGCTTCGTTCGCGGTCGCGTGCAACCGAGACCCCACGGTCGATGAGCTCGCGGGGGCCACGGGCCTTCCCCTGGAGCACGTGCTCCGGGCGCTCGACGCGCGCTCGATCGAGCCGGCTTCGCTCGACAGGCCGATCGCTCACGAAACGTCCACCACCTTCGTCGATCTGATCGCCGACGATGACGCGCCTTCGCCCTTCGACGTGGCGTGCGCCCGGGAGGCCGCCGAACGGGCGCGCCGGGCGGCCGAGGAGCTGACGCCGCGCGAAGCCGAAATTCTGCGCGGTCGCTACGAAGACGGCCGGACGCTGGCAGAGGTCGGACACGAACTCGGCCTCTCCCGCGAGCGGGTCCGGCAGATCGAGGCTTCCGCCATCGAGCGCCTGCGCAACGGATGCGGCGGGCTCGATGTCGAGCCGTCGCCGGGAAAGAGGAAAAACACGGCAGGCCGCGTCACGCCGGACGCTGGACCACCTCCGCGCGAGCCCCCTCGACGAGCAGACCTTTGCCAGGCTCGGTCCAAGCCCGCTTGAGCATTGCGAACGCGACCGCCTTGCCGAGAGTCGGCGACGGCGCTGCGCTCGTCACTTCGCCCACCGCGGCTCCCGCTTCGTCGGTGACGGCGACGCCGCGCGCCGGGGGCTCGCCCGATTCCAGCACGAGCGAGACGAGCCGGCGCTTCACATGCCCGCGCATCTCGAGCATGCACACGACCTCTTGGCCGAGGTAGCACCCCTTCTCGAAACTCACGGCTGCCTTCTCGAGCGACGCCTCCTGGGGATAGGTCTTGTCGTCGAAGTCGGGACCGAAGCGCG
>CAZVPE010000216.1:0-10038 GCA_964628155.1 uncultured Polyangiaceae bacterium | reverse complement strand
TCGCCGAGGGAATGGTCGGGCGCAGCCGCGAGGCGCAGGTGCCCAGCCTGTGCGAGCTACTCGGGGTGCCGTACACGGGGAGCGACTCGGCGACGCTGTCCATTTGCCTCGACAAGGCCTTGACCAAGCGCCTGCTCACCGAGGTCGACACACCGTCGTTTCAAGTGCTGACGACCGGGCGCGAGAAACTGCGGCAGTTTCGTTTCCCTGTCATCGTGAAGCCCAACCAAGAGGGAACGAGCAAAGGCATTACTTCCAAGAGCGTGTGCGACGACGAAATACGCCTTCGAGAAGTCGCCCGCGAGCTCATCGATCGCTACGGGCAGCCCGCTCTGGTCGAGGAGTACATCGCGGGCCGCGAGCTGACCGTTGGGCTGCTCGGCGAGCGCCGTCCGAGGGTACTGCCGCCGATGGAGGTCGTATTCCTCGCGCAGACCGATAGGCCGGTCTACGACTACGAGTGCAAGCAAAGCTGGCAACGGCACGTGCGATACGAGTGCCCAGCCAACCTCACCAAAGACGAACTGCGTGCCGTCGAGCGCGCGTGCCGGTCGACTTTCATGGCGCTGGGTTGTCGCGACGTCGCGCGCGTCGATTTGCGTTTGACCGCCGATGGGCGCGTCTATGTCCTCGAGGTCAATCCTCTTCCCGGGCTTACGCCCGACTATAGCGATCTCTGCCTCATCGCGAACGGCGCGAAGATTGATTATCGCACACTCATTGGCGAAATCCTGAGCGGCGCGGTCAAACGCTGGCAGACTCGCCAGCGAGTGGCGGAGCGAGTGGAAGAAACGCCAGGCCCGCCGGCGGCCGCCGAGAAGGACGCGAGCCTGCCCGAAATCGCGGGAGCCAACTAACCCCCAATCCGACGATGCCGTTCCGGGTTCGCGCATCGCGGTTCCTCTGCAGTCTGGCCTGGCTCGCAGCATCCGCCTCGACGGTCGCTTTCGCACAGACGCTTCCTTCGATCGACATGCGGACGTGGCGTCCGTCGAGCGACCCCGCCGCGGGCATGGCGCTGGAGCCCGTCACGACCCCCGGCCCCTGGCGGTGGAGCGTGGGTGTGTGGACGCAGTATGCAGAGTCGCCGGTGGTCTTGCGCGACCCAACGGGAGCCGCCGTCCTCACCCCCGTGGAGCACGCGCTCGGGGCAGACTTCGTGGCAGAAATCGGTCTCGGCGACCGAGCCGCGGTCGGCGTCGATCTGCCCTTGGTGCTCTGGCAGGACGGATTCTCGCCGCTACCGTCCACGGTGGTGAGCCGCGGCAAAGTTTCGACGACGGCGCTAGGAGACCCGGCGCTCATCGCCAAAGCCACCCTCGTTTCGAACGATCGACAGGGAGTGCGCGGAGGGCTCGGATTGGCAGCCCTCGCCACGCTCACGGTTCCCGCCGGCGACCGGGAGAGTTTCGCGGGCAACGGTTCGGTGACATCGTCGCTGGCCGTGCTCGGCGAGTATGCGCTCGGCGTGGGGGCGCTCCGTGCGTCGCTGGGGTACGTGCTACGCACCGAGCGGCACGCCTGGCCCGCTGGCCCGAGCGGCGTGACTTTCGGCGACGAAGTGCCGTGGTCCATCGGCGTATCGGTGCGACCGAAAGCGATCGCCACGGCGATCGATGCCACCGATCGGCAAACATGGGAAGTCGCTCTACACGGGGCCGTCCCGGCCGGACCCGTCGCCCCGTTCGGTCACGACGCGTCCACGCTTTCGCCTGTGCTGCTCGCCATCGACGATCGGATCTCGCTCGGCAGCCGAGGAGACACGTACGTCGTCTGGGGCGGAGAATTCGGCCTGGACACCGCCGCCGGCGTCCCCGCTTTTCGCGCCGCATTTTCTTTTGGGTGGGCACCACGGGCGCACGACCGCGACGCGGACGGCGTTCCCGACGAAGTGGACGAGTGCCCAGATCTCCCCGAGGACAAAGACGGGATCCAGGACAACGACGGCTGCCCCGAGGACGACGCCGACGGCGACGGCGTGCTCGATCCCGACGACGCGTGTCCGCTGGTCGCTGGAGTGCCCTCGACCGATCCCCACACGAGCGGATGCCCCAAGAAATGAATCGCGGCAGGTTCGCGCGAGGGACTGGACTCCTGCTGGCAGCGTCGTGCGCCACCAACGCCAGCGCACAACTGCGCTCGGGGTCCTCGCCCGCGCTGTCCGTTCCGTCGGTTGCAGGGCGGGCACCGGAGACGGGCCTGCGCGCGCGCTTTGGGACGGAGATCGGCCAGCGACTTGCGCGCTCCCTGGAGCCCGACGAGCGCCTTCGCGGAATCGAACGGGTTGCGGCCACGCACACGCCGGAGGCTCTCGGGCTGCTCGAGCGCGCGATCGGGCCCGGCGCCGCGGACGCGCGCCCGGCTCTCGACGGTATCGCCCGGACCGACCCGCGAGCGCTGCTGGTCGTCGTCCGGGCTCTCGCGTCTTGGCTCGACAAAGAGGACGCTCGCGCCGCACTCGCCTCGATCGTGACGGCGCCCACGCTCGGGTTCAGCGCCCGTCCAACTCCGAGCAACGACCCCAGCGCCGACGAAGCCGCCGGAGGAGGCCGCGTTCTTCTCGCGCGGCAGGAGGCGGCCATTGCCCTCGCCGAATCCGGCAACTTGCTCGCCCTCGACGCGTTGATCGCCGCCGCGAAGGGCGCCGGTCCGGGCCAGACGCCCGCGCTCGACGCACTTGCGCTCCACCCTCCCGCGCAGCCCCTTCTGGCCGGCATCGCGCTGACGTCCCCGGCGACGATAGCCATGGCCGCCTCGATTGGAGATCTTCGATCGCTCGACTCGCTCGAGGCGGCGGTGAGCGCGACCGATCCGGCGCTGCGCGCCGCGGCATTCGCTGCCCTCGGCCTCGCAGGCGACTCTCGCGTCTTGGACGCGGCCCGCTCCGCGCTCCACGACCCGGACGCGCGCGTACGTGTGGGGGCGACCGACGCTCTCGTTCGACTCGGAGCGCGCGACGCGCCGCGGGCCGTCGAGGGGTTGGCCGCGGACGATGCGACGGCAATCGATGGCCTGAGCCTCGCGCAGCGGGTTCAAGACGAGGGCGTGACCAAGGCCGCAGCCGCGCGTGCTGCGGCCGCGGCCAACCCCGAACTGCGTGCGCTCGCGGTCGGCGCGCTGGGGAGACAGGAAAGCCCGCTCGCGGTCGGGGCGCTCGCGGCGCTCGTCGCGGACATCGCGGTCCAGGGCGACGCCGCGTGCGCGCTCGCACGATCGCCCAGCGCGACCGCCATGGCCGCCATCGAGAAGATGGCGACCGCGACCGGTCCGATGCGGCGCCTCGCGGCGCGCGCCTACCTCGTGCGCCGCCTGGAGCGCGGGGAACGGAGCGAACCCTTGGACGCGCTGCTCCGGAGGCTCGCCGCGTCGAACGACCTCTCCGACCGGGCCGTCGGGGTTCACGCGCTCGTCGCGCTCGGGCAACGGGACGTCGCGTCCGCGCTCGAAGACCCGGATCCGCGCGTGCGCCGCGCGGCGGCCCTCGGCGCGACCGGGCCATTTGCCGCCCCGAGGGGGGACGCCCTTCTCAGGCGCGCGATGCGTGAGAACGACGCGATCACGCGGTACGTGCTCGCGATCGGTCTCCTTGGGGGCGATCCAGAGGCAGTCATGCCCACGAGCGAGCTGTTGAACCGTGCGCGCGGTGGTGGCCCGGACGCGCCGCTCGCGGCGCAGGTCTTTGCACAGCGGGGTGACGAGCGATTTGCTTCCGAGGTCGACGCCCTGCTGGCGAGCTCCGATCCTCTGTTGCGAGCGCACGCCTCGCGCGGCCTCGGCTCGAGCGCGGCTCGGGATGCGGTCGGTCGCCTCGCGGAAATCTACACCTTCGAGGGGAACGTCGAGGTCCGGCGCGCAGTCGTCGATGCCCTCTCTTCTCGCACGGGCGAGGACTCAGCGGCTCCAGGGCGTCAGAACGTCCTTCGGCTGGCGGCTCGACTGGACCCCGATCGCGTCGTCCGACGGACGGCATCGCACGCCCTCACGACCCGCGCGACGGCGCCGGGTCCCCCTTCGTCGTGCCAGGTTTCGTGGCTCCGCATCGTCCCGGCGGAAGGCGCGACCCTTCCCGAGGACGTTGCGGCCACGTTCGTGGCCAGCGACGGATCGGCGCTGCCGATCGCGTTCGACGAGGACGGATATGCGCTGGTCGTGGGAGTGGCGCCCGGTGAGGCGCGCGTCCGACTTGCGCCGCGACCACCCGCGTACGAGGCTCCTTTACCATGAACCGACCGCCGCAGCCGACTGACCCAGCGCCGTCCGGAGAGGGGCTTTCCTTCGAGACGGCGATCAAGCGCCTGACGGAGATCGTGCAGCTGCTCGAGCGCGGCGACCTGTCGCTCGAAGAGTCGCTGCGGCTGTTCGAGGAGGGCGTCAAGCTTTCGCGCGTGTCCCAGAGTCGACTCGACCGAGCCGAAAAGCGGGTGGAACAGCTGCTCGCGGTCGACGATCAAGGCCGTGCGCGGAGCGCGCCTTTCGCGACCGAATCGACGGAAGCGGGCGGAGCCGAGGAAGACGGCCCCAAGCCGCGGCTTTGAGCGCTCCCTCGGACCGCAGCGAAGGCTGCGGGTTAAATGCTAGCGTTTGCCAATGGCTCGCGCGCGCTTCCGGCGGCAAGACGCCGTCTTCTTTGTACTCCTGGCGCTGACGGCGATCACATTCGTCGTCGAGATATTCTTCATCTTTCTCAAAACGCCGACCGAGGCGCGAATGGGAATCGTGCAGAAGGTTTTCTACTTCCACGTGCCGAACGCGTACGCGTTCTACATCGGCGCCGTCGCCTGCTTCTTCGGATCGATCGCGTATCTCGTGCGACCGACCGACGCGCGCGATGCATTCGCCCGGGCCGGTGCGAGCGCATCGGTCGCTTTCGGCGCGGTCGTCTTGATCACGGGGCCGCTCTGGGGCGCGAAGGCATGGGGAACGCTCTGGACGTGGGATCCCCGCCTGACCACCATGCTCCTCAGTTTCCTGATTTACTTGGCCTACATCGTGCTCCGCGCGTTCGCGGGCGACGGTGCGGCCGAGCGCCGTTTCGCCGCGGCGCTCGGGGTTCTCGGAGCGGCCAACCTGCCCATCATCCATTACAGCGTGCAGAAGTGGGGGGGACAGCATCCGACGGTGATCACCGGCTCCGGAGGCGGACTCCAGCACCCGGACATGAAAATCGCGCTCGGGCTCGGGTTTCTCATATTCACCCTTCTGGCCGTGCTGCTCATCTGGACGATTACCCGCGTCGAGCTGGGTCGCAACCGGTTGCGTCGCGCCGAGGAAGACGCGATAGACCTGGGGCTCGACAGGAGAACCGAAGCATGAGCGAAGAAATGCAGCCCAGCGCAGCGCCGCAGTCGGCCGACGGCCGCTCGACGACCTTCCAACCGGTTACGGGAGAGGCCGAGCATTACAGCGGCGAGGCGCTTTTGGTCAGCGCATACGCGCTCATTTGGGTGGTTCTTCTCGCGTGGGTCGGCCTCGTGTGGCGCAAGCAGGGCTCGCTCGACGCGCGCCTCGACGACCTCGAGCGCGAAATCGAAAAGGCTGACGCCAAATCAGCCCGCCCATGAACACGCCAGGCCCGGAGCATTTCCTTTTCATCCCGGGGATCCTGCTCGTCGGGATTGTCATCGGCTATGTCTTGGGGTCGCGAGCCGCGCGAACGCAGCTCGAGCAGCGACGACGGCGCGCGAGGGAGTGACCCACGATGTTCGACTTCGAGCCGACCGAGGAGCAGCGAGCACTCATCGAAACGGCGCGACGCTTCGCGCGCGAGCGCATCATCCCAGTCGCTGCGGAGTGCGATCGCGAATCGAGGTTTCCCAAGAGTGTGTTCGAGGCGGCACACGCGATCGGACTCGTGAACCCGACGCTGCCGGCTGAATACGGCGGCTCCGGATTGAGCGACGTCGACTCCAGCCTGGTCACCGAAGAGCTGGCGTACGGTTGCTCGGGAATCCAAACGAGCCTGACCGCCAATACTCTGGGCCTGACGCCCATCAAGCTCGCCGGGACCGACGCGCAGAAGAAGAAGTACTTCGGATGGCTCGTCAGCGAGCCGATCATGGTCGCATACGCGACCAGCGAGCCGTCGATGGGCAGCGACGTGGCGGCGATGCAGTGCCGTGCGACCCAGGATTCGCAGGGAGGCTGGGTTCTGAGCGGCACCAAGCAGTGGATCACCAACGGGACGCTTGCGAGCTTCTACGTCGTCTTCGCGACGGCGGACCCCGCCCTCAAACACAAGGGAATCGCCGCATTCATCGTCGAGAGATCCCAATCGGGGGTCAAGCCCGGACGGCACGAGGACAAGCTCGGGCAACGCGCGAGCGACACGGCGCAGCTCGTGCTCGACGACGTGCATGTCCCCGCGTCCCAAGTGCTCGCCCTTCCCGGACAGGGGTTCAAGCTGGCCATGGAGACGTTCAACCAGACCCGCCCGGACATCGGCGCCATTGCTGTGGGCATCATGCGCCGGTGTCTCGACGAATGCTTGGCATACGCCCGAGAACGCAAGGCGTTCGGAGTGCCCATTGCCCAGCACCAGCTCGTCCAGGCGATGCTCGCCGACATGAAGATCCGCATCGAGGCCACGAGCCTGCTGGTCCGCAAAGGCGCCTGGAGCCTCGACCGCGGCATACGCGACCCGATGGCGTCGTCGTGCGCGAAGGCCTTCGGCGCCGACGCCGCGATGCAGAGCGCGGTCGACGCGGTGCAGATTTTCGGAGGCTACGGCTACGTGAAGGACTACCCCGTGGAAAAGCTGATGCGCGACGCGAAGATCCTTCAGATTTACGAAGGAACCGCCCAGGTGCAGCGTCTGGTCATCGCCCGACAGCTCATCGGAAAGTGAGGGCTCTTCTTGCTCGCTCCACGTGTCTTTGGTCACTTCTTTGGTCGTGCGCGTCGTGCGCGTCGTGCGCGTCGTGCGCTGGGGGCGGGCGCGACGTCATCGCCGAGTCGAGAGACGTGCGCGTAATCGATGCGAGCACCGAGAGCGCCGAGGGATACGAGTACGTGGCGCGGCGACCGCTCGCTCTCGTGGCGCTCGCCGAGGCTCGCGGAATCGACCCGGCGATAGCGCGTCAGGCGGTCGATCATTTGGCCGACGCGCTCGACGTATGCGCGACCGAACAAGGACGAAAGGGCGCGCCTGTCGAGGGAGCGGCACGGCTCGTGGCGTCGATCGAGCCGAGCGGCAACCTCGGCACTCCGAACGTGCGGGTCGATCCGGGAGCGGGCGTCGCGGAGAGCACCGTGGTCTGCCTCGTAGCTCCGGCGAGGCTGCTGATGTTTCCCGCAGTGGACGGAGGGCTGCGCGGAATCGCGATCGAGGCCCTGTGGGGTCGGGTCATCCAGGCTCGGTAAGGACGGCCGGGGTACCCTCCACGGGGGCGCCCGAAGATTCTGGTGCCGCCGACTTACCGGCGAGCTGTCCGCAGGCGGCCGCCACGTCGGAACCACCGCTGTAGCGCACGTGAGCCCGTAGCCCGCACAGCGCAAGTGCATCGAGGAACTGCGCGACGTCGCCGCGCACGAACGGATCGCGGCCCCCCTCGTCGATTGCGTTGTACGGGACCAGGCTGACGCGCGCCCGTACGCCGGCGAGTCGTTCGAACGTGCGCGCGAGTTCCGAGAGGGCGCGCGCGTCTTCCTTGGTATCGTTGACCCCGGCGAGAAGCGTGACCGCCCACATCGGTGCGAGGCCCGTGATGCGCGCATGCTCGACGACCGCGTCGATCACTTCGTCGAGAGGGTGGGACGCATCGATCGGCATCAGCCTGCGCCGCACGTCGGGCCGCGCGCTGGCGATCGAAACGCCGAGTCGCACCTTCGGCACTTCGCGCGCCAGAAGGCGGATCCCTGCCGGCAGACCCGACGTGCAGACGGTCATCGCGCGCGCGTCGATGGCGAGAGCGCAAGGATCGCACATGACCCGAACGGACTCGATCACCCGCTCGGCGTTCGCGAGCGGCTCGCCCATTCCTTGAAACACGACGCCGTGAACGCGCTGCCCCGGGCCCAGCGTTCCGCGCACGAGTCGTACCTGCTCGACGATCTCCCAAGTTTGCAGATTGCGCGCGAGCCCGAGGCGCCCGGTCGCGCAAAAGGTACACGCAAGGGCGCAGCCCGCCTGCGAGCTGACGCACGCGCTGAAGCGTCCCGCGCGCTCGAGGGGGATACGCACGGTCTCGATGACGTGGCCGTCGGCCGTCCGGAGCGCGAGCTTGACGAACGGATCGAGCGCACTCCGGCGCACCCCCGAAACATCGAGTGTCGGCACCCAGCCCGACGCGCGCACGGCGTTCATCGCCGAGCGTCGGACGCCGGCCGCGCCTTCGATCGGGGCGCCTCGATGAATCGCGGCAACGATCTTTCGCGCCTCACCGGACGTGAGGCTGCACGCAGTCGCCAGCATGGACGGCGTCACCGCCTGAAGCGCCATCACGCCTCCCCCGGTACCATGCGGCGTGCTACCTTGCACGTAGTGTTCGGTCTCAGTTTCCCCGAGTTCTGCGTTCTTCTCATCGTGGCGATGGTCGTCCTCGGCCCGAAGGAACTGCCTCGCTACATGCGCAAGGCCGGTCAGATGGCCGCACGCCTGAGGCGCCTGGCCACCGAAATGCGCGAGAAGAGCGGGATCGACGAGGTGCTCCGCACCGAGGGGCTCGACCGAGAGATCGCCGAGTTTCGCCGTCTCGCACGGGGTGAAATCCTAGGCGTCTCGTCTGCGGTTCGCGCCGTGGCCAACGCCACCCGCATCGACCAGCCTGCGCCGATCGCGGCCCACGTGCCGGTCCCGCCCCCCGATACCGCCTATTTGCCGGTCCCGCCTCCGCAGCCGGCGGCCCTGACGCAGGTCGCGGCACGCGACGACTCGTACGAGCGCGAGTACCCTCGCGAAGGAGCCGACTCGTACGGCGCCGTCCCCGACACGGCGGCCGTTTACGAAGGTCTGCTCGCCGCGTCTCCTCTCGCCGAGGACTCCCTCTATCTCCGAGGGCAGCCGTCGGTCGAGGGTGTGGCCCCGTCTTCGATGCCGCCGTCGGCGGACGCTTCGACGAGCGCATGACCGCCGCCGACGTCACCAACGCGACGGCCGAGGGCAGCGTCCCCGCGCCGGATCCCGCCGTGCAGCAAACGCCCGCACCGATTGCGTCCGGGGGCGTCCCGCCGCCGCCGCCACCGGCAGTGGACGAAGGCGAGCCCGTCCCCGAAAACGATGCCCGGATGACCATCTGGGAACACCTCGACGAGCTCCGCTCCCGACTCGTCAGGTCTGCCCTCGGCGTGCTCGTGACCACCGTCGTTGCCTGGTTTTTTCGCATCCAGCTTCTGGCTTTCCTGGTCATTCCGTACCAGCGCACGTGGCAAGCGCACTTCCACAAAGACCTCGTGCTCCAAACGCTCGCTCCACCCGACGCGTTCCTGGGCTACCTCCAACTCTCGCTCGTCACAGGAGTCATCGCGAGCGCTCCGATCATTTTTTATCAGTTCTGGTCGTTCATCTCGCCCGGGCTCTACAACAAAGAAAAGAGACTGATCGTCCCCTTCGTCGTCTTCTCTTCGATGCTCTTCATGTCCGGGGTCGCGTTTGCCTACTTCGTCGCGTTCCCATTCACGTTCAATTACTTTCTGTCCCTCCTCGGCGAGGTTCGGCAGGGCGTAGAGCTGACGCAAATCGTCACGCTCGAATTCTTCCTCGACTTCTCGACCAAGTTCTTGCTCGCTTTCGGCGCGGTGTTCGAGATGCCGCTCCTCATCGCATTCTTGGTCCTCGCGAACATCGTCACGCCTTTGCAGCTTTGGAAGTTCGGGCGCTGGGCGACGATACTCGCCTTCATTCTCGGCGCGATCGTGACTCCCGGCCCGGAGGTCACCAGCCAAATCGCCGTCAGCGGCGCCCTCATCGGCCTTTATTTCATGTCGATCCCGATCGCCTACTTGCTGAAGCCGCGCGCTCCGAAGCCCGCTTGAACCTCTGCGGCCGCTCAGCTTGCCCAGAGCGACGCAATATCGAGTTCGAATCGCCGTCAGCCGCGCCCT
>CAZVPE010000215.1:0-10076 GCA_964628155.1 uncultured Polyangiaceae bacterium | reverse complement strand
CACGCCCTCGGATGACTCAGGGTGCCGCTCCGGGAGTCATCCCACGCCCTCGGATCACTCCCGGTGCCGCTCGCGGAGTTATCCCACGCCCTTGGACAACTCCCGGTGCCGCTCCGGGAGTCATCCCACGCCCTCGGATGACTCAGGGTGCCGCTCCCGGAGTTATCCCACGCCCTTGGACAACTCCCGGTGCCGATCCGAATGGACGGCCACGTCCATGTCGCTACCGCCCGGCGGACAAACGCGCTACGCGGTCGGCATGCCGAAGGTGACTGTCGTGGGCGCCGGCCTCGCCGGCTGCGAGGCGGCCTGGCAGCTCGCCGAGCGGGGTGTGGACGTGCGCCTCGTCGAGCAGAAGCCGATCGCTCGCACTCCGGCCCAAACGACCGACGACTTGTGCGAGCTCGTATGCTCCAACTCGCTGCGGGGGGCCGCTCTCGCGAACGCTGTCGGTCTGCTCAAAGAAGAGCTTCGCCGGGCTGGTTCCCTCATTCTGGGCTGCGCGGACGCGACGCGCGTTCCCGCCGGAGGGGCGCTCGCGGTCGACCGCGAAGCCTTTTCCGCTGCCATCACCACCCGCGTTCTCGGGCATCCTCGTATCGCGCTCGAGCGGCGCGTCGTGGAGACCCTGCCCGAGGCTTCGCCCGAGTCGCCCGTCGTTCTCGCGACCGGACCGCTGACGGGCGACGCCCTCGCCGCGGACCTCGCCCGTACCGTCGGGCGGGAGCATCTCGCCTACTACGACGCCATTTCCCCGATCGTCGCGGCCGACTCGATTGATTGGGGCCGGGTCTTCAAGCAATCGCGCTACGACAAGGGCACCGGCCCCGGAGACGACGGGGCGTACGTCAACTGTCCCTTCGACGAGCCCGGCTATCGCGCGTTCGTCGCCGAGGTGTGCGCGGCCAAGAAGAGCGAGCCTCGGGCGTTCGAGGACGTGCGCTACTTCGAAGGCTGCCTGCCGATTGACGTCATGGCGGCTCGCGGCGAGATGACACTGGCGTTCGGGCCGATGAAGCCCGTGGGGCTGGTCGACCCGCGGACCGGGCAGCGCCCGTTCGCGGTCGTGCAGCTCCGGCAGGAGGACGGCGCGGCCACGGCCTACAATCTCGTCGGCTTTCAGACGCGTATGACGTGGCCGGAGCAATCGCGCGTCCTTCGTACGATTCCCGGGCTCGAAGGCGCGGAGTTCATGCGGTTCGGCAGTGTGCACCGAAACACGTTCGTCGACGCGCCGCGGGTCCTCGACGACCGGATGCAGCTTCGGGCGCGCCCGGGAGTCTTTCTCGCTGGGCAGATCGCGGGGGTCGAGGGTTACGTCGAGAGCTGCGCCTGCGGATACGTTTGCGCGGTCATGCTCGCGCAATCGCTCGCCGGACACCCGGTTGCGCCGCCCCCCTCGACCTCTGCGCTCGGCGGCGTGCTCACGCACTTAGGACAGCGAGACGGGAGTGGGGAGCGCGCCTACCAGCCGTCGAACGTGACCTGGGCGTGGCTGCCGCCTCTCACCGACCGCCGGATGCCGAAACGCGACCGCTACGACGCGATGGCCCGCCGCGCCCTCGACGACTTGACCCGATGGATGACCGAAGCACCCATGGCAGGGACGACCGCCTCTCGCGCGGCGTGAACGGCGAGGGCTGGTCGGCCATCCTTGTCCGCAGGCGCAGAGGACTCTAGGAGACGTATCTCGTGTTCTTCTTTCTCTCGAAGACGCTCGACGCGCTTCTCAGCCCGCTGACCTGGTCGGTCGTTCTCTTCGCGGTCGGGCTGCTCTGGCCCGGGGCGAGGGTCGGCCGTGGCCTTTGGACGCTGGCGGGCCTCGCGGTGCTGCTCCTCTTTTCGTTCGAGCCGCTGGCAAATGGCCTCGAAGGATCCCTCGAGCGGTCGGCCACCCGGACCTATCGTCCCGACGTCCGGTACGACGCGATCATCCTTCTCGGCGGCCTCGTCGATCGCTCCGCGGCCTCCGACCAGCCCGGCTACAACGACAGCGTCGAGCGGCTCATCGTCACGTACGATCTCTTGAAGGCGGGCCACGCGCGCTCGGTGATCGTCTCCGGGGGCGTCCTCGATCCGGCGGTGCCAACCCTCGTCGAAGCCGATGTGCTCGCCCGCCAGCTCGCCGACTGGGGCATCGCGCCCGAGCGCATTGCCGTCGAACCGAAGTCCCGCAACACCCACGAAAACGCGGTCGAGTCGCAGCGCATTGTCCAGGCCCGCGGCTGGACGCGGCTGCTCCTCGTGACCAGCGCGTTCCACATGCCCCGCGCGGAGGGATGTTTTCGGGCCGTAGGCCTATCGGTCGACACACTGCCGGTGGACTACCGCGCGTACGATCCCGCTCGTTTCTCGGGAAGTTGGTTGCCCCGTGCCGCCTATCTCGAGCGAAGCACGATGGCGCTCCGGGAGTGGTTCGGCCACGCGATCTACCGGGTTCAGGGCTACGCGCGCTGAATCTGTGCCCTCGACCGCGCTTTCCGTCACGATGAGGGTCTGACGGGTCGACGGACGACGTCATGTCGAAACATTTCGGGAACGGCCAATCCGATGCAATGTACGCGTGGCCCCGGCGAGGTCGACGTCGCGTAGGGCCGGGAACCGGAGGATCATGGGCAATCTACGCAAAGGGAACGGCAAGCACGCGCTCAACGGCGACCACACTCCCGTGAGCGCCAAGCTCAAACGCGAGGCCTATGAAGAGAAGTTGGCGGAGCTCCACTTCGAGCTCGTCAAGATGCAGTACTGGATCAAAGAAACCGGCAAGAGGCTGGTGCTTCTCTTCGAGGGTCGGGATGCTGCGGGCAAGGGCGGCGCCATCAAATGCATCTCCGCGCCCCTCAATCCTCGCGGCTGCCGAACCGTCGCTCTCGGCACTCCGTCCGATCGCGAAAAGACGCAGTGGTATTTCCAGCGCTACGTGGCCCACCTACCGGCGGCCGGTGAAATCGTCCTTTTCGATCGGAGTTGGTACAACCGCGCCGGGGTGGAGCACGTCATGGGGTTTTGCAGCGACGAAGAGTACGCAGAGTTTCTTCGGTCGTGCCCAGAGTTCGAGCGCATGCTGGTCCGCTCCGGCATCATCTTGCTGAAGTATTGGTTCTCCGTGAGTGACGGCGAACAGGAGAAGCGATTCAAGGAGCGGGCCGGAGACCCGGCGCGGCGGTGGAAGCTCAGTCCGATGGATCTCCAGTCGGTGTCCAAATGGGTGGAATACTCGAAGGCCAAAGACAAGATGTTCCACCACACCGACATCAAGCATGCCCATTGGTGGACCGTCGAAGGCGACAACAAGCGACGGGCTCGGTTGAATTGCATCGCCCACATTCTCGGCTCCGTCCCCTACAAGGACGTGATCCCCCCGCCTCTCGAGCTACCCGCGCGCGGCGAGCCCGACGCGAAATACGTGCGTCCTCCCCGGTCGAAGCAACATTACGTCCCTGATCTGAACGTGTAGCCCGAGCGGCGGCCACCCGGCGGGCCTCAAGCCTCCGTCGGAGAGACCCGCGCCGCGAGCATCGGGCGATAAACGCCGCGATACCCCCACGCGAGGAAAACCTCCAGCGCGAGCACCACGAGCGGCAGGACGATTCCAGCCGGCGCCAAGAACGCGTGGAACATCACGATATTCACGACGATCGGCGCGAGAAGGGCGAGTGCCAGCGGCACGAAGCGATTGGCGAGGAGGAGCACGCCGCAAGAAACCTCGACGACCTTTACCAGGATGAAGAGGTAACCCGTCGCGAACATGGCACCGGCGAACGCTCCGGCCGCTTCCGGCATCGGCGGCTGCGGAATGAAATGGAAGAAGAAGTTCAGGCCAAAGACGAAGAAAATGAGCCCGAGGAGAATGCGCGCGCCGAGAACGAGCTTGGACTGCATGGATTGCTTCCTTTCGGTTGTCCATACGATGTTGCTTCCGAAAGAGAAGTTGCGCCCGATTCGGAGGCTTCCATTTCGTCGGCCAGCACGCATACTTCTCGGGTGGTCCACGAGAAGGCCAGTTGCGCGCGGTTCGAAGCCGCGATGGACGTCCTCGGAAAGCCTTGGACGGGACTGGTCTTCGCCGCGCTGGAAGGGGGACCGCTCCGATTCGGAGCACTGCGAGACGCCATAGGCGAAATCGGCGATCGCATGCTCTCGCTTCGATTGCGCGAGCTCGAACAGCGCGGGCTCGTCCTGCGTCGTGTGGTGGACGGCCCGCCCGTGCGGGTCGAATACGAGCTCACGGCTGCCGGCCGGGGGTTTCGCGAAGTGGCCGATGCGATGCGAAAGTGGGGCGGGATCGTCCTGCGCGCGCAAGAGGAAGCGAAGAACGAGGGAAGACCGGCGGAGCGACCGCAAAAGCGGGCGTGAGCTCGGCCGCGCCGTTGGGCGGAAGTCTCGCCGTCGTGCACCTCCGAAGACAAGCGCGTCCGAGTCAACGCCCCCGACTCTTGCCCTGTCCTGGATGTCCGCGCCGAAGGAGCAGAGCGCCCGGCTTGATCTCGGGCATCTCCCAGAGGGCAAGGAGCGAGGGGCCCCCGCGCTCGCCGGCGCCGGCGAATGCGTCTCGACGAACCGGGCCGAAGCGCTCGAAGTCGAGCTCACCGTCGAGCGGGTCCCACGTGAAGCGCACGGGATAATGTATGACAATAGTCCTCCGCGGGCGCAAACGCGGAAGGTCGAGCTCTTCGTGCCGCACGGAGGAGGCCCCTGGCCCTTCCTCGACCTATTGCTCCGCGTAAACGTGCCCGTGCCCGTGCCCGTACACGAGTCGAGGCCATAAAGTTGGCCATGCGATCGGGGGCCTGCACTCGGAAATCGAGCGCAAGGTGGTAGACGTCGAGCCGCTCGTGATCGAGATCGATGCATCCCTATCGGCACCTCGTCGCACGAGGTTTCGTGTACGGGCACGGGCACGGGCACGCTTACGGGGAAGCGAGAGCACCCACCGCACCTGGACTGAACCGGCGTTTGCCAACGAATCCATCCGTCTCCGCCGTTTTCCGTGGAACGCTGGGTCCGCCTGTGGCATCGAAGCGGGCGCCATGAACCAAGCCACCGCCTGTCTCCTATCCATCTTCGTATTGGCTGCCGCCTGCGGCGGCGAGCCTCCGCCCCCTGCCGCGGCACCTGCCAGCCCCCCGCCGGCGGCCAGCGAAGCGCCCGCCGCGAGCGCTGCGCCCGCCCCGAGTGCGGCTCCGGCCGCGAGCGCTGCGCCCGCCCCGAGCGCGGCTCCGGCCGCGAGCGCCGCGCCCGCCGCGAGCGCGTCGGGCCCGGAGGCCCCCGCTCCCGGACAGTGGGACACATGGAACAAGGATCAGAAGATCGCGTACATGAAAAACGCGGTGATGCCGAAAATGGGCGCCATGTTCCACGACTTCGACTCGAAGAAGTACGCGGATACGAAGTGCGGTCTCTGCCACGGTCCGGGCGCAAAGGAAGGCAAATTCAAGATGCCGAATCCGGGGCTTCCGAAACTGGCCGCGACCCCCGAGGCGTTCAAGAAGTTGCAGGAGACCCGCCCTCAGGTCTTCGAGTTCATGGCCAAGCAGGTCGAGCCGACGATGGCCGCGCTCGTCGGCGAACAGCCCTTCGACATGAAGACCCAAAAGGGTTTCGGCTGCTTCGACTGTCATACGAAGAAATAGTCCGACGAGGCCGGTCCGGGCGGCGGCTGCTCCGCCCGGCGTCGCGATGAGGACGACGCGGCGCGCACGCCGGCACGCCACGGCACCCACGTCCGGCGGCCGGCGAGTCACGCCGGGCGCTTCCGGGCCGGCAGCGCGCGAAGACGCGACGCATCGGCCGAAGCATCGGTCGAAGAAAGAGCGGAAGCGCGAGCGCGCCCCGTGGCACGCAGGTCGAAGCTTGCGGCGGTGAGACGGCGCGCAGCTTGCCATCTCCGTCCCCTGCCCGCTCCATGACGCCGCCGCGCGACGCGACCCAGTCCACCCGCGACCAAACCTGCGCGCTCGCAACGCCCGACGCGCTTCCCGTTCTGCCGCTCCGCGAAACGGTCGTCTTTCCCCTGACGATCGCGCCCGTATCGATCGACCCCGACCGATCGCGCAAGCTTCTGGACGACGCGACACGCGGTGATCGGTTGGTCGCGCTCGTGGCGATTCGCGGGAGCGACTCCCGCCTGCCGCGGCCCCAGGATCTCTACGCTTTCGCCACGGCGGCGATCGTGCACCAGGCGCTACGCGGACCCGACAACGCGCTTCGCGTCGCCGTTCAGGGGCTGCAGCGGGTCCGCATCGTCGGATGGGTTCAGACCGAGCCGTATCTCATCGCGCGGGTTCAGTGGCTTCCGGACGCGGTCGAGCAAAGTGTGGAGCTCGACGCCCTGGTGCTCTCGGCGCGAAGGGCGTTCTTGCGATTCGTTTCGCTGGTGGCCGAGCCGTCGAGCGATCTCGCATCGACCGTCGACCGTGTCACCGATCCGCGCCAGCTCGTTTATCTCCTTGCGTCGACCGCCCCCATGTCGACGGAGGCGCGACAGCAGATTCTCGAGCAGCCGTGCGTACTGGCCAAGTTGCGGCGGCTCATCGAGCACCTCCAGCACGAGGTCGCGGTGCGCGAACTCATGCAACGGATCGCCAGCGAAACGACCGGCGACGGCCTTTCGAGTCCGCCGCCGGCGCCCGTTCGACGTCGACCTACCGAGCCGCGGCTCGAACTGACGGAGCCGGAGTCGGAGGCGAACGAGGCGCGCGGGCTGCGTGGCGCGATCGGCCGGCTGCCGATCGTGGGGGAGGCGCGGAAGGAGATCGAACGCGAGCTCGATCGTCTGGAACGCACGCCTGCCGCGTCGCCGGAGCATGGGCTCATCCGGACGTACCTGGACTGGGTGCTCAAGATGCCCTGGGGGAAGGTCGCCGGACGGCCGATCGACGTGCTGCACGCGCGCGCGGTGCTCGACGCGGACCACCACGAGCTCAACCGGGTGAAGGACCGCATCATCGAATACCTCGCCGTCAAACGCTTGCGGGCGGAGCGCGGACTGGACGCAGCCGCGGGCGGCGCGGCGCGCGAGCCCATCCTGTGCCTCGTCGGGCCGCCGGGGGTCGGCAAGACGTCGCTGGGTCAGTCGATCGCCAAGGCGCTGGGTCGCAAATTCGTGCGATTGGCGCTGGGCGGAATCCACGACGAAGCCGAGATTCGAGGGCACAGGCGGACGTACATCGGCGCGATGCCAGGACGCATTTTGCAGGGGCTGTCACGCTGCGAAGCGGCCGACGCCGTCTTCATGCTCGACGAAGTCGACAAGCTGGCCGTCGGGTTTCACGGCGATCCGTCGGCGGCGCTGCTCGAGGTGCTCGACCCCGCCCAGAACCACGCGTTCGTCGACAGCTACCTGGGCGTCCCGTTCGACCTTTCGGGCGTCCTTCTTCTCTGCACGGCCAACACGGTGGACACCATCCCGGTGCCGCTTCTCGACCGCATGGAGCTCTTGGCCGTGGCCGGGTATACGGACCGCGAGAAGCTTTCGATCGCGCAGCGTCATCTCATCCCCAAAGCGATCTCGGCGCACGGACTGCGCCCCGAAGAGGTGTCGTTCGACGACGCGGCGGTAAGGCAGATCGTCCGCGGGTATACGCGCGAGGCGGGCGTGCGCAATCTGGGTCGCGAGCTCGCCGGCGTTCTCCGCAAAGTGGCCCGCGCGGTGGGTGAAGGCGGGCGCGCGCCAGTGCGGGTCCGGGCCGAGACCGTCCGTGACTACCTGGGAACGCCCCACCACTACGACGAAGTTGCGGAGCGAATCGATCGGCCCGGCGTGGCGACGGGGCTCGCTTGGATGCAAGGCGGAGGGGACATCCTTTTCGTCGAGGCGTCCATCGTCGAGGGGGCCGAGGACCGGCTCGTCCTCACGGGAATGATGGGCAACGTCATGCGCGAGAGCGCGCAAGCCGCACTGTCGTATTTGCGCTCGAACTCGGAGAGACTGGGCCTTTTGCCCCATGCGCTCGACCGAAAGACCGTCCACGTGCACGTACCGGCCGGATCGATCCCGAAAGACGGCCCGAGCGCGGGGGTGACGATTGCCACAGCGATCGCCTCGCACGCGCTGGGACGTGTGGCACGGGGCGACGTCGCCATGACCGGCGAAATTACTCTTCGCGGGCGCGTCCTTGCGGTCGGCGGCATTCAAGAAAAGGTACTGGCCGCGCACCGCGCCGGGCTGCGGTTCGTCATTCTGCCGCGCCGAAGCGAGCCTCAACTGGAAGACGTACCGGACGACGTGAAAGAGGCGCTGCGCTTTGTCTTCGTGGACTCGGTCGACGAGGTCCTGGCGGCAGCGCTCGGCCTTGACGTGGAGCGTTAGAAACGCGCTTTTCGTGGAAGGAGGGGCCGGCGGGAACTTTTCTCGTTCTCATCTTCCGATCTTCCTGTGAATCTCTTTCCGGTGACCCCGGTGCCCGACCTCCTGTGCGCCGAGCCAGCCGTGCGGGTGGATCTCGCGGCCTTGCGCCAGTCTCTGGTCTTCGCGTTCGCCACCGGCGGGGCGACGGAGGCGTTCGACGATGCCATCAACAAGGCATCGCTCCCTCCTTCCCTTTGGGGACGGGCAAACTTCGCCCGCGACGTCTACCTCGACGAGCTCCTCGAGCATTCGCTCGCGGTCCGCATCGCCGGCACCGCATACCGGACCTGCTCGCGTTATCTCGCACGCGTCATCGGCCAGCCACCGGCCGACCTGCGGGACGTCGAGGTACGCCGGGAAGTGCTGTCCGAGCTCGCGTCGCGACCGGACATGCGTCAATCGCTGGAAGCTGCGTACGTATCAATCGTCCGGCTGCGGACTCTTTTGTGCACGGCGCGTCAGCCCGCCCCTCGCGTCCGGCGCGTCGAGATTCTCCGAGCCGCTCGGGAGACGTTCGAAGCGATCGCCGGATCGTTCGCGGGCGCCCGTTCGGCGCTGGGTCGCCTGCGCGCGTTCGGTGAGTCGGTCGTGGCCTCCGCGGGTCACCGGCGCGTTGTGGCGCTCTTGGACCATGACGAGCACCTTGCATCGCTCGACCTTCGCGTGCGCGTCGGCGCCGATGGCGAAGTGCGCGCCATGGAGATCGTCGCCGTTCGCGAAAACCGCGCCAATCCGTTCTACGTCTCGGCGCTGCGACGACTCTTTTTTCGGTTCGTACTGCTCGTCCGCGGGTACCGAACGACCGCGGGCGAGGTTGCGGAGCGCCTGCTCTCCGAGACGTTCGCCGGGATCGAGGACGACGTGGCGCTCCTTTTCCAGCTCCTCGGCGATATCGAGCCCTATCTCGCGAGCCTGAACTTCCGGGATCGCGCCCTTGCCAAAGGGCTGGCCGTCAGCTTGCCCGAGCTCGCGGATGGCGGCGACCTCCGGCTCGACGGACTGTTCAACCCGCTGCTCCTCGACGCGGGCATCGCGCCCGTCCCGTGCAACTTGCGCGCACCACACGGTGCGCTCGTCGTCGTCACCGGACCAAACTCGGGCGGCAAGACCCGGCTCCTGCAGGCAATCGCCGTCGCGCAGCTCTTCGCGGAGGCGGGTCTGTTCGCGCCCGTGAAGTCCGGGCGCCTTCCGCGCGCGTCGGGTCTCTTTGCGTCTCTCTTCGAAGAGGCCCGAGCCGATCAACCGGAGGGCCATCTGGGGATGGAGCTCCTTCGCATTCGGCGGATTTTCGACGAGGTCCAGGTCGGCGCGCTGGTCGTGATCGACGAGCTCTGTTCGGGGACGAACCCGTCGGAAGGGGAAGAGATCGCCCGCCTGGTTCTTTCGCTCCTACCGGAGCTCGGCGTCCAAGCCTTCGTCACGACGCACCTCTTGCAGTTCGCGGGGAGACTCGCCGAAGAGCGCTCGATTCCCGCGCTCGACTTTCTCCAGGTCGAGCTGGATGCCTACGAGCGTCCGACCTATCGCTTCGTGCCGGGCGTGGCACGCACCTCGCTCGCCCACAAGACGGCGGCGCGACTGGGCGTCACCCGGGAAGAGCTGCTCGAGCGAATCGCGAGCAAACGGCGAGCGGACGCGAAGGTCTAGACCTCGTCGAGCGTGCGATGCCCGTGTTCGCGGACCACAATCCGTCCCCCTTCATCGATCTCGAGCACCCGACCCCCCG
>CAZVPE010000214.1:7089-10217 GCA_964628155.1 uncultured Polyangiaceae bacterium | reverse complement strand
ATCCACACGCCCGCGCCGCCGTAGGTGGTCCACGGTCCGAAACTCTTCTGGAGCCAGACTGGAAGGAAAACCTGCGCGCTGCCATTGCCGAGCCCACGGTCTCGAGCCCCCGAGGGCACTTCGAGGAAGGGGAACGTGCCAATCATCGGAACCGACTCGCGCTCCTGCACGAAGCGGAACTTGATGCCCAATTCCGTGTCTCCGTACCCGAGGGATGCTTTTCCTTGGTCGGGGATGGCATACGCCAGAGGTGCGATCACGTGGAGCTGGACATCGGCGATCGCGCCGTAGTTCACCTCGATGTGCGGCGCCGTGCCCGTCCAGCCGTCGCGGCCGTGGAAGGTCTGCGATGCGAGATACAGTTCCCAGTGTCGATATTCGACCGGTTCAGGGTCGTCGGTAACGTACGGGGGTCCTGCCCACGCGAAGGCCCATGCGAACAGCGGCGCGATGACGAACGCAATCGCTATGACCTTCCGGATCATCGAAGAGCGCTCACGATCGCCCCGGCAATGGTTGGAGTCCAGACGCGTCGCGCGGCCTCAGTAGTGGTGCCCGGTCTCGTCGGTCTTTCCACGAAACGATCGAAATAGATATACGAAATAGCCGATGGCCAGGGCGATTGCGGGTACCCAGACCCAGAGGCCGACTACGAGACTCGCGCGCTCCGAGGCAGCATTGTAGGCGTCCAAGTCGAAGTCATCGGCGATCGTGGATCGCAAGAGAACGGGAAATAGGGCGGCCGCGGTTGCCAAGAGCATCGCCCCGAGGAAGGCGCACGACGCGAGGAAAGCGCGGAGGGTCCGAGCCGTGGACACGCTCGCGCGCGCGATGAACGCGGCCGCGACGGCGCCGATGGGCAGAGGCCAGAGCCAGGGGCGTTTCAGCACGCATTCCCGAAAGGCCGGAACGTCGATCGCCGTGAGCAAAGTCGCCAGCGCGAGCAGAACGAGTGCCGCAACCCAGAGCCTTCGAGCTGCCACAGCGCTTCTCGCACTCAGCACCCCCGAGGTCTTCCACGCGAGGAACGTTGCCCCGTGAGCGCCGAAAGACGCAAGGCCCACGAGTCCGAATACCGAGGTGTACAGATCGATTGCGCCGGGATGCCGCAATCCCGTCCCACCGAACAGATCCTCGTGAAACGAGCCGGTGGCGTCGAGCGGCACGCCCCGGACCACGTTCCCGATGGCTACACCGAGGACGACAGCCATGGCGGCCGAGGATGCGGCAAAGACCGTGTCCCACGCTTCGCGCCACAGCGGTTGGTTCACCTTGGATCGGAACTCGATTGAGATACCGCGTAAAATGAGGAGCCAGAGGACTATCATCAGTGGGAGATACAGGCCGCTGAACGCAGCGGCGTACACGCGTGGGAAGGCGAAAACGAGAACTCCTCCGGACGCCAGCAGCCAGACTTCGTTCCCATCCCAGAGTGGACCGATCGCTGCGAGAACGGTGCGCCGCTCTGCCTCTGTACGGGCGACAAACCGGTGAACGATACCCGCGCCGAAGTCAAAGCCGTCGAGGACAGTGTATGCCGTGAGCATCAGGGCGATGATCGCAAACCAGGCGGCGTTCACGAATCACCCAATTTCGCCCCTGTGCCGCTGCCGGCGACTGGACCCACGGCCACCTGTTGAACGACGAGCCACAAGAACAAGACCCCCAAGAGGAGGTAAAGGCCCGTGTACCCGAGGAGCGAGAACACCACGTCACCCGCGCCCACGCTCGGCGACGAGGCATGGGCGGTCCTGAGAATCCCGTAGACGACCCATGGCTGCCGGCCGAGTTCGGCGGTCGTCCAGCCGGCCGTAGTCGCGATATAGGGGAAGGGAAACGCGAGCATCAGCATCCAAAGAACGGCGCGGGAATGCGAAAGCGTGCCTCTCCAGAGGAGGAAGGCCGAGACGCCCATCAAGGCGAGCTGCAGCGTCCCCAGGCCCGCCATCACGTGGTATGCGAAGTAAAGAAGTTCTATGTTGTCGGGCCATCGATCGCGGGGCACATCGTTCAGACCCTCGACGCTCGCGCCGAACGAGCCGTAGGCGAGAAAGCTGAGAGCCTCCGGTACGACGATCGGGTTTTCCAGCCGGCGTTCCGCGACGTTGGGTTGGCCGATGATCGCGAGGTCTGCGCGCGTCCCGCTCTCGAACTTGCCCTCCATTGCCGCGAGCGCCGCGGGCTGGTACCGCGCGACGAGCTTCCCGTGACGGTCGCCAGTTGGAAAGATCTGCAAGATGCACGCAATGAGCCCCACGATGATCCCGAGTCGCATGGCCGCACGCGCGTGCGCGTCGAACAGCCCCATCAGACTCCAATACGCAGCCACGGACGTCATCACGAATGCGCCCGTGATTACCGCCGCCGTCATCGTGTGGGCGTACTCCCAGAGCGCCCAAGAATTGAAGAGGTAGGCCCCGAAATCGGCAAGAGAAAGGTGCCCGTCGGACTGACGGGCATAGCCGACCGGGTGCTGCATGAAGGCGTTCGTGGCGACGATGAAGTAACCGGAAAGCCACGAACCGATGAACACCATGAACGCCACGAAGAAATGGCCGCGGGGCCCGAGTTTCTTTTCGCCGAATAGAAAGAGTCCCAAGAAGGCGGACTCCGCAAAGAAGGCGAACAGTCCCTCCATCGCCAGCGTCAAGCCGACCACCCCTCCGGCTGCAGTCGAAAAGCGAGCCCAGTTCGTACCGAACTGAAACTCCATCGGGATGCCGGTGACGACGCCGACCGCGAAGTTGAGTGCGAAGATGCGCCCCCAAAAGCGGGCGAGGTCGTCCCATTGCCGCGCTTTCGTCTTGAGCGCGAAAGCTTTCATCAGGACGAGGAGGAGCGAGAGCCCCATCGTCAGCTGCGGGAAGAGATAATGGTACGTAATCGTGAAGGCGAACTGCAGACGGCTCCAGGTCAGGGCGTCCATCGTTTTGGTCTTCCGGAGGCTCCCAAGCGTTCGTAGGGTGGCGTGGCGCCTTTAGCACTCAATCAAGCCCACGCACGCAATGCTCGCGGTCGCTATCGCTGCCAGACGGCACCTGTCCGCAGGCGGAGGCACGATTTGCACCGAAGCGTCATCTTTTTGAGCCAACCCCCTTCTTGAGCCAGCCCCCTTCTTGAGCCAGCCC
>CAZVPE010000214.1:0-6989 GCA_964628155.1 uncultured Polyangiaceae bacterium | reverse complement strand
GTCATCTTTTTGAGCCAACCCCCTTCTTGAGCCAGCCCCCTTCTTGAGCCAGCCCACTGAGCAGACCGACCGTTCGGCGCTCATCGGCTCGGTCCACTTCGCCGCGCAATCGGCAAATCGGCACAGTCCGGGCGCCGACGAGGTCGCTCGTGCCATCGTCCCCATGCTCGCCGCGTTCGCCACACGCCAAACCGCCTCGCTGGGTCCCAATTGCGACAAGCTGTCCTTGCGTTTGGCACTTTCCCTTCGACAATACTCTCAGAATGTCCGATGGCACGGAAGTCCCCACTCCAGTCCTTCGGGTCGACGGCGAACGGTCGGCGCACCACGACGACCTAGTTGCCGCCGAAGAGCCGCTCGAGATCCGGCTAGCCTTTGGTTTGCACGGCAAGCGGTCCGAGCGCGCCTTGTCGGTCACCATGCGCACCCCGGGTGCCGACCTCGAACTCGCCGCGGGGTTTCTGGTCAACGAAGGACTCGTCGGCGATAAGCAAGAAATCCCCGGAATCCACCACTGCGGGCCCGCGATTCGCGCAGACGGTACGAGCAATGTCGGCGCATCGAGCTCCCCGACGGGCACGTGCCCGAAATGGCGCGCCTCGAGCGCCACTTCTACACTTCGTCGAGCTGCGGCGTGTGCGGCAAGACTTCGCTCGCGGCCGTGCGGAGCACGCGCCGGTTCACGCTCCCGCGGGGCTCGCCGAAGCTCACCCCCTCCATCGTGCACGGGCTGCCCGCCTCGCTCCGGCGTGCGCAAGAGGTGTTCGACCGGACAGGCGGACCGCACGCGGCGCGTGACCTCCAACCAGCCTCGATGGGACGTCTTGAATGGGAAGCCCGTTCTGCGGCTCCGCTCCGTAGAGCTTGCAAGGAGTGACGCGCATGCCGAAGGCCGTGAGGTTTGACGGATATGGTGGGGTCGACGTGCTGCAGGTCCGTGACGTCGATCGTCCGACCACGTCGCCGGGTCGGGTGCTCGTTCGCGTGAAGGCTGCGGGCATCAATCCGGGCGAGGCCGCGATTCGAGCGGGTGCCTTCGAGAAGCGATGGCCCGCGACATTCCCCTCGGGACAGGGGAGCGACTTTGCCGGCGTCGTCGAAACCGTCGGTGACGGCGTGACGAAGTGGCGTCCGGGCGACGAGGTCGTGGGGTTCACCGACGAGCGAGCGAGCCAGGCCGAGCTCGTCGTCGTACCGGAAAGCCAGTTGACCGTCCGCCCTCCCAACGTGCCATGGGTGCAAGCCGGCGCCCTCTTCGTGGCCGGTACGACCGCGTACGCTGCGGTCCATGCCGTGTCGCTCCGTGCGGGCGATACCCTCGTCGTGTCCGGCGCCGCTGGCGGAGTTGGGTCGCTGGTTGTGCAGCTCGCAATCAGCGCCGGCGCCAAGGTGATCGGGCTGGCGAGCGACAGCAACCACGCGTGGCTCCGAGGTCACGGGGTAACGCCGCTGGCCTACGGCGATGGGGTCGCTGCCGGTGTCCTCGCACTTGGCGGCAAGGTCACTGCCTTCATCGACACGTTCGGTCACGGCTACGTCGATCTGGCGCTGGAGCTCGGCGTCGCGCCCGAGCGCGTCAACACGATCATCGACTTTGGCGCGGCCCAGAGGCATGCGGGCGTGAAGACCGTCGGCAGTCACGAAGCCGCCAGCGCCGCCGTGCTGGCCGAGCTGTTGGGGCTCATGGCGGCCGGCCGCTTGGAGGTCCCGATCGCGAAGGTCTACCCGCTGGCCAGCGTGCGGGAAGCCTATCGAGAGCTGGAGCTGCGGCACGCTCGCGGAAAAATCGTCCTTTTACCGTGATTGCCTGATGGACTGGCGCGCGGTCGAGATCTGAAGGCGTCATGCATCATGATTAGAGTACGCCGAGCTCGATTGCGCGCAGCACGGCGCGCGTCCGATCCCGCACCCCGAGCTTCATGAAGATGCTCGACGCTTGGTTCTTCACGGTGGCCTCTGCGGTGCCGAGCGCCTCAGCGATCTCCTTGTTGCTCGATCCGCTCGCCATCAGACGCAGCACGTCGCGCTCTCGCTTCGTAAGTGCCGCGGGGAGGTGCGCGGATGGAACGTGCGTGTCGAGGCGGGCGAGGCCGCGAACGACGCGCTCGGTCACTGCCGGGTTGAGCAGAGTGCCACCCTGCGCGACCGTGCGGATGGCCTCGGTGACCTGCTCGAGCGACACGTCCTTCAAGAGGAAGCCGCGCGCACCAAGGCGGATCCCTTGGAGTGCGACGGCGTCGTCATCGAACGTCGTGAGCAGGATGCAGGGCGGCGCCAACGCCCGCTTCGCGAGCGTCGCGAGCACGTCGAGCCCGGTCGCCTTCGGCATCCGCACGTCGAGAAGCGCGACGTCGACCGCCGTAGCCGCGAGGACGGCGATCGCCTCCTCGCCGTCGGAGGCCTCGACGGAGACGCGGATGTCGGGCGTGAGCTCCAGGAGGCTTCGGATCCCCTGTCGGACGATTGTCTGATCGTCGGCGAGGGCGACGCGGATCACGCGGCCCCCGCCCGGAGGGGCAGGAGCGCCCGCAGCGTCACGCCCTCGCCGGGGCGGGCGTCGACCTCCACGTGGCCGCCCATCCCCTCGATGCGCTCGCGGAGCCCGGTGAGCCCATGGCCGGCCTTCACCGTGCTCGCCCCGCACCCGTCATCCTTCACGACAACGGAAATGGTGTCGCCCTGCTCCTCGACGGCGAGGAAGAGATTGGCGGCTCCCCCGTGGCGCACGGCGTTCGTGAGCGCCTCCTGCGCGCAGCGAAAGATGGCGTGCGCGAGGGCTGGCTCAACGGAGAGCGTCTCGGGAAGATCGAGGTGGACGCGGGGGCTCGGCATCCCCGAAGCGAGCGTTTGAAGGGCTCCCGCGAGATCGATGGATCGGTCTTCGCGCATGGCTCCAACGACGGTGCGGAGCTCGGCGAGGAGTTCCTTCGTGATGCCGTGCGCTCGGTCTACGGGCTCCTTCGCCCGGCCGTTGGCGACGTTGCGCGCCACCTCAAGGTGGAGCGAGAGGGCCGTCAGGTGGTGTCCAAGGGCGTCGTGCAGCTCGCGGGCAATGCGGAGGCGTTCGGCGGTGCGCGTGCTGTCCGCCAATAGCTCCTGGGTAGCGAGGAGCTCTGCGTGCACGCATGCGACCTCTCGCCGCGTGGCCGACTCGCTCGCCGCGAGCCGCGAGGCGCCGAAGGCGAAGAGCTGAAAGCCTGCGTACGCGCCCGTGGCGAGGTTGACACCTCGCACGCTCCCGAAGCCAGAGAGGCCGACAGCGAGCGACGCAACAGTCTGCCCGAGAACCCAACCGAAGGCGACCCTGCGCGAGGCAATCATGGGCGCCTGACCTGCCACCACGCAAAGGAGCGCCCCTTCGAAGCCGACGCCGAGCGGCACGAGGGCGAGCGCCGCGAGCGTCTGCGCGGCGAGCGCGACGAGTCGAGGACGCTCGCGGAGCGGCCCTTCCAACGTGGCGAGCGCGAAGGCGATACCGAACACGGCGTACGCAGCGCTCCAGGCAACGGCGCGCCCATCCTGCGGGACGCGCCCCGAGGCCCACGCCACGACCGTCGGCGCTCCCGCGACCGCCCATGTGATCGCCCCCGCGCTGACGAGAAGATTGTGGGGGTCGGGCTCGCCCGCTCGTGCCGTCCCTATCATCTGGGGATTCTAGAAGCGGGGGTCACCCTCCGCCATAGGCCGGAAGTCCTACGAACAATCGTTTGGGCCATAGGAAGGGTGGCCCATGTGCGGGTTGGCGGAGCACCTCACGATGGGAGCCCATGGTGCTCCTCGTCTTCGAGCTCGCGTTTTGGCTTCACGTCGTGGCAGGTGGCGTCGCCCTCACCGTCTTCTGGATCCCGCTCGTCGCGAAGAAAGGGGGCACGGTGCACCGCCGCGCCGGCTGGGTTTACGTCGGAGCGGCCGCGATCATTGCGGCGACTGCCTTCGTGAACTGCACGAGAATGCTCACCGACGAAAGTGCGAGAAACGATCGTTCGGGTGTTTTTCTCGCCTACGTGGGCCTGCTTGCCGCGGCGAGCGCGCACATAGGCGTGCGATCGCTCGGCGCGAAGCGGCGAACGACGGCGTCACGCGACCCTCTCGACGTCACACCCGCCGCTCTCTTGGGGACCTCGGGCGTTGTGCTGATGGTCTACGGCCTCTTTGTGATCACGCCGCTCTACGTGGCCTTTGGCGCGCTCGGCGCTGCGCTCGGCTCGGCGCAGCTGCGCTTCTGGCTGCGTGCCCCGGTCACCCGCCACGAATGGTTCTACGCGCACATGACGGGCATGGGCACATCGTGCATCACGACGGTGACAGCCTTCCTGGTGCTCAACGCACCCCGCTTCGGCCTCGGGACGTTCAACCTGGTGGTTTGGGTAACACCGGCGGTTGTCGGAGGCGTGGGACTGGCCGTCTGGAGACGCCGCCCGCCCGCTGCGTCGCAAATGGACCCCCGCTCGTGAAGCGATTCGCGGTACTCGCTGCAGGACTCTCGCTCTGCGCGGATCCGGCCCTGGCGTCGCCCACACTCGTGCCCCCGAGGCGCACCGACACGGCTCCGGTGCCGTACCCCCCGGATGCCCACGGCGATGCCTCGGTTGCGCTCACTCTCGTCGTAGATGAGGGCGGAGCGGTCGCCGATATCCGTGTGACACGAGGCGGGCCCCCTTTCGCTGAGGCGGCTGTTGCCGCGGTGAGAACCTGGCACTTCGAGCCGGCGACCAAGGACGACGTGCCGACGGCCGCCCGCATCACCGCGCTCGTGGAGTTTCACGCTCCTGAGCCGCCGAAAGAAAGCCCCGCGCCGCCCCTCCCGTCCCCGCCTGCACCGAATGCGCCGAGCCCAGCGCCCCGCGCAGACGCATCGAGCGCTCCGACGGAACCCGAAACGGTCTCCGTGCATGGCGAGCGCGAGGAGCCCAACACCATCCACATTCCTCGGACCGAGACGCGCTTTGTGCCCGGCGGCTTCGGCGATCCCTTCCACGTCGTCGAGGCACTGCCCGGCATGGCGCCGTGGCTTAGTGGCCTGCCGTACTACTACGTGCGGGGCGCGCCACCCGAGAACGTCGGCTACGCGATTGACGGCATCCGCGTGCCGCTACTCTTCCACTCTGGGGCTGGGCCGTCGATGATCGCGCCCGCGCTCGTCGATTCGGTCGACCTCTACCCCGGCGCCTACCCCGCCCGCTACGGTCGATTCGCAGGAGCGATCATCGCGGGAGAAACGACGCCTCCGGTGACGGATCGGACGCGAGCCGAGTTCGGTGCACGCGTCTTCGATGCGAACGCGTTCGCCGAGACCCCGTACGACATTGGACGTGGCAGCGTTGTGGCGGCGGCTCGATACGGATACACCGATCTCGTCATCGGGCTCGTCGCGCCCAAGTACCGCGTGGGCTACTGGGACTACCAGGCGAGAGCCTCGCATACCACCTGGGGCCACGACACGGTCGCGATCTTCGCGTTCGGCGCACACGACGAACTAACGTACCTTGGACAACCGACATTTCACGTCGAGTATCATCGCGTCGATCTCCGATACGATCACCCTCTCGACGACGGGAACTTGCGCGTCGCCGCAACGCTTGGGAGCGACGATACGTTCACGGCACTGCAAACGTCTACTGGCGCCGGCGCGAGCGCGGCGCTGCGAGGGCCGAGCGGCCGAGTGCGAGCAGAGCTTGAGGAACATGTCAGCCCGACGGTTCGCGTCCGCGCGGGCGGCGACTTGGGCGTCGCGCAGTTCAACGTCGACAACTACGGCGACGTCATTCATGCGGCGCATACGGACTTCGAGGGAGGTGCGTACGCTGACGCGGTCTGGCGTCCGCTGCGCACGCTCGAAATCGTCCCCGGGTTTCGCGCCGATGCTTACCGAGCGCGAGGCCGGACGGCCTTCGCTGCGCAGCCTCGTCTCGCCACGAAGCTCCGCATCTCCCAGGACATCTCGTGGGTCTCGGCTTTCGGCGTCGCACACCAGGAACCAACCGAGGAGGTGTTCGTTCCGGCGAAGCTGCCCGATCCCGTCGATGAGGCTCCTCGCGACTCCTACCAGGCGTCCGAGGGCGTCGAGGTGCGCCTTCCGTCGAAGATGCGAGCGCGGGTCACGGGCTTTGCCTCGCGACTCGTCGCGCCGAGTGTCTCCGGCGGACAGCATACCGAGGGAGCGGAGCTGTTCCTGCACCGCGCCTTCACCGAGCGGCTCGGCGGCTTCGTCTCGTACACACTGTCGCGCTCCGACTCGACGCTCGGCAGCGCCACGTCAAGGTCGCTTTGGGACCGGACACACCTCCTCTCCGTCGTGCTCGGCTACGACCTAGGGAGTGGCTGGCGTATCGGCGGGCGATTCTTCATCGAGTCCGGCCGATCGTACACGGTGAACTGCCCCAGGCCGGACTGCGCGGCCGCTCACACCGGAGCGCCGACTTACGCGGTGGTCGGCACGCTCCCGGCCTTCTTCCGCGTCGATGCGCGCATCGAGAAGCGCTGGGCCTTCTCGGGCGGCCGGTGGATCGGCGCGACCTTCGAGTGCTTCAACGCGCTCGGCAAGGCCGAGCCGATTGGCGCCGGCTACTCGCCGGTCGCGGGGCTGACTCCCCGAACGCAGGCGCCAATCATTTTTCCGAGCTTCGGCGTGGAAGGAGCTCTGTAGGAAGGAACAAGATGACGTTCGTCGCGAGGAGCACGAGCGGAATGCCAGCGTTCGCCCACGCGCCACCATCGCGAACGAATGCCACGGTGACGAGACGCGTGCTGCCCATCGTGCCGTGCAAAATAGCGCACGCGACCACGGACCCGGATTGCGCCCGAACAAGCTGAAGGATGGGTGCCAAGAGGAGCGCGAACGCAATCATGCCGAGCCCGCCGGCGACGGGATGGTCACGGTCGCCGTACCCCTCGAAAAGGAGTGGGACGTGCCATAGCGCCCACAGGCCACCGGTGAATAGCGAGCACCGCCAGAAGCCGAGCGGCGCCAATTCCTTGTAGAGGAATCC
>CAZVPE010000213.1:0-10303 GCA_964628155.1 uncultured Polyangiaceae bacterium | reverse complement strand
TCGACGGTAATCGCCTTGGGAGGAGCGGCCGGGCTCGAAAGGTCGTGCAATTCCATCAGCGGAATTTCCGTCTCGTTCGTGAGGTCAATGGTCGCGCCGAAACCGTATACGGATAAGTCTGGGCCCATGACCACCGCGCCGTCCACGTTGGAGAGCCGCGCAACGTGGTCGAGCGCGTGGAGGTGCGCCCGCTCGAGTTCGTTCCGCCTCCGAGCGACATCTTCTGCACCGCCGAATGGACTTTGCAATAGTGTCGCGTCCCTGAGGAACGCCTGCCGCAGACAAGTATTCGCGTTGCGAAATGTCGATGTCGGCGGCACATGGACGCCGCGCAACGTTCCGCCTTCCGTGATCAGCAGCGTTCCCCCTTGGCCTGCGAGTACGAGCCGCTCGGCGAGTCGTTCAAACTCGTGAGCCAACGCGCCACCGGTCGAGCCGAGGGTCGCAGCCGTCGCGTCCAGCGTGTCTCGAAGCAACGCGGTGATGTTTTCTGCCCCGCTTTCGTACCAATGCGCCACTCCGTTCATGTAGAGGAGCAGTCTCCGACCGTGAGACTCCACGACGAGTCCGCCTGGACGGAAGCCTGTTACATGCAGGAATTGGGGCCCACGAACCACGTCTGCGCGGGCGTCGGCCTCCCGCGCTTGTAGCAAGCCCCAGATCTCGAGGCCCTCGTTCCGGGACCACCGTAGAGCGATGATGGTCTCGTGAGGGTCGGTGGCGACCGCAAGCTTCGCGATCGCGTGCGGGTCGCACGTCATCGGCTCGGAGAGCGGCAAGGCACAACAATTCGCAAGGGATGCTTCCTCTTCGGATACGAATCCCAGCGTGAATGTCGTACGCCTTCCCTCCTCCTCGATTAGGGTCGCCGACCATGCGACGTCGAGCAGGGTTTGAAGCTGAACTCCGGAGGGGGACGCGCCTCGGCACGACGCATCGGATTCCAATGTCGCGATGACATCGCCTAGGCGTCGCACGAGTTCATGGGGGTACATGATGGGCAGCGTCATTGCGTGCCTCGTCTGCGGGCCCCTCCCACGGCGAGCCCAACCGTCGTTCGCAAGAACGGCCGGGCGCACGCCGCTGGAGGCGGGTCAAAAGCGGTCGTTGTACGACCCCTGCTGCCCTGTCAACAATGAGAATGAGCCGCCAGATACCAAAGGACGACGATCGGTATCGGTATGCCCAATAACCATGCTAGTCCGTATTTCATGACGACTCCTCTTGCGCACGACTGCAGTCGCCGAAGCGTCTGCAACGCGATGGGGTTGCTACGTGAATGAAAGGCGCGTGCACCGAGAGCCGCAATGGAAAAGACCTGCGGGCTCTCGCGCACGAAAGGAAGGGACTATAAGTCATTGAAACCAACGAGGGGCGGCTTACTGCCTGGACGGATTGCTTTCACTCATCGTCTTTTTTGCTCCTGCCACCGTCTGCTCCGCCAGGTGCGTGACGGATGCAGCGGCTTCGTGCGCTGCTTCTCCGGCGAGTTGAACCACTCGCTCTCGAGCGCCGCCCATGAAGACATCCTCCCCCCGCGTCCGAGGGAGCGAAAATCCTACGACGGTGCCAAAAGCCAATGACGCGGTGCCAAGCGCAATTGGGTTCTCGTGGAGCGTGGTGCGAAGACTCTTCGTTGCGCTCTCGACTCCCTTTCGTGCCCCACCCGCCACGTAGGTGGCGGCATCTCCCGCCTGACGAGCGAATCGAGAGGTCAGGTCGTTTGCTCGATGCGCCAAATCTTTCGCTTTGTCAGAGCTCTGAGCCGCAATCCGGCCAGCAAGGTCGGAAGCGCCATGCAGCGCCGTACCGGCGGCGGTTGACGCTTGATGCAAGAGAGTACCCGCAGCATCCGTCGCTTGGTGCAGCACACCGCCCGTTGCTTCGGTCGTTTGATGAGCAGCCTTCGCGATGGCCCCGCCCAACTCCCCAACGACATTGCCGACGACGCCGGCCGGCCGGTCGCCGGCCCACTCGGCGCGCGACCGACTCGCCTCTGCTTTACTGCGGTTCATCAGTAGCCAAACCAGTCCGACGCCTACGACGGTGGCGGGGACCGGGTTTTTTCGGATAGTGTCGACCAATGTATCACGCGTGTTGTTCATCTTGTCTCCTAGGGTGGTGGCCAGGTCTTCGACTCTTCCGATGGTTGCCGCCCGAAGCGATCCCTTCGCGTCGACAAAAGCGTCGCGAAGATCCTCTTTCACTGACTCCTTGGCCTCGATGAGTCCGCTCTTGAAGGATTCTTTTGCCTCTGCGAGACCCCTCTTCAATTTTTCTTCGGCGTCGTCCATTTCGCTACGCAGAAGAGTCTTTGCTTCGAGGAGCTCGTCTTGCACGAGCGTCTTTGCTTCTCTCAATTGCTCACGAGCGATCGCCCGAATTCGGTCTTCCACGTGCTCCAACTCCGCTCCGACCTTTTCTCGAATCTCGGACGGACTCAAGCGAGTTTCGAGAGCGCTGATCGTCGCTGCCATGCCGGCCCGGGTTTGCTCGATTCCGTGTTTGAGCCGAATCGCGCCTGGATCCGACTCTGCTTCGGACGACTCGGCCTTCTCGGTATGCTCGGTAGAGCTCATCGTATCTGCTCCTTCGCCCAGACGAGGTTGGCATCCAGAGTTCGAACGGTTTGTTCTGGCACGGGGTTAAGATTCCGAAGGGCGCTCAGCCCTTTCTGTACGAGAGCGTATCCTGCGACCGCGACCACGATGCCGAGTACGAGCGCCGAAAGCCACAGCGGGACCGTCGGTGCGAGAGCGATCGCGATCCCTATCCACAATGCAACGAACCCTGCGTGAACCAGCGCGCTCCCCACTCCGATGAGAGCGGCATTTCGGGCGACGCTCCTCGCCTTGAGCGTCATCTCGGTCGAGGCGAGCTGGGCTTCTTGACGGGCGAGGACGCCCGCGTCGCGGACGAGCGCGCCCAGCAACTCGCCCAACGGCGCCGTGCTCTTCTCGGCGATGCTCACAGCGCACCGGGCGTCTTCGCACCCGCTCCGGCTTTGGTCTTCAGCGCCTCCGACGACGAGGGCCCGTTGCCGTTTCCGGACGGGAGCGGCCGTTGCGGACTCGGCGACTCGCCACCGCCGACTCGGCTCCTCTGGCTTGGCGAGGACGCCTGGCTTGGCGAGGACGCCTGGCTCGGCGAGGACGACTGACTCGGCGAGGGCGACTGACTCGGCGAGGACGACTGACTCGGCGAGGACGACTGACTCGGCGAGGACGACTGATTCGGCGAGGACGACTGATTCGGCGAGGACGACTGATTCGGCGAGGACGACGCGCTTCGTTGGGCATCGGGAGAGTCATCGCCGTGTCGGCCATGGCCTTGCTCTAGAGTGAATGGCCGTCGCGAGCTTTGGCTCTGGTCGCTGCGCGCCCGAGAGTCTTCGTTGACTCGCACTTGCTCCGGTCGAGAACTCTTCAGGAAGCGACCGGCAACCAGTCCAATCGCGAATGCGCCGCCCAAAAAGAGGGCGGGCTCTCGGCGAGCGAATCGCTCCACATCCCCCACGATTTGTCCCATCGTGCGGTCCTGCAAATAGCTGGAGGCCGCTTCGACTCGGCTCGCCGCACGCACCACGTAGTCCGCGAGCTCCTTCTTGTCTTGGTCGCGGAGGTGAGCTCCCGTCGTGTGAAGGGCTTCTGCAACACTTCCAAGCCCCTTCGCAGCCCGGCTCTTTCCACCGGCGAGCTGGATCTCCGCCGTCTTGCGCGCCTCGCCGGCGACATCGTCGGCGATGTGTTTGACCTCATCGCCGAGGTCACGAATGCCCGCGGCAGCACTGTCATTCATGTCCAGCACGGGGTGGCCATGCGGGCCCATTTGCGACGATCCCGGAGCCGTGGAAGTGCCGGACAAGACGTTCGATTTCTGGTTCATGAGATAACCCTTTTTCGGTATTAGATTACAGAACGCGAGGCGCGCGCTCTTCGTATGAATATAGAGCGATGCCTCGAAATATACCGGAATGCGAGGGAAGAGCCTGGCAGGTCGAAACCTACGCCTGCGGCTGAGGGGTCACCGCAAAACTTGGAAACGCACAGTCGAGCTCTTCACGAGACTGGAAGCGTGACGTCAATACTTCGTCGGTAATGACCTGGAAGCCGACCAACTTCGAAGGGCCGAAGGTCGTTGTGATAGCGACGTCGGCAGCGTCGCGCCCCTTCGCCATCACCACGCGCCCGATGCGGGGGATGTTATGGCGTGCGTCGAACGTATACCAACTATCGCCCAGGTACGCCTCGAACCAGGCGCTGAAGTCCATGGGTGAGTCGGCCGGCGGCACCCCGATGTCGCCGAGATACCCAGTGCAATACCGAGCCGGGATATTCATGCAGCGGCAGAGCGCAACGGCAAGATGCGCGAAGTCCCGGCATACGCCGACCCGGTCTTGAAGCGCGTCCCAGGCGGACCTTGTGGAGGACGCATACTCGTAGCCGAACCGGATGTGTTCGTGGACGTATTGCACGATCGACTGGACGCGCCCCCATCCGCGTGGCGTCGAACCGAAGAGCGACCAGGCCAACTCGCTGAGTCGATCGGTCTCGCAATAGCGGCTGGGCATCAAGAACTTCAGCGTGTCGTCGGGAAGGCGGTCGACGGGAACTTCGGGCGCGTCGGGGCAGACGGCGTCAGGAAGGCCGCTGTCCTCGATGACAAAATCCGTCGATAGCGTGAGTGTTCCCGCCGGAGCCGTCGTCCGCGTAACGATGTTGCCAAATTGATCCGTGAAGGATTGCATCCGGCCATTGCGGCCATCGCGAATTTCGTATGGCGTACGGAGGTCCTTCGCGCGCGACGGATGGACGCTGAGCAATGCCACCAAAGGAGTGGCCGCCGGGCAGTACAGGGCGATCTGGTAGCCTGCTCGAATTAGCATGATGTCCTCGTGGGGCTCCCTGCTCTGCAACGATGATGCCCAAGCATCGGGCGACGTCGTTCGAACATCGTCACGCCGATGGTTTCTGGGCGTGTGTCGGGCGAAGAGGATTCGGGCGAGGTCGCAGTGAAAAAAGAGTCTTAATCCGACCTGCGGGTGACTTCGATCGTCATCTCATTGCGTTATCGAAAGGCACGACTCAAGCGTGCGAGCACTCGTCGCGAACCCGCGTTCTAATGACTTGGACCCCTCCGCCACAGTCGACGCAGGCGCGCCACAGTAAGACGATGAGCACATCACCATACCAATTTGGGCGAGACCCCGCGCCGGAACGCGTTCCTGGATTGAAACGCTCGAATTCGCGAAGGCGGCACCGGCGTTCCTTCAAAGTGCTCGCGCACCGCTCCCCTGTACTTGCGCCGCACAGAGCACGTCGAAAATGGCCGTTCCCGCATTGCCCAGCGTCGAGGGCCAGGGACCAGTCCGAGAAGAACCGCCAATCCAGCGTCAAAAGGGTGCGGCGTTTACCCGGCAGCGGCTGACCAAGAACGACGGCGAGCTGAACCGAGATGTCCCTCGCGATCTGGACTTCGACTTCGGGCCTTGAGTTCGTCCGTCGTGTCTTGGTTGGCCGTCACCGCTCCCAGCCCGAGCTGCTTGAGCATGTGTGGGTTCGAGGCTGGGCGGCCTGGCTACCGACTGCGCCGAGCGCGCTCGCCCCGGCATCCGATGGGGCCTGCGCTTGCTTTCCGCTCGAGCTTCCGAAATGGGCAGCTGCACGATCTCCTGCTGGGGCAGACTGGGCTCCGAGGAGAGCGTGACCTTGCCGGTCTTCAGGGCCCCATGAAGGTCGCGTAAACCACGGTCGCGTCCGGCGTTCTCCATGAAGCTTGACGACCACCTCCGGATTGGCGGGGTCTTTGCCGACGAAAGTGACGACGCCGCTCTCGACGAGAAAGGTCCCCCCCTAACACATCGAGCATCCTCCCCGCTTGAGCTGGATCTGGCCGGTGACCTGGGCCGTTCGGTCAAGACCCCACGTTGACTTGCCCGCCGAGGTTCACTCGGACCTGCGTGGCTCGAACCACCTCCACGTCGCCCCCACGTGCACCCCCACTTTGATGACCGGCCCGCGGCCGGTAGCGTGCTTCGCAAGCGGAACCGGGTCCAACGGAGGAAGAACGAAGGCTCTCAGAGCGCGCTCGTTCCATTGGAGTTCCCGCCTCCGCCTGGACGCGTCGAATCTCGTCGTGAAATCGCGTGAACCGGGTGTACGAATTCCACCCAGACCGCCTCAAGCGGACGCACGGGTTGACGGTGAGTGGGTCCTGCGGCGAGATCGATCGTACTGGCGTCTGGGCTGCTTGGTGAAGACGCCGTTCGGGGCGACGTTCTCGGCCTGGGTGGTCGTGCGAGCGAGCGACCGATCCCTGGCGCGACCGCAGGGGCGCGGCCCTCGACGCACCCGCGCCGTTGTCAGTCGCAATCGCGTCCCGGGAAGCGGTCGTCGACCCGAGGGACAAATCGAAGAAACGGGCGGCAATGTCAAAGTTGCGCCTCCCGCACACCGACATGTCAAAGAACGCCAGTAAGACGCCCTCTCGGCCGGCCAGCGGGACGTCCCGTCTCCAGCGTCGTCGATCGTGGCGCTCTTGCGGGCGCCACTACATCACCACCACACATGATTCGGCGAGAACAAGAGGAAGACGAGAAGAATGACCACGAGTAACCCGAGCCCGCCGCTCGGGTAATAGCCCCACGTTCTCGCGTGAGGCCACGCGGGTATGCTGCCAAGTGCAAGAAGAACCAGGACAACAAGGAGGATCGTAAAGAGCATGACCCTCGGCTGAATGCAGCGTCCGTACCGCTATCGGGACCTTTCGCCCTCGCGGCGGGGCCTCCGCCAGTCCCATGGCTTGCTTTCTGGGCCTGTTCAAATTCGGCCCGTGGCTCCTCCGAGCAGGGCATCGCCCTTCGTTGCAACGGAAGGGCCGCACCCCCTGCCTGCGCCATATGGCCTAGTTCTCGCACTGAACCGCTGAAATCATGATGAACCAGTCTCCCCCGCGCGGTTTCTTTATACCCCCGCCGCCCCCATCATCTTCAGAACCAATGAACCAGTTCGCCGACGATCCCATTTCATTGCCAACGGGGGCGGCATCCGCGACCATCGTCTTACGCTCATTGCTTATGCTTTCAGGGCTGGGCTTAGGAGCGTTCCTCTTGGCGTATTCCTCGGTGCATGCGAAAGACCCGCACGGCCGAACAACGACGACGGACCTTGGTTCGAATCCGTCGTATATGTCGCCGTTGAAAGGGCCCCCTGAGGACATTCCCCCCGCATCGCCGACGCAGAGTCCGACGCCCGCACCAATTGCGCCACTCATCTTGACGGCGGTCTCCGTGGTGGACGCGGGCGCGCCCTCCCCGCTGCCCGAACCGAAGCGCGCTCCAAGCCTGCTCTTTCGCCGGCCCGTCGTAGCTCCACCGAAACCAATCACAGTGGTTCGAATCGAGCCCAATGCCGTGCCCGCGCCCGACACGAACCCCTACGACGAGCCGGAGATTCTGCCCATGGGGAATCGCTCGAGAGCGTCGGCTCGCGACGCGGAGGCTACCGTCGGTACGTTGAACAGCCGCGACTGAACGCGCTGGCGGCTTTTGCCCCTTAGGGACCAACCTTTTAGCGACGGCCGAGACGTCGTCGTGCCGCAAGTGGTAGGCATGGGGCGCGACAACCTCCCGTCAGAACATCTGTCCTGCGGCGACGTATCCCGCTATGGGCGTCGCATCCGGCGACCAGGCCACGTCCGCTCGAAGTACGAAGGCGGAGCCGGATTGGAAGCGCAAGCCACCCCCCGCTCCGTATTTCAGTCCCGCGCCGCTACCGTCTAGTTCGGGATGTATACTCGTATCAGCCCAAACTCGTCCCCCATCAAGGAATGCCGTCACTCCGAAGGTCACGGGCTTGCCCAGGGCGTGAAACGTTGCGAGCTCGGTCCTCAACTCGAGGTTCCCGAGCACCTTGACTTTTCCGTAATAGCGCTGGGCCGGAACGCCGCGCACTCCGTTGAGACCGCCGATCGCATACGTGTCTTCGAATCGCGCGAGCTCGTAAAACGGGGGCTCCCCATACAAGAGGTCGCCGACCAGGCGGCCCGCGAGAATGATCCGCGGTGCCCAGATCGGGACAAAAAGACGCATATCCACGGTAGTCTCGATGTACCTGTAGGGCGCCCAGGACGTATTACCCGGGCTCACCTGGACGTCGAGCGCGTCGAACATGCCCGAATGCGCAGAGACCATACTGTCTCGATTGTCGAACTGTAGGCCGTAGTCGAATAGAGCCACGTTACTCGTCCCGGTGGATCCCAAAAGCGACTTCACTTCGGGGCTGCCCGCTGAGAGGTCTTCCTGAAGCTTGGAGTTGCTCGCGATCTGGAGCCAGTTCCGAATGTACCGCACTCCGGTTCGCGCGATTACGTGATCGACGATCCGACAGCGAAGCTGAAGATAAAGTTCGGGGTGGAGACGACCGTATTCGAAGTACCTGTTCGTCGCGCCCGCGGGAATCGAGGATAACGACGCGTCTCCAAGACCATAATATCCGAGGGTGGTTTCCCAACTATATTCCGCGCGGAGCATGAATTCCAGCGTCGGAACAAGTAGGCGCGGGACGGTTAGAGCAACGTACGCGTCTTGGTAAGGCACGACCAGACCGACGCCGGGGCGCTCCGCAAACGTAATGAACCCTGCGGACTCCAAGTTCCAAACATAGGGTGCCTTCCCGGGCGCCACAGCGTCGAATCCCAGGAAATAGCCACCGCCGATACCAATGTCCGTAGTCCCGCCACCGACCGGAACGAGATTGAACTCGTTGTGGGGTCCACGCTCGCCTGAAGCTCCGGCGTCGACTGGGCGGTCACTGGAGTTCAACGGATCCGCGAGACTCGCTTTTCCGACGGCGATCGAAAGCAGAACGGCCGCCGAGACGGCGCGCGCCCTCATGGGTGCGCGCTTCGACGGTGTTCGTCGCCAAGATGATATCGCTGCGTCCGCGTCGCGCGATGGATGGTAACCCTCCAGGCGCCGGACAAGCTCCGATCCATCGGAGTGGGTTCCGCTCCCGACACACTCCAGTTACGACCGCGATGAGACGGCACTCTACTTCACGCACATTCGCGCTGTTCTGCACTTTTCCATTCGCGTGATCGTGTCGAGCGGGTGACTGCACTCCTCGTTTTTTATCGCCGCAACACAATGGTCGACTTCGGCTCGGTCGATGCCACGCGGACAATTGTACGTGTTCAGGTCATTTGCGATACTCCCGCGCATTTGCTCCATGCAGACGTTCGCCGAGGCGTATTTTTGCCCGCCACCCACGTTGTTGCACGAGCGTTCACGGTCGCAGCGGGCTGCGGCCAGCTCTTGAACGATCTCGGCGTCGGCGGCGGAGGCCTGGCCGTTTGTCGCACCGACCTGCGTTCCTTCCACAACGTTGGTGCCGGGCGCCACGGCATCGCGTCTATCGGTGTGGTCGCACGCGGAGAGGAATCCTGCTGCGAGAAGTGAGAGTGAGAGTGCCCCGGTTCGAGTTGTGTTCATGACAATCCCTACAAGCATGCGTCGCGCCAAAGGCGCGTCGACCTGGTGGCCATGGCGTGATCATCGAGTACCTTCGGCGGCGCGGTCGCGGTCAGAAGGATTGCGGCGGAGAGCGTGGGAAGGTCTCGACGGCGACGGCGTCTTGTTCTGCCAACCCGTCCCGCGGTGACTCGGCGAAGTACGATGACCGCCGCCCCGGGCACTATTATGGCGAGATGGTGGACGCCCTTGCGGGTGTCGGGCGGGCTGTGACACCTTGCGCATGCGCGGCTTCGAATTGGGTCAAGATGCATCGGAGTGTTTCTGGTCGTCCCCCTCGAAGGTGGGCACGCGCAGAAAGCGAGCGATCGACTGACAGCCCCTGTTCCGGAATGGGTCGGTCAAGGGGCAGAGATTGTCGGACGGCCTGGTCTTGGGGCGTTGGCCCGTGGCTTGCGGGTTGCAGAAATTCGACTGCCTGGCTTTGCCAGCTACCAGGGAGAACCAAATGAACTGGGAACACGTGAAAGCCGACTGGGAGCAGGTCCGCGGTAAAGTTAAGTCTAAGTGGGGAAAGCTCACCGACGACGACCTGACGGTCATCGGCGGCAAATGGGATGAACTAGTAGCCAAGATCCGTCGTCACTACGGTTATCAGAAGGATCAAGCTGAACGCGAGGTCGACGAATTCCTGAAGAAAGTATAGGTCTGCCTCTTGCACCTCGGCCGCCGGCGCCGAGGCCTTAGGGGAAGGCGAACACCGAGGCGGCGTCACAATGTGAGCAGCATCACCTGAGTTGAGGGTCGAAGCGGGTGTTCTGGTCGCGTTTGTCG
>CAZVPE010000212.1:0-10342 GCA_964628155.1 uncultured Polyangiaceae bacterium | reverse complement strand
TCGACAAGGTCGTCGTGAAGCTCCGCTCGCTCATCCAGAAGATCGAGCGCGCCGAAAGCAGCATCCTCGACTTGGCGAAGCGCGCGGGAGTCGAGGTCGACCAGCTTCGTAAGGAAGCGCGCCAGTCGCGAGCCGACGTGAACGCGGAGCGCAAGTACCGGCGCAAGTACGGAATCTCGCCCGACGACGTGCTCGGAGCCCACTCGGCCGCTCAAAAGAATCTCAAGAAAGTGGAAGAAGAGCTGCAGCTGGATCTGAAAGAGCTGCGCGGAAGCTACGAAGATATCCGGGAAGGCGAGCGTATTGCCGACAAGGCGAAAGCGGAGCTCGTCGAGGCGAACTTGCGTTTGGTCGTCAGCATCGCCAAAAAGTACACGAACCGTGGACTTCAGTTTCTCGACCTGATTCAGGAGGGAAACATCGGCCTCATGAAGGCGGTCGACAAGTTCGAGTACAAGCGCGGCTACAAGTTTTCGACGTACGCGACCTGGTGGATCCGGCAGGCCATCACGCGCGCCATCGCCGATCAGGCGCGCACCATTCGCATCCCGGTCCACATGATCGAAACGATCAACAAACTCATCCGAACCAGCCGATACCTCGTGCAAGAGTACGGCCGCGAGCCGACTCCCGAGGAGATCGCCGAAAAGATGGAGCTGCCGCTCGACAAAGTTCGAAAGGTGCTCAAGATCGCGAAAGAGCCGATCAGCCTCGAGACTCCGATCGGCGAAGAGGAAGACTCGCACCTCGGCGACTTCATCGAAGACAAGAGCGTCGTGTCGCCCGCCGAAGCCGTCATCAACATGAACCTCGCCGAGCAGACGCGTAAGGTGCTGAAGACGCTGACTCCGCGCGAAGAAAAAGTGTTGAGGATGCGTTTTGGAATTGGTGAGAAGAGCGACCACACTCTGGAAGAGGTGGGACAAGACTTCGAAGTGACGCGCGAACGAATCCGGCAGATCGAGGCGAAGGCCTTGCGCAAGCTGCGTCACCCGTCGCGCAGCAAGCAGCTCAAGAGCTTCATCGAGAGCTGACCGATTTCCGAGCGCGATGATAGAAGGGCGGGCTTGGCCGGTGGGCTGCAGCGCACCGTCGTGCTCCTCGCCTTGGGGTCTCTCGGATGCGAGCGTGGCTGCGCGCGGAGTTGGCTGCGCGACCATGGGGTAGGGGGGCCGACCGCGACGAGCACACCGGGGCACGTCCCGGTCGCCGGGATCGACTGTCCGGACGGGATCGCTCGCTGCACCGAGGGGACGGTGGAGACTTCGCGACTGGCGCGCATCGGTCAGCCCTGCCGCGGACCGGAGACGGCATGCTCGTGCCCGTGGGACCGTGTCGGAGACTGCGCACGCGGCTGCGTGGCGGACGGGCTCGAAGTCGTGATGGACCGGTCGCAAGCCACCAGGCAATTGTGCTTGCCGGACCCGACCGCCACCGCTTCCCGGATGCGAGGGCAGTCTGCGGACGACGCGGGACCGCCGGCGGCCACCTGCGAGGAGGGCCAGCTCTACCGGTGCGCCAATGGGTTCGTCGTCGATTGCAGCGCGCACGCGGTCCTCGGTTCGTGCACGCGCGGCTGCTTCACGGAAGGCGCGTCAATCGACGAGGTCGCGCGGGAGGAGACCGTTTCGCGCGTAGCGGCCTTCGCCATCCTTTGTTCGCGTTGATGCATACGTCGCTTCTCTGACAGCGGAGTCGGCCTCGCTGCGGCGCCCGCAAAATGGCGCAGCGCGCCGCAACCAATGGCCTCTCCAGGCGAGACGGCCAATCGGCATTTTCTCCCGATCTCTTGCCGTATCGCTCGGTCGGCGACGGCGCCGAATGATCGGCGCACTGTTTGCTTCAGTGCATTGCGGGCTCCCTGCGGGGCCCATCGGATAGAGAAGAACGACCCCGAAGTCCTTTGACGCGCCGAACCGAAGGTGCCGGAGGACGGGGGCCGAACGGTATGCGCGTGTGCCACGCACGCGCGCGGCAGGTATTTCATGCGTCGCAGTCGGGCATTGGTCGTATTCGGAGGGTTTCTCACGGTGACGGCAGTGGGCACCGTCAGCGCCCATTCGCGGGCCGCGGGGCGAAGCGGGCAGTCGGATATTCGGCAGGCAGGGGTTTGGTCTCCGAGCGTAGCTGCGCACGGTCTGGAGCTCTTGCCGACGCAGTCGACGACCGGTTCCGAGGAGCCTCTGCCGTCGCGTGCAAATCACGCGACGGCGGCCCTGTTCGGCAGTTTCAGGCGACCGGTCGCCCCGCCGACCGCGACGCCGAGCGAAGACGAATGTCCCCCCGACATGGTCGCCGTCGAAGGAGACTACTGCCCTAGCGTTGCTCAAACGTGCCTTCGCTGGCTCGATCCCGAAACGAAGTTGCAATGCGCCCAGTTCGACCGCGCGTCCGCGGTCGGCAGCTGCCCGATGCCGACTCAGCACAAGCGCTTTTGCGTCGATCGATATGAGTGGCCGAACAAAGCCGGCACGCTACCGCAGTACATGGCCAGCTGGACCGAAGCGAAGGCCTCCTGCGAGGGCATCGGCAAGCGGTTGTGCTCCGATACGGAGTGGACGCTTGCGTGCGAGGGTCCCGAGCGAAAGCCCTATCCGTACGGCGACGGCTACGTTCGCGACGACCGCGCGTGCAACATCGACAAGCCGTACATTTGGCCGCACCCAGAGAAGATCTTCGAATCGAAGACCCAGGACGGGGAGCTCGCTCGCCTCGACCAGCGCGAGCCGAGCGGGTATCGCAAAAGTTGTGTCAGTCCTTACGGCGTGCACGACATGGTCGGAAACGTCGACGAGTGGGTGGTCAACGAGTCGCAGGCGGGTAAGCCGTTCCGGAGTGGACTAAAAGGCGGCTACTGGGGGCCGGTTCGCACGCGGTGCCGACCCATGACGACAGCGCACGACGAGACCTTTCGATACTACCAGATTGGGTTTCGATGCTGCGGAGCCGCTCACGACGCCGAAACAGGCGAGACGCCCATCGTCGAGAGGTAGGCACAGTCGCCGTCAGTTCTCGGCGCCGTCGGCGCCAGCATCGGGCGGGGGGGGGGCCGGGGGCCTCGTGTGCGCCGGGGCGTCGCCGTATTCGCCCCGCATTTTGGCGGCGAGCGCGTCGAGCAGCACCTGCTCGTGATAGTGAGGCATTCGAGGCAGCTGGGCCAGAACGGTCACGGGCCCGTCGGCGCCCGGCCGGCGGACGAGCTCAATCGAGCCGGGAGTGGCCTTTCCGCTCTCCGGGGACCTGTACTCGAAGAGGATATAGCCACCGGCGTCGTCCTTCTCGCTCACCTTCCAGCCATTGTCGACCCGCACCAAACGCACCGCCGCGTTCCACGTGCGTTCGTAGCCATACGGTGACTCGTAGGTCGACTTCGCTCTCGCGACGACCACCGCGAACGCAAGTGCGACAGCAAGCCCGACGCCCGAGGCCCGTGCGGAATGCATGCCTCATGCGCTTATCGAAGCGCACGGGCATGGGCCAAGTTTCTGAACCCCGCGGCGTTCCGTGCCGAGAAGGCCCGTCAGGCGGCGTCGGCGGGGGCGCTGACAATCCCCTCGGCCTCTTCGAGCGCCCGCAGTCCCCCTCGAAGGCCTCGCCCCTCGCCTTGGTCGTAGAGTCCCCAGACCGCGAACCCCAGCTGAAGCACGACCTGGAGCGCGTAGAGCAAGAACACGTAGGCCGCCCCTGCGCCGATTACGACGTTCGTCGGGTAGTACATGGTCATGCCCGCATAGAGCCCCGCCTGAAAAACACCGAGGAGACCGGGAGGGCCGGGGATGAGGATTGCGCACCCGAGCATACCCATCAGCCCGCAGGCTTCGCCAAAGGTGGGGGACGAGCCATCGACGTGCACGACGCCGCAGGCCCACGCCAGCCCCCACATCCCGAGCACGTTGAAGCCCCAATAGAGGGTGGTTTCGAAGAAAAAGCCGAGCGCGTCGTTGGCGCGACCGAAAACGTGTAGTCCGTCTGCGGCCTTCTCCGGTATCGTGGCGAGCTTATTTGCGAGATTGACGGAGACTTTGCCGAAGACGGCGAGGGTCGTTCGGTGGGCCCAGGATCGCGCGAAGTAGAAGACCGCCGTCGTTGCGAAGAGAGCACAGAAGAGCCCCAGCATGGCGTATCCGCTCATGCGCACGTGCGCGACCGTCACGGGGATCCCGACGACCTTGTCGGGCAATGGGTGCACCGTGGGGACGAAGACGAGCGCAATCGCGAGCACGATGCTCAGGTAGAGACCGTCGATGATGCGCTCGGCGACGACCGAGCTCGTCGCCGCCGTTAGCGTGATGTCTCGTGAGCCGCCACGACGCTGACTCGGCTTCGTCCGGATCATGTACGGGCGAACGATCTCGCCGATTCGGAACGGCATCACCAGGATCGCCCCGAACCCCACGCACGAAACGGCGAATAGGCGCCGCTTGGGGACCTCCGCGATCGAGCGCAGGAGAAAGCGCCAGCGCACGCTGCGAAACCAGGCCATCGCGAAATATAGCGGTACGTAGAGCGGCAGAAGCCACCACTGAACGCTCTTGAAGTCGCCCCCTTCCGGTACGAACTTCAGACCGCCCTTTCGGATGGTGTAATAGAGCACCCCGGTGATGACGACGGACGCCGCGAGGGCGAGGGCGTGACGCCGGATGAACGTGCGAGGGGGCGCCGGCGAGGCCGCGGACAAGGAAGAGTCGGGGATGGGTCGTGAGGTCACGGCCCACGTGCCTATAGCACGCGATGGGGCATGTCCGGAGGTCCGAACGCCTTACAAACTCCAGTAACGGACCGGTCGATCGATGCGGAGTGGGTCTAGGACGCTCTTTATGTCGAGCACGATTCCCCCATCTCGCACCATGGAGAGGAGCCGCGGTTGACCAAGGTTCAGGTACCATTTGTGGCTCACCGCAAAAATGAGCGCATCGAGGCCGCCCAACTCCTCGATAGGCACGAGCTTCGTACCGTACTCGCGCATCGCTTCCTGCGGGTTGGCAATCGGGTCGTGGACCAGCGCATCGATGCCAAACTGCCGGAGCTCGCGCAAGATGTCGGGCACCTTGCTGTTCCGGATGTCGTTGCAGTCTTCTTTGAACGAAAGACCGAGCACTCCGACGCGCGCGTTCTTCACGGTTATGTCGGCGTCGATGAGCAGCTTGACGGCGCGAGCTGCGACGTACGATCCCATGTTGTTGTTGATCCGGCGGCCTGCGAGGATCACCTCGGGCTGGTAGCCGAGCTGCTGCGCCTTCATGGTCAGGTAGTACGGGTCGACCCCGATGCAGTGGCCACCGACCAGGCCCGGCTTGAATCGCAGAAAGTTCCATTTGGTGCTTGCGGCGGCAAGCACGTCGCTGGTTCGAATCCCCATTCGGTCGAAGATGATTGCGAGTTCGTTCATGAGCGCGATGTTCAAATCGCGCTGCGTGTTCTCGATCACCTTCGCCGCTTCGGCGACCTTGATGCTCGTCGCTCGGTGTACGCCTGCATCGATGATTGCTCCGTAAGCGGAGGCGACACGGTCGAGAGACTCGGCGTCCTCCGCGCTCACGACCTTGGTGATCTTCTCGAGCGAGTGCTCCTTGTCGCCGGGATTGATGCGTTCGGGGGAATAGCCGAGCTTGAAGTCGGCACCACGCTTCAATCCGCTCACCCTCTCGAGAATTGGCCCGCATACGTCTTCGGTCACGCCGGGGTAGACCGTCGACTCGTAGACGACGACCGCCCCCTTGGAGAGCACGCGTCCCACGGTCTCGCTCGCGCGCTCGACCGGGCTCAGGTCAGGCACGTTGTTCTTGTCGACCGGCGTAGGAACGGCAACCACGAAGAACGTGCAGCCCTTCAGGTCGGCCGGATCGCTGGTCATCTTCAGACTGGTCGCCCGCAGCACCTCGGGAGCCTGCTCGTGATTGCGGTCGTGACCCCGCTTGAGCTCTTCGACCTTCGCGAGATGCAGGTCGAACCCCACGGCGCCTGGGAATTTGCGCGCGAATGCAAGCGCAACGGGGAGCCCGACGTAACCAAGGCCGATGATTCCGATTCGTTCGCTCATGATTGTCCACCCACGATGGTTCGCGGTCCGTCCGCAAGCAAACGTCTCGCCTCATCCGGTCCGACGAGCGCGACGAGTCGCTCGATCGCCTTGGCGACGTGGTCGACGTCGCTGGGCCGGTGCGCATCGGAGCAGGCGGCTTCGTAGGCGTCTTCCTCGAGCAGTTTCTCGGCGGCCCTCTGGGGCGCTCGCCCGTATTTGCCGAGGAGGGCGCACACGTCCAGGAGCAACAGGGCCCCGGCGTCCAGCAGCGGGTCGAGGCACGCGTCGTCCCGCCACACCGGCTCGTATCGCTCTGGATGGGCGAGAACGCAAACGAGTCCGGCTCGCTTCAGGTCGAACATCCGGTGCTGCACCTGAAGCGGGAACGCGGACGGTCCAAACTCGACCAGAACGCTTCGGCCGCCGGGGTAGGGGAGCGCTTCGCCCCGCATCAAGCGACCGAAGACGACGTCGTCGAAGAAGTGTTCGCTCGCTAGGTGCACGGTAGGAAGGGTCGCCGAGGCCGTCGAGAGGCTCTGTTGCATTGCCTCGAATGCACGTTCGAGGCCCGCCCTGTCGTTGTCGAACATCCCAGGTCGCATATGCGGCGTCGCGACGACCTCGTCGAAACCGATCTCGCGTAGCCCACGAAGCATCGACAGCCCTTCGTCGGGAGTCCGTGCGCCGTCGTCGATCGCGGCGATCCAATGGCAATGGAGATCGACCAAGCCGCGCATGATGGTCTCGATGGCTTGCTTGGTAGCACGAGCGAGGGCCCCTGACCGACTCGCTTCCCATCACGCCCGCGCCGCCGAGGCCGCGGCGGTCGCCCGATGGGACGTCAAAACGGCGGCCCCGGTCGAATCCTTCTCACGCCCAGCGAATGAGCGATGTTTCGTAGCGGTGTGTCATCGCGTCGTTGTAGGGCACGACTCTCGCGGCGAAGGCATGAGCCCCGCTCTGACTGGTCGGGATCTCGCCTGCGAACTGCCAGGCGCCGTCGCCGACCCGCTCGATCGGCCGCATTCGCACGATTCGACCGCGGTCAATCTCGTGGCCTCCGTTCGTCGGCCCATGATAAAGTTCGACGGCTACGTCCGCTGGCGTGAGAGACCCGAGCTCCACGGTCGCCGACACACGAACCGGCTCTCCGACCGCCACTTCGTCGGCCGATTCGACGCGGACGTCCTTGACCGCCACCCACTGCCATGCGCCCCTCACGCGATCCTTCCACGCGGTGAGCGACTTGGCCGCCGAGAGGTCGCCCTCCGCCAGCTTGTGCGTCAGCTTGATTGCCGGGACGTAGAACCGCGATGCGTACTCGCGCACCATGCGCGCGGTGTTGAACTTGGGCACGAGCTTGGCAATCGAGTTCTTCATTCTGCGAATCCACCCGCGCGGCAGTCGTCCCATCCCGTCGCGTGCGTAGAAGAGGGGCACGACTTCGTGCTCGAGTACGTCGTAGAGGAGCTCCGCCTCGCGCGCGTCGCCGCTCGCGTCCGGATACTCCTCGCCGCGACCGATCGCCCAACCGACTTCCCAGCCGTGGGCGTTCCACGCCTCGGCAAACCAGCCGTCGAGCACGCTCACGTTGAGCGCGCCGTGCGCAGCGGCCTTCATGCCGCTGGTGCCGCTCGCTTCGTGGGGTCGGCGCGGCGTGTTGAGCCATACGTCGACGCCGCTCACGAGCGCGCGGGCGATGCGCATGTCGTAGTCCTCGAGAAAGACGACGCGCCCGCGCAAGCCGGCGTCGCGGCTCGCGTGGATGAGCGAGCGGATGAGCTCCTTGCCGCCTTTGTCCTGCGGATGCGCCTTTCCCGCGAAAACGAGCTGCACGGGTCGCTCGGGATTGGCGAGCAGCTTCTTCACTCGCGCCAAATCGCTGAAAAGCAGCGTCGCTCGCTTGTAGGTGGCGAAACGTCGCGCAAATCCGATGGTCAGCGCCTGGGGGTCGAGCACCTCGTCGCAGAGCGTCAGTTCTTCGAGCCCGGCGCCGCGTCGTTCCGCGCCGCCGCGAAGCCAGCGACGCGCGTGCTGGACAAGTCGGTGGCGGCGGTGCTCGTGCACGTGCCAGAGCTCGGCGTCCGGGATCTCGTAGGCGCGCTCCCACAATTCGGGATCGTCGCAGTGCTCGGTCCACCGCGGGCCGAGATAGCGGGTGAATAGGGCTCCCATCTCGGAAGCGACCCAAGAGGCCATATGTACCCCGTTGGTCACGTAGTCGATGGGGATCTCGTGCGTGGGCAGGTCCGGCCAGAGGCCACGCCACATCGTGCGGGACACCTGCCCGTGAAGCTCGCTGACGCCGTTGTAGTGATCAGCCGCGCGCATCGCGAGCACCGGCATCGAAAACGGTGCGCCGTAATCTTGCGGGTTCACCCGTCCGAGGGCGAGAAGCTCGCCGTCGGAGATGCCGAGCGCCGCGCGGTATGGTTCGAGGTATCGCCTCACCAGGCTTGGCTCGAACGTGTCGTTTCCGGCAGGCACGGGGGTGTGCGTGGTGAAAATGCTGCCTGCGCTGTTGGCTTCGCTCGCGACCGAGAACGACACGCCGCGGTCGCGCATCGTGCGCCGGATGCGTTCGATCGTGAGGAAGGCCGAGTGCCCTTCGTTCATGTGGCACACGGTCGGCGAGAGTCCCATCGCCTCGAGGGCGTGGATTCCGCCGATGCCGAGCATGATTTCTTGCCGAACGCGAAACTCTTGGTCGCCCCCGTAGAGCGGCCCGGTGATGGATCGATCGGCGGGAGCGTTGTCGTCGACGTTCGCGTCGAGCAGGAGCAGCACCACACGCCCGACCTGCACGCGCCAGAGCTGAGCGAACACCACCCCGTGGGGATACTGAACGTGGATGACGAGGCGCTTTCCCGTACCGTCCAGCACCGGGAGCACCGGCAAACGATGCCAGTCGTTGATGGGATAGCGCTCCCCCTGCCAACCGTCGGTGTTGAGCACTTGGCGAAAGTATCCTTCGGCGTAGGCGAGTCCGACGCCGACGAGAGGCAGCCCGAGATCGCTGGCCGTCTTCAGGTGATCGCCCGCGAGCACGCCCAGGCCGCCGGAATAGATCGGAAGGCACTCGTGGAGGCCGTACTCCATCGAGAAATAGGCGATGCGTGCGCCGGCGGCGTCGGGGAATGTCTTGCTGAACCAGCCCTCGCGCTGCATGTAACGCTGCAACGTTTGCCAGGCTGCCTCGAGGTGGCTCGTGAACGCGTCGTCGCCCGCAAGCTCGTCGAGGCGAGCCTGATCGACGAGCGCGAGAAGCTCGATCGGGTTGCCATGGACTGTGTCCCACAGGTCGGGATCGATTCGAACGAAGAGCTCATGGGCCACGGGAGCCCACGCCCACCAAAGGTTGTAAGCAATCTCGCGAAGACGTTCGATTCCCGGGGGAAGGCGCGGGACGACGGTGAAGCGCCGCAGGCTAGGCATTGCGAGTGTCTCTGGGGACCAACGTTTGCGGGCTGCAAAGCAGCGCGCGATAGTGCGCGCCACCATGTGCGGCCGGGCCCCTGGTCCGAAGCCTGGTATAGCCTGCAGCTCATGCGCTTCGCTATCCCGAAGGGCGTCTTCTCGGTGGTCAAAGAGATTGCGCGCCACGTCTTGCGTCGGCCCGTGGTGGGCGTCGTCGCGGCAGCGCGCACCTCGGACGGAAAGTGGCTCCTCGTCCGGCGCGCCGACGTCGGCGAGTGGGCGCTGGCGGGAGGAACGCTCGAATGGGGCGAGACCCTGCGCGCTTGTATCATGCGCGAAGTCGCCGAAGAAGCGGGCATCGACCGGTGCGAAATCGTTCGTCTGGTCGGCGTCTTCTCGCGCCCCGAACGCGACCGACGCTTTCACGCCGTGACGATCGTCGTCGAGTGCCGGGTCGAACCCCCCGTGCGCGCTCCGTCCAATCCTCTCGAGATTACCGATGTCGCCTTCTTCTCGACGCAGTCGCTGCCGCGGACGCTTGCCATGGGGATGCGCGACATGCTCGACGCCGCGCTCGTGGCCGCCGACCCGGTCGTCGAGTAGGGAGGCGGGGCTGCTTCGTACCGCGCACGCATGGACGGGATCCGTAGAGCGCTGGTTGCCCGCACTGAACTAATGTACTGTTCCAGGGGCCGTGTCGCTCCTCAGCAGACTCTCTAGGCTCGACTCCGCGGGGCCGGCTCGGGACCCCGCAAAGCTCGAGAAAGACAGTGCGAGCGACCGGAATCGCGTCTTGGACGACCTGCGCGCGCGCATCCAATCGACGCTCGAGCGAAGCGCGCGCCGAGCACAGCCACCTCCCCCGGCCGTCGACCGAGCCGATCTGCCTTTTGCGACATTCGA
>CAZVPE010000211.1:0-10367 GCA_964628155.1 uncultured Polyangiaceae bacterium | reverse complement strand
TGAGCTCGTAGACGCTCTGCGCGTTGTCGGTGACCGGACCGTACGAGTCGACGGCGAGCGTGACCGGTCCCATGCCGAGGAACCCGAAGGCGACCAGGCCGAAGGCGAACACCGGCGAGACGTCCGTCGAGCTGACCGTCATGGTCGCGGCGAGCCCCATCCCGCTCACGAAGTACGCGACGCCCATCAGGGCCATCATCGTCATGCCCAACCAGAAGGCGCTGAAGTTTCCCGCGGTGAGGCCGGAGAGAATGTTCAGCGACGGCCCACCCTCGCGCGACGAAGTGACGACTTCTTGGACGTGGGCGCTCTCGGTCGAGGTGAAGACCTTGACGAGCTCGGGGATGATCGCGCCCGCAAGCGTGCCGCAGGTGATGATCGTGCTGAGCTTCCACCACTGCGAACTGTCACCGCTCAGGTCGGGGATGAGCGCGTACGACGCCGCGAACGTGAATACGATCGACACGATCGACGTGATCCAGACCAGCTGCGTGAGCGGCGCCTCGAAGTTCAGCTTGTCGGCATCCCCGTACCGCGCCTTGGTGATGGCCTCGTTGACGAAGTAACTGATGCCGCTCGAGATGATCATCAGGATGCGCATCACGAAAATCCAGGTCAGGAGCTCCACCTGGACGACGTGATCGTTGACCGCCAGAAGGATGAAGACGATGAGGGCGACGCCGGTCACTCCGTACGTCTCGAATCCGTCGGCGCTCGGACCTACCGAGTCGCCCGCGTTGTCCCCCGTGCAGTCGGCGATGACGCCGGGGTTGCGCGCGTCGTCTTCCTTGATCTTGAAGACGATCTTCATGAGATCCGAGCCGATGTCGGCGATCTTCGTGAAGATGCCGCCCGCGACGCGAAGCGCCGCGGCTCCGAGCGACTCGCCGATCGCGAAGCCGATGAAGCACTTGCCGGCGTACTCGTGGGGGACGAGCGTCAGGATGCAGAGCATGAACGCGAGCTCGATGCTGATGAGCAGCATGCCGATGCTCATGCCCGCCTTGAGCGGGATTGCGTAGACGAGGTACGGCTTGCCTCGAAGGCTCGCGAAGGCCGTGCGGCTGTTCGCGAACGTGTTCACGCGGATACCGAAGAGGGCGACGGTGGCGCTCCCTGCGATGCCGACGATGCTGAAGATGAGGATCAGCAAGACGATGCTCGCCGACTCCCCCTTGAGCACGCCGTAATAGACGACGATGACCGCTCCGATGAAGACCCAGAGCACCCCGAGGAATTTGGCTTGTGTGACGAGGTAGGTCTTGCAGGTCTCGAAGATGAGCTCCGACACCTCCTTCATCGCTCGATGAACGGGAGCGTTCTTGAGCTGCATGTAGACGACCAGGCCGAAGAGCACGCCGAAGGCGCACACGATCAGCCCGAGCATCAGCAGCTTGCTGGCCTCGATGCCGAAGAACTGCTGCGTATCCAGCTCGGCGGGGACGACGAGGGAGTCCTCGCTGGAGCCGTGGTGGGTGGGCGTGAGCGCACCAGTCGCAAACGCCGAAATGCTGAGGAGGGACGGGAACAGCAGAGCGACCGTCGCAACTAGGACTCGAATCGAACGGTGGATCGCGCGGCTGTACGTGATGGACTTCATGCGAACCTCGACGGTTTCGTTTGGACGTTGCGCTCACTCGCTGTGACCGCAACGCCTGCGATTCCGAGTGGTTGGCCGCCTGCGGCGGGTTCGCAGACGCTTCAGCACGCCTCGTCTCGCCCGTAAGTGGGACGAGCGGCGCTGCCTTAGCAAGCTTCTCCGGATTTGTAAACCTCCGTAGCGGGAGCCGGCCACGGCACGGGTACGGGTAAGAGCAGGAAGACGCCGCTAGGCTGGCCCCGGTATGGATGCTTCGCGTCTGGACGGACTCTACTTTGCGCACGTGGCCGACCTCGAGCGGCGGTACGCGAAGGTCCTCTCCGAGGAGGGGTGGGACGCTTTGGCCGTCCACTCGGGAGCGCTCGTTTTGCGCAGCCGGTTCGACGATCAGTCCTGGCCCTTTCGACCTTGCCCGCACTTTCAGCACTGGCTCCCGCTCGCGGAGCCCGAATGCCTCCTCGTGATACGCGCCGGGACTCGCCCGGCGCTCATTCGCTACGGAGGAGAGAGCTTCTGGGAAGAGCCGCCTCGGCCGGAGAGCAGCGCGTTCGAGGACGCGCTCGACGTGATCGAAGTGCCGGACCTCGCTGCGGCGAAGAACCTCCTTCCGGCCGGTCGCGTCGCATTCGTCGGCGAGGACCCCGCGCGCGCCGTGGAATGGGGCATCGGGCCGCACGCGGCATCTCCCGCCGCGCTCGTTCGGGCGCTCGACGCGCTCCGCACGACAAAGACGTCGTACGAGGCGGAATGCATCGCGGAGGCGAACCGGCGGGCGCGCGCTGGGCACGAGGCCCTTCGAGACGCGTTCCGAGGGAACGACGCGTCGGAGCTCGACCTGCATCTCCTCTTTCTGAGAGAGACCGCCCAAGACGACCCGGAGACGCCCTACAAGAACATCGTGGCCTTCGGGCGGCACGCGGCCACGCTCCACCACGTCGCCTACGGGCGACAAGCGTCGGGGCGTGACGCCGAGTCGCTGTTGGTCGACGCCGGGGCTACCTGCCGCGGCTACGGCTCCGACGTCACGCGGACTTGGGTCAAAGGACATGGGGCGGCGGCGAGCGCGTTTGCGCATATCGTCGCCGGCGTCGAAGCCATGCAGCAGCGGCTCTGCTCCTCGGTGCAAGTCGGCGTTCCGTACGAAGCGCTCCACGATGAGTCGCACCGGCAACTCGCTGCGGTCCTGCGCGACGCGGGCGTGGTCCGGGCGTCGCAGGAGGAGGCCGTCGCGACCGGCGTGACCCGGGTGTTTTATCCGCACGGGCTCGGGCATTCGCTGGGTCTGCAGACCCACGACGTCGGATGCGGACTGCGCGCGCCGCGCGGAGAAAACCCGTTCCTCCGCAACACGAGCACCATGGCCGCGGGCCAGGTTCTCACGATCGAACCCGGCGTCTACTTCATCGATAGCCTGCTGGGCGCGCTACGCGCCGACGAACGGAGCCGGCAGGCAGTCGACTGGAAGTTGGTGGACGAACTCACGCCGCTCGGCGGCATGCGCATCGAAGACGACGTCTTCGTGCTCGAGGACGGGGCGCGCAATTTCACGCGGGAGCAGTTGCCGATCGGGGGCGGCCGCGTCGGATGAAACGACGGCATGTGCGAACAGGCGATCGGCCTCCAGCGTCAGCCATCGACGCGCCAGGCTTCGCGCAGAATCTCGGCGACGGCGTCGTAGAGCGCCTCGGGAATCGCCTGGCCGGGCGCGAGCTCGACGAGCGCGCGCGCTAGCGGTACGTCGCGCACCACGGGAACGCCGTAATCCAGCGCGGCTTGGAAGATGCGAGCGGCGACCTCGCCCTCGCCGCTCGCGACGACGATGGGGGCATCGTCCCCTTGCCTCTCGTCGTAGCGAAGGGCGCACGCGAGGTGCGTCGGGTTGACCACGACGACCGTCGCGGACCGCACCTCGCCGATGGTCGCTTGCGCGAGAAGCTCGTGGTACGCGCGTTCGCGTGCCGCCTTGAGCTGCGGATCTCCCTCGGCGTCGCGATGCTCGCGCCTGACTTCGTCCTTGCTCATCCGCAGCTTGCGAATCCACGCGCGACGGGTCACCACGAGATCGACGACTCCGATCGCGAGTCCGACGAGCGCGGCGCGCCAGGCCAGGCCACCGGCGACCTCCGCGAGGACGCTCCCGATCCATCGAGGGCGGCCGACCAGACGGGCGATCGAGACCACGTGGGCACGGAGTGCGTCGTAGGCGAGCCAACACACGACGGAGCCGGCCACGATGGCCCTCGCTACGGCGAAAAGGCGAGTGGCGGAAAATAGCCCTCGGATCCCGGCGATGGGATCGAGGCGCTCGAGCTTCGGGGCGAGCCTCTTCGTCGCGACGACTCCGCCGGTCTGCACCGCATGGACCACCGCGCCGGCGATGCCTGCGGCCAGAAGGACCGGAAGCGTGAGCGACACGACGGTGGTCGCAAGCTCGACGGGGTCGAACCGCGGGGGGGCGTGCGAAGCGCCTGCTTTCGAGAGAGTGGCGTCCAGCTCATCCACTGCACGCGACGCAAGTGCGCGAAGAGCCCCGGGCAGCAGGGCCACGGCGACCAGGAAGGCGACCGCCTGCGCCGCGTATCCGCTGGCGCCGCTATCCCCTTCTTCACGGGCCTTTCGAAGGCGGCGCGGGGTCGGTGCCTCGGTCTTGTCGGACATGTCTCGCTTCTTCCAGTTGTGGTGCCCGCCTCATCCAGGGTACGCAGGGAATCGTGAACGAAACCCATGTGAACGGCCATACCGTCCGTGCTCCCGGCGACGAGGGCGCCGCCCCTCACGACTCCAACGGCGCGAGCGTACGCCACCACGACGAGTCCGTCGTGCTTCCGGTCGCGCCGCCCGGTCCGACGCCGAGGCCGACGACGGCGCCTTCGTCGGTCGATCGAGTCCGCGCGGCCGTCAAGAGGGCGAAGGCGGCTCAGTACGAGTGGCAACTGCAGCCGTTTTCCGAGCGTGCAAAGGCGCTCACGCGCGCCGCGCAAGAGATGCTGCGGCGACGGGGCGAAGTGATCGCGCTCGCGCGCGAGGAGATGGGAAAGGTCGACGTCGAAGGCCTCTTCAACGAAGCACTCGGCCCGCTCGACAACGTGAAGAGCTGGATTCAGATCGTCCGGCGGGCGACTCGGCGGCAGCACGTTCGCCTCAACCCCATCAGCTTTCCGCGCAAGCATGCCTACGTCGACCTCGTCCCGCGTGGCGTGATCGGCGTCATCGCCCCTTGGAATTTCCCGGTGGCCGGGCTGTACCGGCCGACCATCCCGGCGCTTCTCACCGGGAACGGCCTGGTGGTCAAACCGTCGGAGTTCACGCCCAAGACGAGCGCCTGGCTCATCGAGCGGCTTACGGCGGAGCTCCCCGAGGGGCTCGTTCACGTCGTCCACGGCGACGGGCGCGTGGGCGCCGCGCTGGTCGACGCGGGGATCGACGCCTGCGTGTTCACCGGCTCTCCCGAATCGGGGCGGGCCGTGCGCCTGCAGTGCGCGGAGAGGGGGATCCCGTCGAGCATCGAAATGGGGGGCAAAGACCCTGCGATCGTGCTCGCCGATTGCGACTTGTCGCGCACGGTCGCGGGGATCACCCACTGGGCCCTCTCGAACGTCGGGCAAGCGTGCGGGGCGATCGAAGTCGTGTACGTCGACGAGCTCATCGCCGACGCGTTCGTAGCGGCAATGAGAAACGCGTGGACTCGCTTGCGCGTCGGGCCGCAGCGGTTCGCGGACGTCGGTCCGCTCGCCAACCGGCGGCAGTTTCAAACGGTGGTGGCGCACGTCGAAGACGCGCGCGCGAAGGGGGCCGTGGTCGTTTGCGGCGGCGCGCCGATCGGCAGCGGTCTTTTTTACGCGCCCACGCTGCTCGACCAATGCACCGATCGCATGCGGGTCGTGCGCGACGAGACGTTCGGTCCCGTGCTGGCCGTCATCCGGGTGGCAGGCGCCGCCGAGGCGGTGCGGCGGACGAACGAGGGGCGATATGGATTGGGTGCCTCGATTTGGACGCGGGACATGGCGCGCGCAAAGCGACTGGCCGAGCGACTCGACGTCGGCGTCGTGACCATCAATAACCATTCGTTCTCCGGCGCGATTCCCGCCCTTCCCTGGAGCGGCACGCGCGAGACAGGATTCGGCGTCGCCAATAGCGCCCACGCGCTCGCCACGTTCGTCCGACCCCGCGCGACGGTGATCGACCAGGCGAAGAGTCCGGAGTTCTTCTGGATGCCCTACGACGAGACCCTCTGGGACATCGGCGGGATCGTCGCCGGCCTGCAGCTCGGGCGCTTCGACGGAGCCCTGCGGCTGCCGATGGCCATAAGGCGGCGGCTGAAGACCGTGCGCGACTTCTTCAGCTGATTCGCTCCGCGATCTTCTCGGCGGCGCGCGTCGCCGCCGCCATGATCGTGAGCTGCGGATTGACGCCGAGCGGTCCGGGCACTGTGCTCCCGTCGACGATGTAGAGCCCCCGGACGTCGTGCGTCTGATGGTCGGTGTCGACCACGCTCGTCTTCGGATCGCGCCCCATCTTGGATGTGCCCAGCGGGTGGTAGCTCGTCCAGGCGATGTCGGCGGGGCCGAGCCGGACCGACCGGAACGCCTCGAGATCGCGCCGTCCTTGGAGAGAGCGCATCTTGAGGACGGTCGGGTGCAGCCTCGTTGCGCCCGCGGCGAGGCACATCTCGCCCACACGAACCATCGCCCGATGCATGCGATCGACGTCCTCGGCGGTGACGCTGTACGTAATGGCGGGGAGGCCGCCGACGTCGCGCCAAACACGGCCGTTGCGCGTCGAATCGCGGACCAGCATCGCGAAGTTGGCCAAATGGTCGATGCGTCCCAGGATCTCCATGAGGCGCCGCCCGGAGAACGGAAGAACCGCCGCGGCGATGTTGAGATCGGGCTGAGCAGCGGTAATGAGCATGCCCTCCCGCAAGAACTCGTCGCAGCCGTAGCCTTGCGGGATGTGGGCGTGTCCTCGAATCTGCTCCTCGAAGAACGCCGAGAACCCTCCGCTCGGGTGGGTGGTGAGGTTTCTGCCGACCTGGCCGCTGGTATTGCAGATCCCCTGCTTCATGAGAAAGAGCGGCGTGGGGATGGCGCCGCCGGCCAGCACGACCGCGCCGGCCCGCACGCGAATGGATCGACCGTTCTTGTCGACGGCGTCGACGCCTGCGGCCCGGCCTCCCTCGATGACGACGTTCTCGGCCCGCAATCCGGTGAAGAGCACCGCGCCCTTCTCGAGCGCCGGCGGGAGGTAAGCGATGTTGGTACCCCGGCGCGCGTCGGTCCTGCATCCAAAGTCGCAGAACCCGGACCCGTCGCATCCGGGCGCATTGCGCCGGATGGGAAAATGGCTCCACCCGAGGGCACTGCACCCTCGCGCCATGACATCGCCGATGGCACCGACCGTCGCGCGATCCGCCTCTCGAACGTCCAGAATTGCTTCGACGCGTTCGAAGTACGGCCGCATGGCCTCGGACGAAAACTCGCTCGAGTCGGTGTCTTCACACCATCGATCGAGCACCCACGGCGGTGCGCGAAAGCAGGTGCCGCCGTTGATGGCCGTGGACCCTCCGACCAGCCGCCCGATGAAGACGGGCATGGCCATGTTGCCGACAGAAAACGCGCCTCGGTAGAAGCGCTGGTGCGCGCGGACCGAGCTCCCGTCGAACGCGTCGCGACGGTGGTGCTCCCCCTCTTCGACGAACGCCACCGCGAAACCCCGATCGGCGAGCTCGCGGCCCACGACGCCGCCGCCCGCGCCCGTGCCGACGACCACGACCTCGCACTCGACGTCGCCGCCCTGCCATTCTTCGGCGCGATGGATCTGACGGAGCCAGCGCGGCGTTTCGAGCGGCCCGACGACGTTGAGCTTCCCGCCGAGCTTCTCGTATACGGCGCGCTGATCGAAGTGCACGAATTTGTACACGGTCGAGACGAGCGCCAGCGGTGTCTTCAGAACCGGATCATCTTCCCACCGGCGAATGAGTGCCTCTTGCTGAGCCGCGGACAGAGCGTCGAACGGACGACCCGCCTGTGCGATCGCGGCGGCAGCCAGAGTCGCTTGAGCGACACGCCAGGCCCTCGGCAGGCTCGGATGAAACGCTTCGAGGACGTCGTGGGCGCGCCCCACGGTCGCCTCATCGGCGGCCGGAATCGACGCGGACCCGGGGACGATCGCCTCGGCGAGGGCCAGCGCGGCGCGGTACGAAAAGCCCCCGCGCCGACGTGGATCGTCGGGTGCCGTTCGGGTCGAAGGGCCGGCATGGAGGTCGCTCATCGGCGCGCAATTTACACGAAGATCCTCGGTTTTCATGGGGAAGATCGATCGCGCGGCGCGGCAATCAGACGGCTCGCTCCGCGGCGCGATCGATCGTAAAGGTAGTCCGCGTGAACATTACCCTGCGCGACCCGACCTATACGCCGCCGGCCGCGCCCGGCCTCGTCGAACGAATTGCCGAGAAGTTAATCCACGACCCGCGGGATCTACCTTTTTTGAAGCTGATGGCGCTCCTCAGCGCGACGGTGATTCCGACGGGGGTCGCGCTCTACGTACCGCACGGCTTTCACTGGTGGCTCGCCGCCGCGCACCTGGCGCTCGTCATTTACTTCTCGGGGCCCTTCGTGCTGATGCTCCACAACACCAGCCATCGGCGCCTCTTCCGCCGGCCGTGGGATTGGCTGAATCACTATATCCCCTGGGTTCTCGGCCCATTCTTCGGAGAGTCGCCGGAGGCCTACTTCACGCACCACGTCGGGATGCATCACCCCGAGAACAACCTGGACGACGACATCAGTTCCACGCTGCCTTTCCGGCGTGACCGGCTCGTCGACTTCTTGCGCTACTTCGGCCACTTCTTCTTTTTCGGCTTCTTCGACCTCACGGGCTACTTCGTCAAGAAAGGGCGTCGCTCGCTCCTCGCCCGCACGCTCGTCGGAGAGCTTTCGTTCTACTTCGGGGTCGCGGCGCTCCTCTTCGTCGACTGGCGCGCGACCTTGGTCGTCTTCGTCGTTCCTCTGGTCGTTACCCGCTTCGCCATGATGGCGGGCAATTGGGGGCAGCACGCCTTCGTCGACGAGGCCTCGCCGGAGAACAACTACCGAAACAGCATTACGTGCATTAACTCAGCCTACAACCGGCGCTGCTTCAACGACGGCTATCACATCGGCCATCACCTGAAAGCGACCCGCCATTGGACGGAACTGCCCGAGGAATTTCGGTCGCAGCGCGTCCGATACGCGTCGGAGGGCGCCATCGTCTTCGAGGGTCTCGATTTCTTCAGCGTGTGGGCGTGCCTCATGCTGAAGCGTTACGATTGGCTAGCGCGGCGGTTCGTGGAGCTCGGCGACGAGCGCCGGCCCCCCGAGGAGATCATCGCGCTTCTCCGGAGCCGGACCGGCTGGACTCGGCCGCCGCGGTGAGCGGCCGGGACGCGAGTCCCGGGCGTCGCCGCGTGATGAGGTCGCGTTACTTGTGCTCGTGACGCTTGCCCTGCTCCTCTGCCTTGCGAAGTGCCTCACCTTCGGCACCGTCGAGCGCCTCCTGAGCCTCCTTCGCGAGCTGCTCCACGCGCTTCTTGTCCTTTCCTGCGCGCTCGACGCCCTCGTCGTATCGGCGGGCCGCCGTACGGCTTCCCTCGCCCTCGTTCTTGAGCTCGGGATCGACCGGTCGCTCCTTGTCCGCTTGCGGATCGTCTTTTTTGGGATCGGGTGGCATTCTTGAAACCTCCGGTTCGGGTCGGTGCATGAGCCGTGCCGATCTGCGCTTGGCGGGAGCCGCTTCTGCCGGACGTCTGGAAACGGAATCGGCGTCGCCTGCGTTTTCTCCAGCCAATGGGGCAGTCACGCGCGCACATGGCAAAGATGCACTGAGCATTCGTCCAAGCGGCGAACGCGAACGGGCATTTATACGCGACGGAACGGACGATGCAGGGCGCAACCTGAGCCATGACCCCTGCCATGCCGCGGGCCAAACGAATCGACCTCTTGCTCCAAGCGGCGCTCACGGAGCGTCACGTGAGGAGGCCGCTGCTCGCCGAGCTCGTCGACGAGCTCGTGGACGCGGGGCAGTATCCGGAGGCGGCGCAGGCGGGCCGCGCGCTGCTCGCCCGGCTCGACGCGGGGATCGACGGGCCCGAGTACGTGCGCCTGCTTGGGCAATTGATTGAGCTCATCGGGCGAACGCGCTCCAAAGGGATGGCGTGACCGCCGCGATCGTTCAGCGACAGGTGGCAGCGCCGCCGCTCGGCCGCCCCTGATCAATTGGACCTTTCCGCACAAAAAGGCATCGCGCGTACCGGGCATCGCCATTGCTCGAGTCGATACCGATGGGTTTCCCGGCGCATGCGCGGTTCGCTGCGAATTGCGGAGCCGTGCTCCCGTGGGTCGGCGCCCTGGCGTGCACGTCGATCCCGAAAGACCGCGCCGCAGTCGACACCGTCGGCTTCCGCGGGGTCCACGAAGTGGACGCCTCCGATGTGTCGAAGAAGATTGCAACGGCGCCGAGCCCGAAGTTCCTCGGAGTGTTCGAGGGGGTCGTCTACGAATACGAGCTCTTCGATCCTTTCGTGCTCCAAAAGGATCTCGAGCGTGTCGAGCGTTACTACCGAGCGCGGGGTTTCTATCAGGCGCGCGTCCGCGCCGGCCGCGTCGTCTACACGAACGCCAACCACGTCCGCGTGCAGGTTCTGGTCGAAGAGGGTCCTCCGGTCCTCGTCGGCGCAGTGCACGTCGAAGGGCTCCAGCAGCTCCCGGCGCGCGTGCAGCGCGACGTCGAT
>CAZVPE010000210.1:0-10382 GCA_964628155.1 uncultured Polyangiaceae bacterium | reverse complement strand
TTCGCGGATCCCAGAATCGAGAGAGCGTCGTCGTGCACGGTGAACGTCGTTGCTTACGCGGAGGTAGATACTCCCCGAAGGACCGATGCGCAAGGAGGACGCGTGCATGGGATCGCGGCGTTCGAATGCTCCGGTAGAGCCACAAAGCGTTCGGGAGCCCGCTCGCGTTCGGCCTCGAGCGCACGAGCCGCGGTCGCGGCGGCTACCGAGCGGCCGGAGGCGTCCGGTACCCCACCGACACGCCGACGATGTTCACGATGCCGCTATAGCTTCCCGGAAACTCAGGCAGGGTGCTCGTCTTCTTCAGGACGAACAGGAGCTGATAGCCGAGGTCCACGTGGAAACCGGAAGGATGGGAGTACCCTCCCCCGACGGCGAGGTTCAGTCGGTCCGAGTCGGGGACGTCGGGCGCCAGCGTGCTCCCAGGCGACGGAGTCGGATCGTAGAGGACACCGGCGCGAATGCGCCAGGACTCGTCGATGGCCGCTTCGGCGCCGACGTGAACGTTGACCGTGTTCCTCCAGTTCTTGGGCTCCGACGTGTCGAGTGTTCTCGTCACGTCGTTGGGAAAGTGGATATCGATCGAGTGGAACTTCGACCACCCGTACCACTGGACGTCCGCGTCGATGACCAGGTTCTTGATTGGATGCGACGAGGCGCCCATCTGGAGCACATCCGGCGTTACCAAAGACGTCGTCACGCGCTGGTCGCGGAAGATCGCCTGGAACTCGGTGGGGACGTGGTCGAAGTGCGAGTCGCCGTCGAATTCGAACTTCACGGCGCTTCGATAGTGAATGCCGAGGGATAGGTACTGCGGAACGGCCTCGAACTGCGCGCCGACATTCGCTCCGGCGCCCCAAGCGCCGGCGCCCAATTCGGTGGACACTTCGCCCGCGCCCGTTTCGACCTTCCTCTGCAAGTCGACGGTCGCGCGCACCGCCTGGAAGCCGGCGCCCACGCGAAGCGGCCCGAATCGATATGCGACGGTCGGGTTGAAATCGTACGTGGAGAACGACGACTGCGTGATGAGTGACTTTCCCGACCACTCCCCCGGCCACGCGAGGCTCAGTCCAAACGGCGTGAAAACGCCGATGCCGATCGACAGGTCGTCGGTTATCCCGCCGCTTTCGTATGCCTGAAAGGGAGGCACGACCCGGAACGAGTTGCCCGTCGAGACACCGCCGGGGCTCTTGTATTGGAACGAGGGGATGATCAGCGAATCGCCGACCTGGGCGTCGAAGATCTTGCCCTGGGCGATGCCGGCTGGGTTGTAGAAAATCCCCGACGAGTCGTCGACCATCGCGGTCATGGCGCCGGCCATGCCGGTGCCCCGGGCCGATTGGACGTCGAGCGCGATGCCGGCGGCCTTTGCGGGACGGGCGAAGGCAAGGAGAACGAACGCGGCGTACGGAGAGATGGCCGCAACGCGTCTCTTCATGGGGATGGCTCTCCGCATTGGTTGGGGCGGCTTGCTCACTGGAAGGTGCCGGTCGCGAGGAACGCCGCGGCCTGCGTCTGGGCCTTGATGGTCAAGGCGAGGGACTGCGGAGTCGCCGCCGGAGGCTGCAACAAAAAGCCGTGGCGCGAGCTGGGCGGCGCGCTGGTGGTGTCGAATCCGTCGGCCGCGTCCGTGAACTCGTAGCAAAAGAGGGGCGCCATGCAGCCGAAGCTCGGTGGCGTGTTGGAAAATGGGCGGTCCGCCGCGGAGACGAGCGCGAGGTTCGACGGGTTCGGCACCGTTTCATCGCCCTCGATGAACTGGATGAAGGCCTTACGCTTGGCGTTGGGCGCCGTCACGCCCGGCGCGATCGTGACGGGATGGGTCAGGCGCCATCCCATGTTCGCCGGGTCTGCGGGATCCAAGATCCATTGGGCAGTCGCAAGGAACTGATCGAACGCGGGAGTTCCTTGCAGGATCCCCTGGGCTTGGAGCCCCGCCAGAAGCGCCGTCCTTTGTGCCGCGAACGACGGCGCGGTCAGGATAATCTGAGGCAACTCGCCCCCCGGCACGTTGAGCACGACATTGTCCGTGTCGGGGGAAACCGCGTTGAAGAGCGTTCCGAGAATACCGCCGAGGCTCTGACCGACGTAGCCGATCTTCGTGAGATCGAACGTCGCTGTGCCGCCGGCGGCGGCGATCCGCGCGGCCAGCGAGTTCGAGCCGGTGACACGCATCGTATGGACGAGCTGCGCGAGGTCGATGACTTGCTGGCGGAAGTTGTCACGCGTGGCGAAGAAGTTCGTCAGGCTGAAGATGTTCCAACCGCTGATGATCGGGCGTCCGCCCGAGTCGCGCATGAAATCTCCGCCTTCGCACTTCCCGTCGGCCTCGCAAGCGCCCATGTTCGCCGCTTTGCACCCGAGGTTCCCAGTGGGATCGGGGCCCGCGGCGACGTTGAGCCCCGGACAAGCAATCCGCGTCGAGTCCACGCGCGCGACGCACCGGCCGACGAGCGGTAGCTCGTTGCACGTCATCGTCGTCGGCTCGGCGCAGGCGAAATCGTCGGTCACGGTCAACCCCAAAACCTGCGAGAGATACGCCCCCGAGCCGGTGCACGAGGTGCGCTCGCCGTGGAACAGAACGTCGGTCGCGATCGTCGCCTGCCCGGCGGCAGCGAGCGAGTTGGCGATCGCGAGGAAATCGTTGCGATCGCGCGTAAAACCATGGCCGAAGATAGTGATCGGATATCCGCCGGCCGGCGGCGGCGTGGCGGGCAAGGAGAGGGCGAAGGTCACGGGTTCGGGCGCGGGATGCTGGACGTCGAGCGTTCCGCCGGGGCCCGTCACCGCGACGGGCGTCTCGAAGACCCCGAGGTAGAACTTCCCGATCGCACCGATCGGAATGGGCTGCGCCGTCGCTCCGGCGGCGGCCGTGTACTGCGCGGTCGCGTCTGCAAAGATCACGGGGCCTTGCGGCAGGGCCTGAATCGGCGCCGACCCCACGTATGCATGGAGCGCGTCGAGGAGCGTGGCTTCCGATTGGGTGGTGAACGCCCACGCGATCGCGAGGCTCGTGCGCGGCACGCCGCCCGCCTCCAGCCCGTCGAGCGCCGGAGCCAGGGCCGCCCGCAGGGCTTCGAGCTGCACGGCCTGCGCGTCGGTCAGGACATTGACCTGGGATTTGCCGTTCATCGCGATGGGTTTCTTCGAGCGCACAAGCGCAAACGCCGGAGTCGGTACGACGGGCTTGCCGGAGTCGTCCTTCAGCCCGGTTGTCACGTAGGCGAGGTACGTGGTCTTTTCGTCGAGCGGCACGTTCAACTGCCACTGGAGCTGCTGCGGCGAAGTCTGCGGCGTCCCGTCGGTGTGCGGACTCGACAGGCAGTTGACGCAGGGGGTGTAGACGGGCGGAGGCGTTTGCTCGGGCGTGGGCGCGCTCGAGGCGAGACGAATCAATCCCACGGAGCCCGTCGCCAACAAGTTCACGGTGGGATCGAGCCGGGCCTGCGCGACCGCGTCGTTGGCGGCTCCGTTCTCGCTGATGGGAGCGGCGATCGTGGAGAAGCCGTCCAGCGTATTCAGCCCGCAAACGAGCTGCGTCGCCGAGTCGGTAGCCGTTGCGCAGTCCGACGCCGTAAGCGGCGCTTGCGTACCCGGGTTGGGCAGCGCGACCTGGCCGCTCGTCGAACGGAGCACATCGTTCGGGAACGGGATGACGCCGTGCGCCGGGTCGAACGTCACCTCGCCCGCGTCGACGATGGTGAACGTCCAGACAATCGGGATCGAGCTCGCGTCGGGAAGGTGCGCGAGAGCCACGACTTGCGCGACGAGAGGCGCGTAGCCACGGCGGATGGTCTCGAGCTGGATCGCCGTCTTGGTTTGATCGGCGAGTCTGGCCGCCGGGTCCGTGTACGTCGACGGAATGACGTCCACCGCCGGTGTGCAGGGGGACATGAGATCGGGCAGGCCACCGGCCTCGGACTGACAGGAGACGAGCGGATTCGGACTGGAAACGAGGGCCCAGGTCGGCGAGCCGATCACCGGCTCCCCGTTCGCCCCGGTCAAACGACCGGGGCCCGCGATCAAGGCGACTGCGTACCGATGTGCGCGCGTCCAGCCGGCCGCGGGCGGCTGCTGGTCGATTGCGTTCGAAGCCTTGTCGAAGACGGGCGCGGGGAGCCCAGTCACCTGCGTGGGGACGGTTCCCGGAGTGATGTCGAGGACGACGATATTCTGCGGGACCACCGTGGCCGGGTCGAGCGGTCCGCTGAAGAACGCTTGCGCGGTCGACTCGAACGGAAAGCCGTTCAAAGAACCGAGGTAGTCCTGATTGAACTCCGTCTGCGCGGGGGAATCTCCAGGCGAGGTGGGAACAGCCACCTTCCCGCCCGCTATCGCAAGATCGTTCGGCAGGGGAACCACCGGTGGCGTCGCGGCGAGATCGAGCTGAGCGGTCACGGTCGGACTCGGGGGCGGGTTCTGCTTGATGTCGGGCGCGCACGCTCCGACGAGCAAGACCAACGGCAGGAATCTCCTCACCACGCGACCTCCCGTCCTGGGTTCATTCGATTCGGGCCTCAACACTAGGTGGAACGACGGCGGCCGTGAGGCTCGTTTTTCTTCGCCGCCCCTCGCCCGGTTCGAGTAGCGCAGAAAATGCGCCGCCGCTGTCGCTCGCGCAAGCTACCCCGTCCATGACGAGCGTCCTCAAAGACAGGACGGCGGCGGTGGCTACACTCCATTCCGAGGGCGAATGGAACCGAAAACACTTCATGGCGCACTGGCTCGGGGCAGCGCGCGCTTCGTCTCGGAGGCGATCGACGAGCGCGGCGGCGCCGATCCGATCTCGGAACTCTACGCGGCGCGGCGCGCATCGTATTCGCTCTTTTCGCTCCACCTGCGGGACGCGGACTGCGAGGCGTTGCGCCCGTACCTTTTCCCGCGGCCCATTCCGCGAGCCCCTGGCGACAAGCCGGTCACGTGTCTGAATCTCATCGACGGAACATGGATCCGGCCGCCCGAGCTCGTCCCCATGAAGTCCCTGGCTGACCGCAGAATCACCCTCTTCGACATGGCGCGGTCGCGCGAGAACGACTGCCGACTTGCGATCGACCGCGCCCACGCGTTCTGGACCTCCTTCGAGTGGGCGAAGGAGGGCCTCGCGTATCGCAAGCACGTGGTCAAGAACCTGTCGCGCTTACTCGAGTATTTCTACGAAGAATGCCTGGACGAGCTCCGGCAGCAGACGCCCAAGACGCGCCTCGAAGCCGACAAGGATTTCTGGGAGGCCAAACGGGCGGCCGACCACCTCGAGGGCAATGCCGAGAAGGCCATGGCCGGCGAGATTGTGCCGACGATGATCAGCGGCCAGTCGTATTGGAAGGACGCGTTTGTCCCCGCGGGCGTGTGCACCGTCATCACGCCGATGAACTTCATTTACGGAATTCCCGGGATTCAAATGGTCGGCTGTTACTTGAGCGGGTCGCCGATGATCTTCAAGGGGCACCCGTTCAGCGCGATCACCAGCACGACTCTGGTGAAGATGCTCGTCGCCGCGGGGGCCGACCCCCGCGCCGTCCACAAGCTCGAGGGTTTCGGCGGCGACGTGAGCCCGATCGTGAGCGACGAGAGGATCGCCGTCGTGAGCGTCACCGGAAGCGCCGAGACGGCGAAGTCGCTCCAGGCCGCACGCGGCGTGAGGCCGGTGCGCTTCGAGGGGGGCGGGTGCAACTGGGCGTGGATCGACGATGGGTATTCGGACGCGGAGCTCGACAAGATCGCCGCGCGACTCGCCTACTCGAAGCTCTCCCTGGGCTCGCACAAATGCACGAGCTTGCACGGAATCGCCGCCAGCCCGAAGACGCTCGACCGGATCGAACCGAGGATCGCCTCGGAATTGGCGACGTGGACGACCGCCGATCCCCGAGCAGCCGCGCCGAACGAGACGAAAATCGTCAGCCCCCTCATGGTTCACAAGGCGAGTACGGTGAGCAGCATCCAAGACAGTGCTCGCGCCGCGGGGGTCCAGGTCCTGCTCGAGGGCGGCAGAGTGACGACGGGCGACTACGCGCAAAACGCGGAGGTCGCGGCGCCGGTGGTGCTCCGACGCGTGACCGCGGAAACCAGGATCCAGGTCGACTGGGACGGCCGGAGAAAGGCCATCGCGCTCGCGACGACGGAGCTCTTCATGCCCGTCTTGGTCACTATGGAAACGCCCACGTTCGAGGGGTTCGTTCGGTTTTGCCTGGAGGTGAACCCGCACGACCTCGCGACGAGCCTGTGGACCCGCGACGACGCCAAGCTCGCGTTCGCACGGCGCACGCTGGGCGGCATGCTCAAAGAGAACGACGGCACCGACAGCGCGCTCGAATGGGAGGAGTTCGGGGCGAGCGGCGTCGGCGAGAGCGGGAACACCGGGGTCGGGGACGCGGCCGCGACGATCTCCATGTTCTGCCGCAAGCAAAAGGGACGGCACTTCGTATTTTGACCCGGTGGCCTGGCGCGCTTGAAAAAATGGCCTGGCTCGCCTATGAGACGCGCATGTCGACCGCCCAAGAAGTCGCCCAGAAGAGGTTCGACGAGGAAGACAAGGTCTGGACCGGCCCGAAGTACATTCGGCTCGGGCTGGTGACGCTCCTGATTGCGATATCGACCATTTACTACATGTCGACGACCGCTGGCTGCTCGCTCCAGATCGTTCCCTAGAGCGGCGCCGTCGAAATACGATCGCCTTCGGCGATTGCGCTCGCCGCAGCGAGCCGGCGCTTCCCTCGGTTTTTCCCTCTGGCGATGCCCGAAAAGCGCGGGCGATCGAGCGCGCTTTGGCAGGAGCGATTCCGGGTCCAGAGCGAGCGAGGCCGGCCGCAAGCGCGCACTGCGTCCGATCGTAACGACTCTACGCGGAATGGCGCGACGCCCGACCGTCTCGGCGCCTTCGTGGCTGGCTCAAGTTGCACGATTGCGACAGTTCCGTCAGCGGGTCGAATCATGCCGGGAGAAACCTACGCGCCCGAACAAGGTTTCCGCCGGAGGGTTCCATGACCAACGATCGTCGTACGTTCCTGAAGCTCGTGAGCGCTGGCGCGCTCGCTTCGGCTTTTCCGTCAAGCATAAAGCGAGCGCTGGCGATTCCCGCGCACCACCGCACGGGCACAATCGCCGACGTCGAGCACATCGTCATTCTAATGCAGGAAAACCGCTCCTTCGATCACTATTTCGGCACGCTCCGGGGCGTCCGCGGATTCGGCGATCCCCGGGCCGTCGCCCTTCCCTCGGGAGCCTCCGTCTGGCACCAGCCCAACGGAACCGCAACGGTATTGCCCTTTCACCCGGACGCGCCGAATCTTGGATTGCAGTTCCTGCAAGATCTCCCGCACGGCTGGACGGATACGCACAGCGCGTGGAACGGAGGGAAATACGATCAGTGGGTGCCCAGCAAAGGCACGACGACGATGGCGTATCTGACGCGGGACGACATTCCGTTTCACTATGCGCTCGCCGACGCGTTCACCGTTTGCGACGCGTACCACTGCTCGATCATGGGACCGACCGACCCGAACCGGTATCACATGTGGACGGGTTGGGTAGGCAACGACGGCGCGGGCGGCGGACCGGTGCTCGACAATGCGGAAGCCGGCTACGGCTGGTCCACGTACCCTGAGATCCTGCAGAAGGCTGGAGTCAGCTGGAAGATCTATCAAGACGTTGGGGCCGGGCTCGATGCGGCCCACTACTGGGGCTGGGGAGACAACGCCTACATCGGAAACTACGGGGACAACTCGCTCCTCTATTTTCATCAATATCAGAACGCGCAACCGGGCAGTCCCCTCTACGAGGGAGCGCTGACCGGGACCAACATCTCCCAAGGGGGCACGCTGTTCGACGTCTTTCGCCAAGACGTCCTCGCCAACAAGCTCCCGCAGGTGTCGTGGATCGTCGCCCCCGAGGCCTATACGGAGCACCCGAATTGGCCGGCGAACTACGGCGCCTGGTACGTGTCGCAATTTCTCGACGCCCTCACCGCCAATCCGGAAGTTTGGAGCAAGACCGTTCTCTTCCTCGTATACGACGAGAACGATGGGTTCTTCGACCACGTGGTTCCACCCACGCCGCCGCAGTCGCGGGCGGAAGGGATCTCCACGGTCGACACGACCAACGAAGTTTTTCAGGGCAATTCCGAGTATGGCGCGGGACCCTACGGGCTCGGCGTCCGTGTTCCGATGATTGTCGTTTCTCCGTGGAGCAAGGGAGGCTGGGTCAGCTCCGAGGTGTTCGATCACACTTCCCTCATCCGATTCATCGAACGTCGCTTCGGCCTGATCGAGCCGAACATCACCGACTGGCGCCGGGCAGTCGCTGGGGACCTGACCTCGACCTTCAATTTCGAATCCCCGAACGATGCAGTCGTGTCGTTGCCGAGTACTACGAGCTACGTGCCCCCGGACGGCGTGAGGCATCCGGACTACGCGCCCACGCCGCCGACGACGCAGGCGCTGCCGAAGCAGGAACCCGGGATTCGGCCTGCGCGCCCCGTGCCTTACGAGCTGCACGTCTCGGGAGAAACAGACTTTTCAGACGGTTCCGTGAAGCTGCGCTTCGGCAATTCGGGAAAGTCCGCCGCGGTGTTCCACGTGCGCTCCGCCAAGAGCCAAGTGGGGCCCTGGACGTACACCGTCGGGCCCGAAGCACACGTGTTCGACACCTGGAAAGTCCGGGAAGACGGACAGACGACGTACGATCTATGGGTCTACGGGCCGAACGGCTTCCTTCGTTCGTTCCGGGGCAGCGTCGCCGGCAGAGAGAAGGCAAGCCTATCGGTCAAGAGCACATACGACCGTGAGGGCTCGGGCATTACCCTGGACGTGTGCAATCAGGGCGCCGAAGCCACCAAGGTGCGAATCTTGGACGTCTACGGCGACCAATTGATCGCCCGCTCACTCGCGGTCGGCGAAAGCCTGACGTGGCATTGGTCGTTGGAAAAGACGTTCGGCTGGTACGACTTGTCCATCGAAGTCGAGTCGGATTCGAGCTTCAAGCAGCGGCTGGCGGGACACGTCGAGACCGGCAAGGACAGCGTGACGGATCCGGCGATTGGGGCGCGCTGAGTTTCCTCGAATTGGAGAGATGGGCCGACCCGGGCTTCGGAGTTTGGGTTGGCCTGTCCCGATCGGACGCGAGACCGAACGCGCACGTTTGTAGGAACATAGTGGCAATCGCCAAGACTGTGCTATATGGGGCCTCTCCATGGCCACATCACTTCAAGCCACACTCAATGACCTCGCCGCCTCTTTCGCTGAAAGCGTCCTAGAGGCCATCCGGGGCATTTCTCTGAACGAGCTAGTCGAGGGAAGCGCGCAGGTGCGACGAGTTGGTCGCCCGAACCGGATGCCTGCTGCGGCGGCTCCTGCCGCGCCGCCCGCGAAAAGGGCAGTCGCGTCCAGCGGGCGACTGCCCCGTCGTTCCCAAGAGGACATTGCGGCGGCGCTTGCGCAGGTGGTCGCGCTGGCGAAGAAGCATCGGGAGGGCCTGCGGGCGGAACAAATCCGGACCGAGCTTGGCCTCCAGCCCAAGGAGATGCCGCGGATACTGAAAGAGGGCCTGCAGAAGAAGGCACTCAAGAGCAAAGGTCAGAAGCGGGCTACGACGTACTTCGCGACGTGACGCGGAGCGGAGTCGGGCCATCCTTTTGCGGGAGGGGTATCGCCGTCACGACGGCGCAGATTCGGGTGGCCACGCGCCGACGCGCGAACTTCGCGTGACTTGGGAAACGGACCTGGGTCCTACGCCCTTGGCGAGGCGCCCAGCGTCCTCTCGTTCGACGCTTTGATCTCGGCCGTGAACGTGGTCTCCTGCAAGGGCTCGACACGACCTTGGTAGAGTCGTTGAGCCTGACAGGAGCCCGCCCATGCCCAATCCGTTTGCTCACATCGAACTTACGACCGGTGACCTCGGTGCAGCGAAGAAGTTTTACAAGAAACTCTTCGATTGGAAGCTGAGCGATTCCCCCATGGGGACAACGGGCGGCATCTATACAATGGTTGCTCCGGGCAAGGGCCCGGGCGGGGGCATGCAGGCGAAGCCGATGCCGAACGCGCCCGTGGCGTGGATGCCTTATGTCGAAGTGGACAACGTAAAGAAAATTCTCGCGAAAGCGGAGAAGGGTGGCGCGACGGTAGTCGTCCCGGTCACGGACATCGGGAAAAACGGGATTATCGGTGTCTTCGTGGACCCGACCGGCGCCACGCTCGGAGTCTGGTCCAAGGCAAAGCCAGCGAAGAAGAGCGCCAAGAAGGCTTCCAAGCGCAAGTGACTTGAGGCCGCGCCAACGGCCTCACCGATGTCCTCGCACATAGTCGCGCGTTCGGCGGAACTGGGCGTGAGCCGATGTAGCGGCTGCCTGCTACTGTCAATGCTGAGCCGATCCTGGACTTCATTGGAGCCCG
>CAZVPE010000209.1:0-10504 GCA_964628155.1 uncultured Polyangiaceae bacterium | reverse complement strand
GGCCTGTCTTTCACGCTGCCGCCCGGGTTGGCGAACTCGAGCTTCGCCCACACTTCGACGTCGGGCATGTCTTGCGCGACTCGATTCAAACGCACGGTGGGGGTATTGCCCACGGCGTCGATCACCGAGTCGAGGCGGCGCGCGGCCAAGCGACTCACGAACGCCCGACAGGAGCAGCGGGGGACGGCCCGATCCCGATCGCGGCCCGCAAGACCCGCAGGGCAGCGCTGGCACCTCGCGCGAGCTCGCGGCACGCTGGATCGCGCAGGTTGAACGTGTCGCCCTCCCCGTCGACGGCGAGCGTCGGGTCGACGTCGACAACCAGTCCCGGCGCCGTCGCCCGAGCCGCATTCGCAATCGACCGGTCGCGCACGCGCAACCCGGCGACGCCTGCACCCCCGAGATACCGAGCTGCTACGTCGGCCGCAAAACCATCGAGGCCGACATCGGCGAACGTGCGGGAAATGCGCTCTTGCCCGGCGACGCCGACCTCCAAAAGCTTCGCTTGGCGCACGTATCGGTCCATTCGCGCCTCAGCCGCCGGCGATCGCCGGAACGATGCTGATCTGATCTCCGGCATTCAGCGCCGTGCGTAGGCCGTCGAGGAAGCGTACGTCTTCCTCGCCCACGTAGATGTTCACGAAGCGACGGACACCCTTTTCGTCGAGCAAGCGTTCGCGAATACCAGGATGCTTGCGCTCGAGGTCCTCGATTACATCGCCTACCGTCTTGCCGGAGGCAGTGACCTCGTCGGCACCTCCGGTCAGCGTTCGAAGCGGCGTCGGAATTCGGACGATTGTTTCCATGAACCCTTCTCTCCTCTTTTTGCACTCTATCCGTGCGCCAAATACGCTTGCGGCTCGATCCGACGAATGCGTGCTTGGCTCCCGCAGAGCGCACAATCTGGACGCGAGCCAATCGCGCGGCGCCGGAGCACGTTGGTCTGGCCGTCGTACGTCACGAGCTGCGCTTCCACGTCGATACCGTCGACCATGGCGAGCGCCAGATCCACCTGAGCGGCCGCGATGACACCCACCACAGGCCCCATCACCCCGGCTTGCGCGCAGCCCAAGCCACCGTTTGCCGGCACGTCTTCGAAAAGGCAACGATAGCAGGGTCGCGCGCGGGCACCGACCGCAAAGGCCGTCGCCACCCAGCGCACGGCCGACGCATGGACCACCCGAACACCGGCCAGAGCACACGCATCGGCCGCCAAAAACTTCGTCGCGTAGTTGTCCGCGCCCTCGAGGACAACGTCGTACCCGCGCACCAAGTCCAACGCGTTGCTCGGAAGAAGCCGAGAGGCATGCTGACGCACCTCGAGACCGGGAGCGACGGCGCACAGCGCGTCTGCAGCGGCCTCGATCTTCGGCCTTCGTGCGTCCGCGTCGCGATCGGTGAACAAGATCTGGCGGTGGAGATTGACTCGCTCCACCTCGTCGTCGTCGCAAAGCCCAATCGTCCCGATGCCCGCACGCGCCAGCGCCAGCGCCGCTGGACAACCGATCCCGCCGACCCCGACCACGAGCACTCGAGATCTCGCCCGACTCACGTAACGACCTCGGGGAAATACTCCTCGAGACTAAAGTAGCGCTCGCCGGTGTCCGGAAGAACGGTCACCACGTTTCTCCCGGCGCCAAGTTCGCGAGCCACTTCGAGCGCCACATGCACGGCCGCACCGGCGCTTATGCCCACCAGGAGCCCTTCGCGGCGCGCGAGCAGTCCCTTCGTTCGCCAAGCGTCGGCGTCTGCCACCGTTCGCATCTCGTCAACCACGGACGGATGGTAGTTCTTGGGAACGAAGCCGGCAGCGAGTCCCTGGATCTTGGTCGGGCCGCGCTCGCCCCGGGAAATCGTCGCGCACGACTCGGGCTCCACCCCGATGATGCGAGGCGCGGGCGAGAACTCCCGACGCAGCACCTCACCCACACCGCTGATGGTCCCGCCCGTCCCGACGCCCACCACGAAGGCGTCGATCCGCAACGGTCGCATCGCCTCGATGATTTCGCGGGCCGTAGTCTCCGCGTGCACTCGAGGATTGGCGGGATTGTCGAACTGTTGGGGCATAAACGCGCCCGGCGTACGTTCGGCGATCTCGCGCGCTTTCGCGACGGCCCCCTCCATCTGCTGATCCGCAGGGGTTAGCACCACCTCGGCGCCAAACGCCTCGAGGAGCTGTCGCCGCTCCAAACTCATACTCTCGGGCATGGCCAGAATGCACCGGTAGCCCCGCACCGCGCACACGAGAGCGAGCCCGATGCCCGTGTTGCCGCTCGTCGGCTCGACGACCACGCCATTCGGCTTGAGGCGACCGCTGCGCTCCGCGTCCTCGATCATGGCGCGGCAAATCCGATCCTTCACGGAGCCGCCCGGGTTGGCTTGCTCCATTTTGGCCCATACCGCCGCGCGCCTCTCCTTGGCGAGGGCTCGAATCGAGACGAGGGGCGTATCGCCCACGAGATCCAGCACGTTTTCGACGAGCCGCAGCATCTGTCCTCTACTTCGACTCGACCAGCCCTGCTCGAACGATAATGGGGACACGAGGCCTGTCAACCAGCGACCCGCCCACTCGCCCGAGCTACATTGCGCCGCATGCTGGGATCGAACGACGCGCACGCTCTCCACGCGGCGTACCCGCCGATCGACCTTCATGCCGACACACTCCTTTGGTCGCGCTGGCTGGGCTACGACGTCCACGTCCGCCACGAACCGCCACTATGGCGCGCTGCCTTCGCGGGTCACGTCGACCTGCCCCGCCTGCGCGACGCCGGCATGGGAGCGCAGTTCTTCGGACTGGTGTCTCTGCCCGTCACAAAGCGAATGCGCGGGCTCTCCAACGCGGTGCATGAGCAAATCGACCTCCTCGAACAAGCCGCCGAACGCAGCCCGGACCAGCTCCGGCTGGTGCGGAGCGCAGCCCAGATCGAAGCCTGTCGTCGCGACGGAGTGATCGGCGCTCTCCTTGGCATCGAGGGTGCTCACGCGCTCGAGGGCGACCTCGACCACGTGGAATCCTTTGCTCGACGCGGCGTACGTTACCTCGGCTTCCTGCATTTCACGGCGAATGACGCGGGATACCCCGCATACGGACAAGGGAGACAGGACGGCGAGGGCCTCACCCCATTCGGTTTCGAGCTCGTCCACCGTTGCGAGGCCGCCGGTGTTCTCGTCGATCTGTCCCACATCAACCGTCGAGGCTTCCTCGACGCGTGCGCGACTGCAACGAAGCCGCCAATCGTCAGTCACACCGGCGTGCTCGGTGCACACCGGCACTGGCGCAACATCGACGACGATCAGCTCCGCGCCGTCGCCAAGAAGGGAGGCGTGATTGGCGTCATCTTTTTCCCGCGATACCTGGGCGGCGACGGCCTCGAACCGGTGGTCCAGCACCTCGTTCATATCTTGAACGTCGCCGGCGAAGATGCGCCGGCGCTGGGGAGCGATTGGGACGGAATGATCATCCCGACTCGCGAGCTCCGCGACCCTCGGGGACTGCCCCTTCTGACCGACGCGCTCCTCCGCGCCGGCGTCCACGAGCGGACCATCGGCAAGATTCTTCGCGGAAACGTGATGCGCGTACTGGCGGACCCATGAGAGCGCTTCGGTCCCCGCTTGTCGCATCGCGTTATCCTACCGCTTGACCCCCGCGCCCACTGCGTTAACCTCCACAAGGCCGGGGCGCGCCGGGGGCGCGAGACCCATGCGAGAAGGTTGGCCTTCGTGAACGCCGGTCCAGGAGGGTTTGTCGTACAACTCCTAGCGGCGGCAGCAGCCACGGTCGTCGGCTCGCTCTTTGCGGCGGGTGATGCCGCCCTCAGCGAGATCCCCGACGGGAGGATGCAGGCATTGACCGCAAGCTCCTCGGGAGCGGCCTTCCGCCGTTTCACCGAAGACCCCCTGCGCGTTCTTTCACGGTGGCTGGTCGGAAGAGTCGTCGCGTTGAGCGCGGCCACGGTACTCTTGAACGAAGTAGCCCGCGGGGCCGGACTCGACCGCATTGCACTTCCGCTCGCCGTCCTCGGCGCCGTGATGACCTACGGCACATTTACCGAGATTGCCAGCACCCTGGCACGCCGCCGCCCGGAGCGAGTGGGCGCCCTCGCACTCGTATTTCTCCGACCCCTGGAGTGGATGCTCGTGCCCCTCGCCGACCCGCTTGCGATCGTCGGGCGGGCCGTCGGTCGGCGCGTGCCCAAATCGCACCCGGTCGACGCGCGCATTACGGAGACAGAAGTGGAATGGGTCGTCAGCGAAGGCGAGCGGGCTGGGGCAATCGCGAACGGACCAGCGGAAATGATTCGCAAAGTGCTCGACTTCAAGGATTTGACGGCCCGCGAAGTCATGGTTCCGCGCCGGCACATCCTCGGAATCGAACTATCGACTCCCCTCCGCGAGGTCATCGCCCTCGTCGCCGTCGAAAAGCATTCTCGCTACCCCGTCTACCGCGAGAACATCGACACCGTCGTCGGCCTGCTGAATGCAAAGGACCTATTCGCCCTGGTGGGCGACGACCACCTGGCCACCACAAAGCTCTCGGAGATCGCACGGACGCCTGTCATGTTCGTAAGCGAAAACCAGCCTGCCGCAAAAATACTTCAAGACATGCGTTCTCGACGACTGCACATGGCCGTCGTCAGCGACGAATTCGGTGGAACCGCCGGGCTCATCACACTGGAGGACATCATTGAGGAGATCGTCGGCGACATCCGCGACGAGCACGACATCGAACCTCCCATTCAGACCATGGGCGACGGCCGAGTCGTCGCGGATGCGTCCGTGCCCCTCGCCGACTTGGCTCGAGCCTTGGGCAAGCCGCTACCCGACGACGGGGAATTCGAGTCGCTCGGAGGGCTCATCGTGAGCCGCGCCGGCCGCGTGCCTCAAGTTGGAGCGACGCTTCAAGTCGATGGACTGAAGCTCATCGTGCGCGAAGCCGACGAGACGCGCGTCGTCAAAGTCGAGATAGTTCCCGAAAGAGCGCGGCAGCCCGCCCAATGATACTCGAACCGCCGAGGGCGCTCCGCTTGGTCACTTGCGCGCGAGACCCGCGGGCCCCGGCGCCCCCCTTTGACTTGGGTTCGTGGAGCTCGGACGCCAGTTCGATTGCCGTTCTCGTCGATGCGGCAGGGTTCGCACCGAGCGATCCCGGTGCGGTCGCTGCCCAAATCCCACCCGCCATCGTGATGCCCGCTTCCGCGCGCGTCTACATCTTGGGAAGCGCAGCACGTCGCCGCGGGGTCATGGGGTGGATCGAACGCACGACCAAGGTATCCCGTGCTGCCCGGTGCACGGCGCTGGTAGCGAGGGGCTACGAGTGCGTAGCCGCAGGCATCGACGACGCCAGCGGCTACGATTTGGCGTGGGGCGTCAATTCACCTTGTTGAGCGCGTCGGCCAGTTTGAGCGCCACATCGCCCAAACCCGCCTTCGTCTCCGTAATGACGTCCCCGCCCTCGACCGCCTTCTGGCCCTCGATGTCGCCAATGAGCGAGTTCATGCTCGATACCAGTTGTGCGATCTGTCCGTGCTGTGCGCTGGGACAGACTTTTTCGAACGTATTCGGCACGATCGTGATGGCCGCACCCTCTTTGGGGATTTTTTCGCTCGTCAGCCGCGGAAGCTTCACATTGCCCGAACCACGCGGATTCAGGAATGTCAGTTCGTTCGGCACACCGGTCTCCGGTCCCAAAGGCGCTGCCAGGGGCGCTAGAAAACCGCCGATATTGGGCGTTTCCTTGTCGACCACAATGACGTATTGGAGCGGGAGCTGCCCAGGCGGACGCTTCAACTCCTCGGTAATCGGCTTCTCGAGCTTGTTGAGCAGCGAAACAATCAGCCCCTTCTTTTCGTTGAGCGATGTCACGCGCGTAATGAAGTCGAACAAGTTTCGCGTCGTGTCGGCGGGGACGCCGCTGAAGCGCCGACCGAACAACTTGTCCCCGGCGAAATCGATGTTCATTCCGGAAAGCTGTTGCGCCAGATCCTTCGGGAATTTTCGCTCCGAAACGATGGCTTTCGCGCCTTCCAGGAGTTTCTGATCGAGCTGGTCGAGAGCCCCCTTTGTCTTGACAAGGTCGGAGGCGAGGTCGTGCGCGTCGTGGACCCCCTGCGAACGGGCCGCGCCCTGTTGCGACGCACTTCCGCCAACCCAGCAGACCGCTCCGGCTCCGACCGCGAGTACCAGCCCGATGATGACGCCTTGCTTGCGGGCGCCGCTGCGGGCTTGCTGCACCGCACCCTCGTCGACTTCGATTCGCTGCGGCTGCGCCAATGCCGGCGAAGGAGCCGCGTGTTTGAAAGCTCCCTGCGCCACGGCCGAAAGAGGATTCCTTGGATCCAGCGCGGCTGCGTGTACCGGCCGGCCAGCGGTCGGCGCCGACGACGGCGGCGGGACCGACGCTCCGGAAGTTGGTGCCATCGGCGGCATGCTGCGCGCCACTGGCGGCTGCACACCCGGCGCCGGGATGCTTCCGGGGCCCGGGGGGGGAGCGCCAGAGCCGGGCGGCGGCCCCATCCTCTGCAGGCGTGACTTCAGGTCAATCTTCGGTTTTTGTTGTTCCGCCATCGTACGCGGTGCGACCTTACGTGTGCCGGCGCTTGCGTGTCAATCGCGTGTGGGGTTCCGTCGCCGCAACTTGGCATGGACGGCCGGACGCCCGACCGATCGAGGCTCTTGTCGGCGGGCCTTTGGCAGGAAGGCAGGCTGCACTCTCGAGCCGTCCGACCCGCCAAAACCTCGGCGCGAATCGGAACGGCCGCGACAGCGCAGCGCGTGTCCGGGACAGGGACGCGGTCCCGAACTCCGCAAGACCGCTTGGGTCGCCCGATGGCCCCATTCTTGATGAGCTGGTGTCGCCTCCTAAATGAGGCGTGTTCTGAAAGTTCCCCGACGAAGAAAGAAGGGCGGTCTATGCGCTGGGAGCTCACAGCGTCGTGGTGGCCCGTCTTCCGTTTGGGGCGACGGAAAGGATGACCGGAAACGACGAAGACTTGGGATGAAGGGTTCGCCATTGGGACGAGAGGGCGGCGAACAGCGCCGGCTCGCGCCTCATCAATCCCTCGGGAAAAAACAGAGCCTGCATGGTTAGCAGGACACCTGAGGGTACTTGGGGCATAGGGCGGGTCGGCGACGACGGGACCGCAGCGGGTGCGGGCGGCCCGGCAGCCGAAAACCTCGTTGGGGTGCTGCGGGTACCAAAAAAGCTCGTAGCTGCCGGGTGTTTCTTCTCGACATTCAACGGCGAGTTCCCGCTCCCGGAATGGGGCGAAGCGAGTAGATCTGTAACGCCGAGCCGGGAGCCCGAGCGTCAGCGCGAAGGTGCGACCATTTCCGCCTTTGAGCGAGGGTGCTTCCAGCGACGTTCGCGGCGTCGAGCCCCGTCGTTCCGACGTAGAAGCCACCAACGCCAGCCGCACCACCGAGATCGCCCCGCGAGCCACTGCCCCGGGCACCAACCTCATGCTACCCAAAGTGGATACGAATCGATGCGCGTCCTCGTCATAGACAACTACGATTCATTCACGTTCAACCTGGTCCAATATCTTGGCGAGCTCGGGGCGCATGTCGATGTTTTCAAGAACGACGCCATTGATGTCGAGGGCATCGCGAAGCAAGATCCCGACGCGGTTCTCATTTCCCCCGGCCCCTGCACCCCCAATGAAGCGGGGGTGTCACTCGCGCTCATCCATGCCCTCGCGAGCACGCTGCCGATCCTCGGCGTTTGCCTGGGTCACCAGGCGATTGGACAAGCATTTGGCGGCCGGGTGGTGCGGGCAGGACGGCTCATGCATGGTAGGACGTCCCCGATCGTCCACGACTCGCGGGGAATATTCGAAGGCCTTTCCTGCCCCTTTCAGGCGACACGGTATCATTCGCTCCTGGTCGAGCGTTCGTCTCTTCCCGACTGCCTCGAGATCAGCGCCTGGACCGAAGAGGGAGAAATCATGGGGCTGCGCCACCGAGAGCTCGACGTCGAGGGAGTGCAGTTCCATCCGGAGAGCGTGCTGACCACGCAAGGCAAACATCTCGTGAGCAATTGGCTCCGGCGCGTTGCCCGACCGGATCGGGGGAGGACATGAGCGCGGACTTCGCGCAGTTGCTCGCTCGCCTGCTCACTCGCGAGCCGGTGGGCGTGGAGGACGTGCGTTCCGCCTTCGGCGCGATTTTGGCCGGAACGTGGACGCCGGTGCAGGTCGGGGCGTTTGCTGTGGCCCTCCGAATGCGCGGTGAAACAGCCGAGGAAATCATTGGCGCCGCGCTCGCGATGCGGGAGGCGATGATTGCCGTGGATCACGATTTGCCCGTCGTGGTCGACACGTGCGGAACCGGAGGCGACGGGGCGCACAGTCTGAACTTGTCGAGTGCGGCGGCTCTGGTGATCGCAGCAACCGGTCTCGTCGTCGCAAAACACGGGAACCGTTCCGCTTCCAGCCGCTGCGGAAGCGCCGACGTTTTCGAAACCCTCGGGATTCCCCTCGACGTGGCACCCGCGCGGCAGGCGGAGGTGCTGCGTGAAGCTGGTATCACCTTCCTCTTCGCGCCTGCCCACCATCCCGCATTGAGGCACGCGGCGCAGGCGCGCAGGGAGCTGGGCGCCCGTACGATATTCAACGCCCTGGGCCCGCTGGCCAACCCGGCGCGCGCCACGCACCAGCTCGTCGGCGTCTATGACGAGTCACTCCGAGCCGTGGCCGCGCAGGCCCTGCGACAGCTGGGCGGCCGTCGCGCGTGGGTCGTGCGAAGCGTGGATGGTCTCGACGAGATCAGCCCGAGCGCGCCTACTCGGGTCAGTGAGCTCACGGAAGACGGTGAGATCCTCGAGCGCCTCGTCACGCCCGAAGATTTTGGACTGCCCCGCCAGCCTTTGTCGACGATCGCGGGCGGGGACGTGACGACCAACGCGCGTGCTCTTTCCAGCATTATCGAGGGACAGGACCATCCAGCGCGCGTTGCAGTCTTGTTGAACGCGGCCGCGGCACTCGCAGTTGCTACCGGCGACGACTTGCGCGCTTGTGCCGACCGCGCAAGAAGCGCGATTGATAGTGGCGCGGCCCGGGCGACGTTCGAAAAGTGGAAGCGAGTGGCCACTAGGGTAAGGGCCGCGTGAGCCAGCTCGCCCAGATCCTCGCGACCAAGCGGCGAGAGGTGGCCGAACTTCGGGCCGTGGCTGCGATCGGGCCGACCCGCGTCCCGATGAACGTCGCGGGTGCCCTGCGGCGCGGCAATGCGGCGCCCCTTCGGCTGATCGCCGAGGTCAAGCTACGCAGCCCGAGCGCGGGAAATCTGTCTCGTGCGCTCCGGCCCGGCGACCGCGCTGTCGCCTACGCGGAGGCCGGGGCCAGCATGGTCAGCGTCCTGAGCGACAGCGCATTTTTCGACGGCTCGTGGGAACACGTCGGGGAAGCGCGACTGAAGCTCGACGAAGCGGGGTACCGCGTGCCGGTGCTGGCAAAAGATTTCGTCGTGGACGAGCGTCAGATCGCCGAGGCATGCATGCGGGGCGCCGATGCAATTCTACTCATCGCTCGGATCGTGGAAGCCCATGAACTCAAGCGTCTGGCACGCTTCGCCCGCGCAAGCGGAATGGAACCGTTGATCGAGATCGTCGACGAACGGGAGCTCGAGTGGGCGCTTTCGGCGGAGGCCCGTGTCATCGGGGTCAACGCGCGCGACCTCGACACCCTCGCGATGGATGCGTCTCGCGCGGCGCGCGTATGCGCGGCCATTCCTCCGGATGTCGTGGCCGTACACCTCTCTGGATTGCGGGTAGCCGGCGACGTTGCCGAAGTTGCGCGCGGGAGGGCCGATGCTGCCTTGGTCGGCGAGGCATTGATGCGCGAGGACGATCCGCGACCTCGGTTGCGCGCGATGGTCCAGGCGGCGGGTTAGCCGAAAACTGTCCTCGGCATGGTCCAACATCTACGCTCGACGGCAGCGTGGACCTTCAGGGTTGGATCGACCTCTACATCGATCATCTTCGCGTGGAGCGAGGGCTCGCGCGAAATACGCTCGAGGCGTACGCGCGCGATTTGAACGGCCTCGCCGCGCTCGCCGGCGGCGAGGCGCAACCGGAGGAAATCGGGGCGGACGTGATCGCGGGCTTGATGGCCAACAACGTGGAGCGCGGATTCGGAGCGCGGTCGAGCTCGCGCCAGCTGTCGGCATTGCGCGGGTTCTTTCGGTTCCTCGTGCGCGAACGCGCTGTAAAAGAAGACCCAACCCTCCTCCTCGATCGTCCCAAGCTCGCACAGAAGCTGCCCCGGGTGCTTTCGTTCGACGAAGTCGAGCGTTTGCTCGCCGCTCCAGACACGTCGACCGCGCGAGGTAGGCTCCACGCCGCAATGCTGCACCTGATGTACGCAACGGGGTTGCGCGTCTCCGAGCTATGTAACCTTCGGGTTTCCGATCTGGACTTGCAACGCGGACTCGTCATTGCAAAGGGCAAAGGCAATAAGCAGAGGCTCGTCCCGGTCGGCGAAGATGCGCTCGATCACGCGACTCGATA
>CAZVPE010000208.1:0-10709 GCA_964628155.1 uncultured Polyangiaceae bacterium | reverse complement strand
ATCTTCATCGTGACGGCGCCCCTGCTCAACAACGCAGTCAAGGTTCACCTCCCGCAGACAAATACGACCTCGCCGATCGAGCCAAAGCGCTCAGTGAACGTCAGCATCGATGCCCAGGGCAAGATCTACTTGGATCGCACGCCGCTTGAGCTGCACGAGCTCGAGGGGCGCTTGGCGGAGTTGCACAGGTCAGACCCCGACATCTCGGTGCACCTCAACGCCGACCAGGACGTCAACTATGGTCTCGTCGCAAAGGCGATGAGCGCAGTAGACCGGGCAGGCGTAACCAAGCTGTCGGTGCTTACTGCTAGCGAGTGAGCCGCCCGGGGGCGGAAGCCGCCTCCCGGCGAAACGTGACGACCCGGGCCAGCCCTCCCCTCGCTGGCTCCAATCGCGAACGTGGCCCTTGGCGTCCTTGTTCGCCAAAATCGGGCTCTCTCGCTTCGATCGGTCAGGCGTTCGCGCGCGGAAGTCTGGTCTTTCGTGGGCGCACGTCGCGCAATCGCGGCCGACGATGGGGCTCGGGTGACGACCTCCAGCCGGACAGTTGAAGCGCCGAGGCGCGCGTCAATGCCGCCTCCGGCCAAGAAGGCGTTGCCAAAGGCACGCCCGCACTCCCTGTTCACACAATTCGATTCGCTCAACGCACGTTATTACAAAATACAACCTGAATTCCGATCGATTAATCTTGTATAGCAGATGGCGCCGACGTAATGACGGACGCCATGCAGAGAGGCTTCGGAGGCAAAAGACCACACTGCGTAGGCATGACTCCGCCCGCACCGCGTATCGCGATCTTCAGAACGACGGAAGTGGCGGTGTTCATTGCGCTGGCACTGGCGCCGGTCGCTGCGTTCGCCGACGGGGAGGCCGGCGCAGTGTCCGACGACGGCGGAACAACGTTCGCGCCGGACGCACTCGTCGACGGAGCGGCCGAGGCATCCACCGAAGGCGCGACGGACGACGCCGAAGTGTCGGATGACGGGAGCGCGCCCAACGAGGCCGCGCTGGGCGACGAATCGAGCGAGACTGACGCGTCGGGCGAGACATCCACGGATGCTGAGGCAGCTGCGTCCTTGGGAGACGGCGCTCCGGTCGATGCGGCGACGACCGACGCAGCGCCGCCGCCGCCGTGGAAGGGGTTCGACGCCGGAGAAGGGCTGCTCACGCTGGGGCAATACCCAACGTGGGGCGAGAACGAAGATCACGACGGGTTCTCCTGCAGCGTCGTACGCGCGAGGCTCCGAGATTCGTCACCCACGATCCTGCTCGGGGCTGCGGTGGCTGGCCTTTATCACGCGCGGCGGCGAAACCGGCGGCGCTGACTCCGGGTTGGCGCTCTGCGTCTGGCCACCGAGTCGACCGCGTAACCCAGCCGCTCCCTTGTACTTCATCCAAACGAGAATGCGTCACATGTCACTTCGAATCAGATTCTTCTTCGTCATTGCGTTGTACGCCGGTTCGTCATTGCTCGCTGCAACCGCTGCGCGAGCCGACGCCAGCCCGATCACCGACGACGCTGGCGCTCCGACGACCACCCGTGGCGACGACGCGGGAGTCTCCCCGCCCGCCGCGCCAACCCCCGTCGCGGACGCGGGGGCCGGACTGGTTGCTCGCCCAGAGAGCTCGGCGCCTTCGACCGACGGAGGCGAACCCGCCGATGGCGGAGTGAACGCGCCCGGGGCGCCTCTCGTAGCAACCCCCGTCGTCACGGAGGACGGTGGCGCCACCCAGGAGTCGTCCCTTGCCGCCGTGACCGTCACCGCGCAGCGACGCTCGAATACGTTGCAAAAGACACCGATCTCCATCACCGCGTTCAGTCAGGACACTATTCAACAGCAAAAAATTTCGACCTTCCGTGACTTGAACGGGAAGGTCCCTGGCCTTCTCGCGCCGCTGACGTCGACCGCACTGACCACCCAGACGTATTCGATGCGTGGCATCGGCGAGATTGACACGTATCCTGAACCTGCTGTCGCGGTGTACGTCGATGACGTTTACCTCGCGAGAACTGTTGGGTCCATTTACGATACTCCCGATCTCGAGCGCGTGGAGGTACTGCGCGGGCCGCAGGGCACGCTCTACGGAAGAAACTCCGCGGCGGGCGCGATCCGTTTCATTACGAAGGATCCGACCGCGGAGCACACCTTCTCGCTCGACGTCGCGCTGGGTAACTACCAGAACGTCGACGTGCGGGCTCGCGCCAGCGGAGCGGTTTTACCCAACGATGCGCTCAACGCGTCCGTTTCCGTCGTTCGCCACGAGCGCCAAGGCTACACGTGGGATGTTCCGCTCGCTCAGTGGGTCAACAACATGGATATCTGGGTGACCCGTGTAAAGCTAAAGAGCCAGCTGTCGGAGCGCTTGAGCGCCACGTTAGCGGGCGACGCCATGTGGGATCGCTCGACCGCTTCGTACTACACGCCCGTCAACCAGCCCAATGGCATCCCCTCCGGCGAGCCGACCAATCCGTCCCTCTCGTGGGTGAACCGGGTCCCGGACAACGATACGACCGTCTATGGGACCTCGTTGACGTTCAAGTACGAATTGAGTGAGGCGATCTCGCTCAAATCGGTCACCGCAGTGCGTGGCATGCACGGGCCGATCTACTACGACAACAGCGGCACGACCTACCTCAAAGGCGATAGCTACGCTGGGTTCAACGAAAACTACGAGACCGAAGAGCTCAGTATCAATGGAGACTTCGATCGCCTCAACTTCGTCGCGGGGTTCTATTACTTCAACGAGTTCTTCCACAACAATCGAGTCAATCAGTCCGCCGCAGCTCCGGTCAACGACTTCGGGATCATCCAGCACGACGACAGTCGCCTGTACACGCAGAGCTACGCCGTCTTCGGTCAAGCGGACTACAAGGTCACGAAGGAGCTCGCCGTGACGCTCGGCGCCCGGTACACGGCGGACGTCCGGAGCTTCACCAACATCGGTGAGCAGCAAAACAACACGCCCCTCATTTACCCGCTCCCGGGCAACGCCAACCCAGCCCTCTTCGGAACTCTCTTTGGGCCAAGCGCGACGAGCTTTGACGCCAACGCGCCGACGCGGACCTTTTCGGCCTTCACGCCGAAGGTGGGCGCCCAGTTCCAAGCGACCAACGACATCCTGACCTACGCGAGCTTCGCACAAGGCTTCAAGAGCGGCGGCTACGATCTCCGGGCCACGACCCTAAACGGCTCGCTTACGCCATACCAGCCCCAGATCATCACGACATACGAGGCTGGCCTCAAATCGGCCTTCTTGGATAACCACGTCACGGCGAACCTCGCCGTCTACTACAACGACATCAGTCAATATCAGGCTCGAGCGACCAGCCCCGGAGCCCTCGGTACGCCCGTCAATTCGCTCATCAACACGGGGGACGCGCACACCTACGGCGGGGAGCTCGAGCTCGCGCTCAATCCTTTCCGCGGTTTCGTCATCGGCGGATCGGGGGCATATCTCGAGACGGGCTACGACTCTTTCACCAGTCAGCTCCCGGCAAACGTTGCTGGGCGTAAGACGCTAATCGGCCTCCAGTTCCCGCTCGCCCCCACCTGGCAAGTGGCCGCCAACGCCAATTGGCGACTGCCAATCACAATGCCGGGTAGTTGGCGCATCGGCGCGGACGTCCCCTATGAATCGGGCCACTATCTCGATATCTACAACACTGCGCAGCTGCACGTAGGAGCGCAGGCCTTCCTGAACGGAATTGCGAGCTACACTTCGGAATCGGAGATGTGGACGGCCGGCCTATCGGGCAGCAACATCCTGGACCTTCGCCGGTTTCAGGGTGGGGGCTACGCGCCGACGAACGCGGGGCAGTACCCGCTCTGGTACTACGCGTACAACCCTCCCCGATTCATCAACGTGTTTTTCAACCTGAAGATCTGAACGCCAGGGGAGCCGGACACCATGAGAATCGATTCGCTTCGGACAATCTGTTCTTGCTTGACGGTGGCGATTCTCGGAGCTTACGGCTCAGGGCCGACGGCGCTTGCAGACGTCACGACGCCGAGCGCAACCGACCCTCCAGCCGCTGCCGGGCACGTGCGGGCTGCGACGGCTCTGGCCAAGGACGAGCTGACGGCGCCGCTCTTTCTTTGCCGCGCGGACTCGGGTGATGTGGTCCGCAAGGCCCTGGCGACGGGCTCATCGAAGTGGGTGGAGCCCACGCGTATCTTCGACGACCTCTATTACGTGGGCAACGAGTTCGTGGGGGTGCTCGTAGTCCGCACGAGCGCGGGGCTCATCCTCTTCGACTCGAGCAGCAGCGCGGAGGAGGCCGCGCAGCACCTTGTGCCCGGTCTCCGGAAGCTGGGTCTCAAGCCCTCGGAGATCAAGTACGTCGTGGTCACCCATGGGCACTGGGATCACTTCGGGGGTGCTTCTTATCTTCAAAAGGAGTTCGGTGCGCGGATCGCCTTGGGCGCGCCGGACTGGGACCTCATCGAGAAGGCGCCCACCGATGCGCTCGAAGTGAAGGACCACCCGATTCCGCGCCACGACATCGCGATCACCGATGGACAGCAGATCACCCTCGGCGACAAGACCGTCACGCTGTACCTCACGCCCGGACACACGCCCGGAACTGTGTCGGCAATCGTTCCCGTGACCGAGGGAGGCAAGCGCTACACCCTCTCCCTCTACGGCAGCGTGGCGTTTCCCCCGTCGCTCGAGCCGACGGAGCGGACGGGAGGGCTCAGGAAATACGATGCGTCGGTGCAAAGGTTCGCAGAAATCACCCGCGCGGCGGGCGCAACCGGGATCTTGAATACGCACGTGTTCGCCGACGGAGGGCTCGCACGCCTCGCGAGCGCTCGAGCGCGTCTGCCCGGGCAGCCGAATCCGTTCCTGCTCGGGGCGGACGCCACGTCGCGGTACTACGGAATTCTGCACGAGTGCCTGCAGGCGGCCGAGGCACGGCCTCAAGTCGCGTCCGACTGGACGAAGTCGTTCAGCTCGACTTCTCAGGGTGGCGGGAATGCCACCGTAGACGGCGCGCGCGGCGGACGCTGAGAGCTGCAGGAGAGAGGATGCCATGGCCACGTCTCTCTTCGATCCCCTGCGCGTCGGATCGGTCGAGCTCCCGAATCGGATCGTGATGGCGCCGCTCGGGCGCGCGCGAGCGGATACGGCCACGCGCGCCCCTACCGACCGGATGGTGCTCTACTACCGGCAGCGGGCGACCGCGGGGCTCATCGTGTCCGAAGCGACGCACGTATCGCCCGACAGCGTGAGTCGCGCGGGAACGTCCGCGATTCACAACGATCAGCAAGTGGCCGGCTGGCGCGTCGTCACCGACGCCGTGCATGACGCATCCGGACTGATCTTTCAGCAGCTCTTCCATCTGGGTCGGAAGGCAGACCCTGCCCGCCTTCCGCGTGGAGGGTTACCCGCTGCACCGTCCGCGGTCGCGGCGAAAGGGGAGTTCAGCACCCCGACGGGGCCGAAGCCGTTCCCCGTTCCTCGGCGTCTCGACGTCGAGGAGATCCCCGGGCTCGTCCGGGAGTTTGTCGGCGCCGCCGTCAATTCACGGAGGGCCGGCTTCGATGGTGTCGAAATCCACGCCGCGAACGGCTTCCTCATCGATCAGTTTCTCCGCGATAGCGCGAATCACCGCGCCGACCCTTATGGGGGCTCCCTCGTGGGGCGCGCCCGGTTCTTGCTCGAGGTCGTCGACGCGGTTGCCGGTGAGATCGGGGTGGATCGAGTCGGGGTCCGTATCTCGCCACATGCCACGGCGGACGGTACCGACGATTCCGACCCGCCGGGAACCTTTCGATACGTGGCCGAGCAGTTGAGCCGGCGACGCATCGCCTATCTTCATTTGATCGAGCCCGTCGAAACCGCAAACGACCGTCGTCTGGCGCTTCTGTTGCGCCAGGCATTCCGAGGCCCCCTCGTCCTGTGCGGGGGTTTCGACGGAAAGACGGCCCGGGCAGCCGTCGCAGAGAACGCAGCCGACCTCGTCGCTTTCGGCGTCGGGTTCATTGCCAATCCTGACCTCGTGGAGAGGATTCGCCTCGGTGCTCCCTGGAACGTTCCGGATGCGTCGACGTTCTACAGCGGTGGCGACAAAGGCTACGTGGATTACCCGTTTCTGCGCACGCAACCCGAGTTATCGGCCTTCAGCGCTTGACGGCGACGGCGAAGATCCGCGCACTCTCGAAACGAATCCCTTCTGGAGTACGGAACGATTCGACCTCCGTACGGATCTCGTCGCGTGCCAACCGCCGCAGCTCGTCGGGCAGATGACCGAGGAAGTTGCCGAACGAACTCGCCTGGGAGAAGTCGATGGCGGCATCCGCGGACGCGTGAACGATGACGCTCGGGGCGACCTCGATCACGCGGATTTCGAAGCCAGCCTCGACGAGCAGGGCGCGGAGCTGGTCCGCGCTCACCCTCTCGGCGACCCCCGCGCGAGATTCGGGATAGCGGGCGTACGGCTCGCGGGCGAGTACCTTCTTTCGAATGGCCTGCATCGGCCCAAGGTGGTCCTTCGAACCGGTCGTGATGCCGAGCTGCCCGCCTGCTCGCAGGATCCGATGAAACTGCCGCAGGGGGCCCCTCTTCTCGAACAGCCAGTGAAACACCGCATTCAAATACACTGCGTCGAAGCCCGCGTCTTCGAACCCCCCGAGGTCGTAGGCGTCGCCGACGCGGAAGACGAGATTCGGGCGAGCCCTCCGCTGAGCGATCTCGATGCGCAGCGGCAACGGGTCGATCGCCACGACCGAACCCTCGGTCCCCACGATCCCCGCCACGTACTCCGCCAGCAAGCCGGTGCCTCCGCCGACGTCGAGGACACGGTCTCCCGGCCGCAAGCCCAGCTTTTTTACGAGAAGCTTACCGGCTTTGAACTGCCGTTCGGAGCTCGCGTCTTCATAAAGGCGAGCGAGATGGGGTGTATCGAGATTCAGGCTTAGACCGGCCATTATCGAGTTCTCCCACGTTTTGGACGTTTTTCATACGGGGCACGCCGGCGGTAAGCCAGAACTGCGCTTCTGGAGCCGGCATCCAACACTTCATGCACCTCTTCGACCCGCTCGTACTCGGCGGAATCCGGCTCAAAAACCGGATCTTCGTCTCGCCTATGTGCCAGTACTCGGCCAACGAAGGTCACCCGACGACGTGGCACCTGGTCCACCTCGGGAGCCGCGCGGTGGGCGGCGCCGCGCTCGTGCTGGCCGAGGCGACGGCCGTGGAGGCGCGGGGCCGGATCTCGCCCGCGGACTCGGGCATCTGGCTGGACTCGCAAGCCGATGCCTGGGCCCCGATCGCCCGGTTCATCGCCGAGCAGGGCGCTGCTGCCGGTATGCAGCTCGCACACGCCGGGCGCAAGGGGAGCACCGCAGTTCCGTGGCGAGGCGGCAAAGAACTCTCGGCCGAACACGGCGGCTGGCCGACGGTGGCGCCAAGTGCGGTCGCCTTCGCGTCGGAATACCCCACGCCCCCGGCCATGACGGCGGCCGACATCGACACCGTCGTCACCGCCTTCGCGGACGGAGCGCGAAGGGCCTACGCAGCGGGCTTCCGGGTCCTCGAAATTCACGCCGCCCACGGCTACCTGATCCACGAGTTTCTCTCTGCTCTCAGCAACCGGCGCCAGGACGAATACGGCGGCTCCTTCGAGAACCGGATGCGTCTCGTGCGCCGAGTCGTCGCCGCCGTACGCGACGCCGTCCCGGAGGGCACGGCGCGTCTTCTCCGGATCTCCGCGACCGACTGGACCGACGGCGGCTGGGATCTCGACCAGTCCTGCGCGCTCGTCGAGTCTCTCAAGAACGAGGGGATTCACCTTGTCGATGTTTCGAGCGGGGGGAACGTCGCCACCGCGACGATCCCCTTCGGCCCCGGCTATCAGACGTCGTTCGCCGCCGCCATCCGCCTGCGGACGGGCGTACCGACCGGCGCCGTCGGGATGATCGTCGCGCCGGCCCAAGCGGACCAAGTCGTTGCGGACCGGACAGGCCGACGCGGTGCTGCTCGCACGCGAGCTGCTGCGCGATCCGTATTGGCCGCGGCGGGCGGCGCAGGAGCTCGGTGTCAAAGTAGCGTCGCCCGCGCAGTATGCGCGCGCATGGTAGCTCGAAGTAGACACGGCTCACGATCGCATCACGCGACGACACGCTGCGGCCCGCGGGCGAGCGCGTAGCGGTTCGTCGGAACCGGGATGCCAAGGCTCTGCCGGAAGGTCGTGCCCTCGTAGTCCTTCCGGAACGAACCTCTTCGCTGCAGTAGAGGGATGACCGTCTCGACGAAGCTCTTGAACTGGCCAGGCAGCGACTCACTCACGACGAACCCGTCGGAGGCGCCCGTGGCCAGCCAGTCTTCGAACTTGTCGGCGATTTGATCCGGCGTGCCGACGAAGTTGCCCCGCGGCGTCGCAAACCGGAGAGCCACCTGGCGCAGCGTAAGCCCCTCTTCGCGAGCGGCCTGGGTGATTTTGACGACCGCGCCCTGCGAACTGTTCAGCGCGTCGCTACCCAGAGACGGGAATGGCGCGTCGAGCTCGTGTCGCGTGAAGTCGTAGTCATTGAAGCTACGACCGAGCATCCGGAGGGCGGCTTCGATCGACACCAGGCCGGCCCGCTCCGCCCACAGGCGCTCCGCCTCCGCAACCGTTCCCCCGACGACGGGGGCGACTGCGGGCAGCACGAAGAGCGCAGCAGGGTCGCGCCCGAACGCCGCAGCGCGCCCCTTTACGTCGCGGTAGTAGGCCCGGGCCTCTTCGATGTCATCGTGGCCGACGAAGATCGCGTCGGCGTGCCGAGACGCGAAGCTCCGGCCATCATCCGAGGATCCGGCCTGGAAGATCAGCGGCTGCCCCTGAGGGGAGCGGGCGATGTTCAGCGGTCCCCGCACGCTGAAAAATTCGCCCTTGTGGTCCAGCGGATGGAGCTTGCTCGGTTCGAAGAAGACCCCGCTCTTCTTGTCGTGAACGAGTGCGTCGTCCTCCCAGCTATCCCAGAGTCCCTGCACGACCTCTACGAATTCGGCCGCGCGCCGGTAGCGCACCGCGTGGTCGAGGTGCTCGGGCCGGCCGAAGTTGGCCGCGGTACCGTCGAGCCACGACGTGACTACGTTCCACCCCGCTCGACCGCCGCTCAGATGGTCGAGCGAGGCCACCTGACGGGCCAAGTTGAACGGCTCGGTGTAGGTGGCCGTGACGGTGGCGACGAGGCCGATGTTCGAAGTGACGGCCGCGAGCGACGACAGCAGCGTAAGAGGCTCGAAGCGGTTCAGGTAATGAGGGCTCGACTTCTCGGTGATGAAGAGACTGTCGGCGATGAAGATGAAGTCGAGCTTCGCGTGCTCTGCGAGCTGCGCGCGCCGCTTGTAGTAGCCGAAATTCGTGCTCGCTCCCGGCTCGGCGGCGGGGTGGCGCCAGTCCGTCCAGGTCCGACCCGCCCCTTCGATGATGTGTCCCAGCTTGAGGTGTCTCTTGTTCGCCATGACGACCGAGTGTCGACCTTGGCCCGGCGCGCGGCCGCCCGACAAGCGAGTATTGCAGTAGTGTGCAATGAAGATCGTGAATAAGCCGTCGACGATCGACGCTTCGCGCGAAGAGACGCACAGGATATCCGAGCGCGGGCTCTTGCGCACTCGCGCGGCCGCGCCAAGCTTGGCTACATGACAACCATAGGCTTCATCGGTGCAGGGCGAATCGGCAGCCAAGTCGCGCGGCTTGCGCTCCAGAGTGGGTACGATGTGGTGCTGAGCAACTCGCGCGCCCCGGATACACTGACCGACCTCGTACGCGAACTCGGTCCGAAGGCGCGCGCGGCGCCGCCGGCGGAGGCCGCCGCTGCGGGAAATCTCGTGGTCGTGTCGATTCCACTCAAGAATATTGGGACCGTCCCGGTCGAGCCCCTCGCGGGCAAGGTCGTTATCGACACGAACAACTACTACCCGCAGCGGGACGGCCACATTCGCGAGCTCGACGAAGAGCGTGCGACCACCTCCGAGCTCCTTCAGCGGCACCTACCGAAGTCCAAGGTCGTCAAGGCGTTCAATCACATCTACGCCGCGGAGCTCACGACTCACGGGCAGCCCGCCGGAACCGAGAACCGCCGCGCGCTCGTCATCGCCGGCGACGACCCCGCCGCCAAGTCGACGGTCACGCGCCTCCTCGATCAATTCGGCTTCGACACGGTCGACGCGGGTCCGCTCAGCGAGAGCTGGCGCATTCAACGCGACACTCCCGGCTACGGTCCGAGGCGCACCGCCGATGAGCTGCGCTCGGATCTCGCGGCGGCGAAGCGACCCGCGCCCGCTTCGCGGTAGCGGCACCTCGCGGCGCGACGTTTCCTGTACGGGCACCGGCGCGGGGCACCCTTAGGGGGAAGACTTGCAGGGACGAAAAGGCCGGCGCGCGTCACTCAATCAACCCTTGATAAAAACTCGATTGTGGCGGGGCGGGCGACGCGGCATGGATTGGCTTGGAAAGCGTGCGCGCGGAGCGCCCGGTGTGGCTCCGTGCGCCGTCTCAACGAACGGAAGGCCGCACCATGCCCGTCGAATTCATCGGGATGATCGTTCACCGTCGGGGGTCCGATCTTCAAGCGTTCGCGGGCCCCGGCGAATTCACGATCGACCGCGGCTACGTGCGTCGGTTCGCCCAAGTGCACGAAGACGCGGGGTTCGATCGCGTGCTGATCGGAACCGCCTCCGTCGCCCCGGAGGGCTCTCAAGTAGCTGCCTACGCCTCG
>CAZVPE010000207.1:0-10785 GCA_964628155.1 uncultured Polyangiaceae bacterium | reverse complement strand
CCCGAAGACACCCCTCTCCGCTTGCGGAGAGGGGCCGGGGGTGAGGTTCTCTGGGCAAGGAGCGGGCGCCCTGGCGTGGCCCTTTTCTCGAAGGCCGAGCGCGATGCGACGAATGATGAGACCCAATGTTCGCAGCGTCCCGAGTTCGGGGTCTGGAAGGGTCACCCCATCGCCTCCTCGATTGAAGTGCAAATCGTCTGGAGCACTTCGACCCTCGCCCACTTCTTGTCGTTCGCCTCGACGAGACGCCACGGGGCCAAATCCGTACTCGTTCGGTCGACCATGTCGGACACCGCTTGCTCGTACGCGTCCCACTTCTTGCGGTTGCGCCAATCTTCGCCTGTGATCTTGTAGCGTTTGAAGGGCGTTTTCTCCCGAGATCGGAAGCGCGCCAGCTGCTCCTCTTTGCTGATGGCGAGCCAGAATTTCACGACGACGATCCCGAACCGGACGAGGCTCTGCTCGAAATCGACGATCTCGCGGTAAGCGCGCATCCAGTCCGGCGGGGCCGCGAGCCCCTCGACGCGCTCGACGAGGACGCGCCCGTACCAGCTTCGATCGAAGAGCGTGACGTGTCCGACGCGGGGGACGTGGCGCCAGAAGCGCCACAAATAGGGCTGGGCGCGTTCTTCCTCGGTCGGCGCGGCGACCGGCACCACCTCGTAGCGCCGGGCGTCGAGCGCCCTCGTGACGCGCCGAATCGTCCCCCCCTTCCCCGCGGCGTCGTTCCCCTCGAAGACAAGGACCACCGCCGTGTCGCCGAAGCGCTTCTGGCGGGAGAGCGCGTTGAGCCGCGCCTGGAGCATCGGCAGCTTCTTGTCGTATTGGCGGTCGCTCAGCGACTTGGTCAGATCCAACTCTTTCAGGACGTTGCGCGCGTCGATGGCTGGAGGCGGCGGCGGCGCGGCCCGGACGACCGGGGTCCGCTTGCCCTGATCGAGTCGCTGGTTCACAGCTTCGACCAGCGACCGGCCGACGGTGAGGTTTCGGTAGTGCGCGTCCGTGGCCTCGACGACGGTCCACGGCGCTTCCGCCGTGCTGGTCTCCCGGAGAGCGTGCTCGGTCACCTTTCGGAATCGATCGTACCGAGCGTGGTTCTTCCAGTCTTGCTTGTTCACCCGCCACGCGGTGGCCGCACTGGCCTCGAGCTGCTCGAACCGTGACCGCTGCGCGCCCTTGGTCATGTGGAGCCAGAGCTTGATGACGAGGGCGCCCTCGTCGACCAGCATGCGCTCGAAGCGCGCGATTTCGACGAGCGACCGAGTGAGCTCGGCGCTTCCGATGCGGCCGTACACCCGGTCGACGATGGGCGCGGTGTGCCACGCTCCGAAGAAGATCCCCGTCTGCCCCTTGGGCGGAAGCTCGCGCCAGAAGCGCCACATCGGCGGCCGCGCGCGCTCCTCGTCCGTGGGCTCGCCCGTCGCGTGCACTCGGATGTGGCGCGCGTCCGTCCACTCGAGCAAGAGGTTGACCACGTCTCCCTTTCCGCTGCCGTCGACGCCCCCGATCACCACAACGACCCCGAATTCGCCGCGTTCGAGCACGCGCATCTGAGCGTCGAGGAGCGCGGCGCGGAGCTTCGGGAGTTCCCTCTCGTAGTCGCCCTTGTCGACGCGGTGACCGAGCTCGGCGGATTCGAACATTTCTCCTATCGAGCGATACCACGCGCGCCCGCCGACGGAGGCATCGCGCCGGCGCACGGGCATGGCCGCGCCGGACGCTACGTGCTAACCGCTCGCGATCTAAATGGATCGCTTGCTCGCGCGCCTCGAGCGGCGCATCGGCCGCTACGCGCTTCCCAACCTCATCCTCTACGTGGTCGGGGGCATGGCCGTCATATGGCTCCTGTCGCGGTCGCGGCCGGAGAGCGTCGACCGCCTCGTCCTCGACATGAGCGCCGTGCGCAGGGGCGAGGTCTGGCGCCTCGCGACGTTCCTTCTCATCCCGCCGCGCTCGTCGTCGCTCTGGGTCTTCGTCAACCTGTATTTCACGTGGTGGGTCGGTTCGAGCCTCGAAAAGCACTGGGGTGCGTTCAAGTTCAACGTCTTCTATTTCATCGGCGTGCTCGCGACCATTGCGGCGGCCGTGCTGGCGGGGCCGACTTCGAATACGTGGTTGGATTCGTCGATGTTTCTCGCGTTCGCGACGACGTTCCCCGACGTCACGATTCTCCTCTTTTTCGTCCTACCCATCCGAGTGAAATGGCTCGGAATCTTGGCCGCCCTGGCCATCGGCGCGGCCTTCGTGCTCGGCGACTGGGATACGCGCGCCCCGATCGTCGCCGCCCTGGTCAATTACGTCCTTTTTTTCGGGGGGCACTGGCAGCGGGTATGGCAGCAGCGCAGAACCGGCGTCCGGCAAAAGGCGAGGCGCGAACAAATGCGCTCGAACGCCCCGGTTTTCGGCCAGCGGGTGTGTGCGATTTGCGGCGTGCGCGAGGCCGACGGCGCCGACATCCGGGTCTGCTCATGCGAGAAGTGCGGGGGACAGCCCCGGGCGCTCTGTCTCCAGCACGCAAGAACTCACTAGCGATTCCTTGCTCCAACCGTCTGGCCCATCGAAAGCCGTCGTGGACGTGGACGTGGACGTGGACCTGGACCTGGACCTGGACGCTTTCCCTCCGATCACCTCCCTTGACCGATCGGAGCCGTTTGGGTACGCCCTCCCGCACCATGCGGAGCCCCTTTCGCCTCGTGCTCGCCACGACCCTCGCGGTCCTCGTCTCCCTTTCCGGCAAAACCGTCGCCGCGCAAGTGAAAGTGGCCGTCGTCGACGTGCAGCGCGCCGTCATGCAGACCGAAGAAGGTCTGCGCGCGCAAGCGACCCTGAAGAAGATCTTCGATAGCCGCCAGCAGGAGATCAACAAGAAGCAGGTGGAGCTGCAAAAGCAGAAGGAGGAAATCGACAAGCAGTCGCGTGTCCTCTCGCAACAGGCGCTTCAGAAGAAGGTCGAGGACTGGCAAAAGCAGATGGGCGAGCTCCAGGGAACGTTCGTCGAATACAATAAGGAGCTCGAAAAGAAGCAAAAGGAGCTCACCGATCCGATTTTCGAGCGCGTCATCGGTGCCATCAAGCGGCTCGCGGGGACCGACGGCTACGACCTCGTCGTCGACCGGGCCACCGTCGCGTTTTCGCGCAGCGATCTCGACCTCACCGACCGCGTCATCCAGCTCGCGAACAGCTTGAACGGTGGCGCGGCGGCCCCTCCGGCGGCGGGCGCGGCCCCCCCACGCGCCCAGACGCCGGCCGGCTCCGCCAAGCCGTGACGGCACGATCCCGGCCAGGTCAGGGCGCGCCTTGATGTGGGACGGAATCATCAGGCTTCGGGGGGAATCGCTCGAGTCGCTCGCGTCACGTCATGGCGGCCGGGTGCCTCGGGGCGGCGAGCAAGTCCCCGAGCGCATCGCACCGGTCAGGGTGGCACGGTCGGGGGACCTGGCGCCGGTGCTCGCGCGCCGTTGGATCCGCGCGGGCCGCGACGCCGCCGAACGGGGCGCGACGCTCCTCGTCGACCGCTCGATCGTCGACCCAGGGGCCGACCCGTTGAAGGGGGCCGTATGGATTCACGAGCAGGCGACGTGGGCCATGGCCGAGCTCCTCGACGAGGCGATTGTTCCCGATCTGGCGGCCGAGGCGGGCGACGGGTGCACGATCGGCCCCGGCGCCGTCCTCGGGCCGCGAGTCGTCCTCGGCGCACGAGTGACGATCGGCGCGGGATCCGTCGTGGGCCATCCAGGATTCGGGTGGGCGACGGGCAACGGAGGCGCCGTCCGCGCGATCCCTCAGCTCGCAGGCGTCTTCGTCGAGGACGACGTCTCGATCGGGCCCCTTTGTACGATTGACGCGGGCACGCTGTCGCCGACACGGATTCGGCGCGGCGCGAAACTCGATGCGCACGTCCACGTCGGGCACAACGGGGACGTGGGCGAGGGGGCCATCGTCGCAGCGCAGTGCGGCTTCGCGGGTTCGGTGACCATCGGGCGCGGAGCGCTCATCGGCGGTCAGGTGGGGATCGCCGATCACGTCACGGTCGGCGACGGCGCGCGCATCGCCGCGAAAAGTGGGGTCATCGGCGACGTCGCGAACGGAGCGATCATGGCGGGCTATCCCGCCGTCCCGCGCTCGCTCTGGCTGCGCGCGCTGGCGAAGCTCTATCGCGGAGTCCGAGCGCGCGGTCACGCGGCGTTCCTGGCCCCCTCCGGTGACGCGTGAAATCCACCACGGCGATCGAGATCGAACGGATTCTGCAGATCCTGCCGCATCGCTGGCCATTCGTCCTGGTCGACCGGGTCGATGAGGTAGTCCCCGGCGAGCGGATCTCCGGCCACAAATGCGTCACCATGGGCGAGCTCTGGTTTCAGGGCCACTTCCCGTCCCGGCCAATCCTGCCCGGGGTGCTAATCGTCGAGTCGCTGGCGCAGATCGGCGGAATCTTGGCCTACGCGACCGAGCCTTTCGACGCGTCGACCTCGCTCATGTACTTCCTCGGAATCGACAAGGCGAAGTTTCGCCGGCCCGTCGGGCCAGGCGACCGGCTCGACCTCGAAGTCGAGGTCGTTCACCACCGCACCAACGTGTGGAAGTTTCGCGGCGAAGCTTCCGTCGACGGCACGCTATGCGCGAGCGCCGAGCTCCTGGCCAGCGTGGTCGACCGCGCCAGGTGACCGATGATCTCGGTCGTGCATCCCACCGCGCTGGTGGATCCGCGCGCCGAGCTCGGCGACGGCGTGGTCGTCGGACCCTACGCGATCGTCGAAGGCGAAGTGACGCTGTCGCAGGGCTGCATTCTGCACGCGCACGCGATCGTCCGCGGCTCGACGCGCCTCGGAGCGGGAAACGTCGTTTTTCCTTTTGCCGTCCTCGGCGGCGATCCGCAAGTGAAGCGCGCCGCGAGCGGAGCGGGGCGCGTCGAGACGGGTGCGAACAACGTTTTTCGAGAGCACGTCACCGTACACGGCGGCACCGAGGGGCGGACCACCCGGATCGGCGACGGCAACCTCCTGATGGTCGGCGCCCACGTCGCTCACGATGTCGTCATCGGCTCGCACTGCGTGCTGTCGAACGGAGCTCAGCTCGCCGGACACGCCGTGGTCGAGGACTGGGTGACGTTCGGGGGGCTGAGCGGCGTGACGCAGTTCGTGCGCGCGGGCGAGAGCGCCTTCATCGCGGCCACCGCCGCGTGCGAAACGAACGTCCCGCCGTTCGTCATCGTTCAAGGGGACCGAGCGCGCGTCCGGGGGCTCAACGTCGTCGGGCTCCGCCGCCGCGGCGTGCCCGAAGACAGTATCGGGGCGCTCCGGCACGCGGTCCGTCGGCTGTGGTTCTCGTCGGGAACCCGCGCCGGGGCGCTCGAACAGCTCGCAGCGGAGGACGACCCGTACGTTCGCCGGCTGGTCGCCTTTCTGGGCTCGCCGCGGACTGAAGTCTGATGTCGGAGTACCCCGAAACGAGAGGGCGCTTCAGGACCCTTTGCCCAGGATGTCCGCGAAGGCCCGGTCGAACTCGTCGTCGGCCCCGACGGCGACGGCGCGAGCAGGTTGCACCGGCTCGACTTTCTGCAAGTGACGCATTCGCTCGACGACGTCGCGAAAGCCGGGAATGAGGCGCGCCGCGCGCTGGAAGTACTCGAGCGCCTGCTTGTTCATCTTCTTGATTTCGAAGGCGGCTCCGAGCTCGTAGCTGAGCGACGCGTCTTGCTCTCGCGTCCGATCCGGAGCCTGTAACCCTTGCAAGAGTGCCTGGATGGCCTCGTTGATTCGACCGCGCTCGAGCTCGATCATGCCAATCATCGAGTGGCAAACGCACGCGCGCCTCGGATCGCGCGCCGCGGTCTCGAACTCGCGCGTCGCGTCGTCGAGCAAACCCATGTCCTTGTAGGCGAGCCCGAGGTCGTAGTGACTCTGCGCGTCGTCGGCGCCGATTTGTTTGGCGACGCCCTCCTTGAACTTGGCGAAGACTTCTTCGACGTCCACCTGCTCGGTCGGTTGGCCGGAGCCCGCGACCGGGACGACGCGCTCGGAGGCATCCAGCGCGCCCAGCGACTCGGCGATGTCGAACGCGCGATCCTCGACGCTCCCCGCGGCGGGGGAAGGGCGGGTTCCGGATCCGGCCTGAGCTTCGGCCTCTTGCAAGTCGAGCTCTTCCAGCCGCTCGATGAGGAGCGGATGGTTGGGTAGGCGCGCGAGCTGTTCGTCCAGAATGATCCGCGCGTCTTCGAACAGGCCGCGCGAGGCAAAGAAGTCCGCTTCCTCGAGAGCCGACTCGAGCTCCGCCCCGTTACGCGGAAGGCCCGCGCCCGCCGCCTCCGTGGGAGCCTCGAGCGGAAAGCTCGGCAGCGGTCCGTCGCCGAACGGATCGTCGATTTCATCCGCGAGCTCCCCGCCGGACGGGTCAGGCGCCATCCCGAGGCTCGCGGGCCCCGGCCGTTCGTAGTCGATGCTCGACGAGGCGGCGTACCGGCTGGGGCTCGCCTGTCCCCGCTCGGCCTCGCCGGCTCCACGCTGACCGCGCCAGTCGTCCGCCACTTCGGGATCGTCGATTTCTTCGAGATTGTAGGCGGGGAGCGGCGCCGAGTCTTCCGGGAGCGGGTGCGCCTCCGGGAGAGAAATATCGCCGTAGAGCTCCTCGTCGATCGTGTCTTGCGGTGGCGCCTTTTCGACGGCCGCCACGGACTGCGTCGGCTCCTCCACGAGCTCGTAGCCGAGCGCACGCAGCATCTCGGCCGCGCGCTCGTTGTGCGGCTCGATCGCGAGCACGTCTTCGAGCGTTCGTGCGGCTTGCTCCGCGTCCAGCTCTTCGATTTGGAGGCCGGCGATCTCGACCATTTCGGCCGCGGCCTCGCTGCGACGCCCCGTCTCGAGCAAGATGTCCCGGAGCAGGACGCGAAGCGCGGTGGTCCCCGGAAAGTCCTGCAAAGCCACGCGGAGCGTCGCGATCGCCTTCGTGGGCAAACGCGCGCGCCGGAACGTAGCGGCGTCCGACAGAATCTGAGCCACTCGGTCCTGGGCGACCGCGGGCCGGCTGGGCGACTCGACCTCGGGCTCGACGACGACCTCGGCGTCCGACGGCGGGCGCTCGTGGCGCCGGGAGAGCTCGATCGGATCTCCCGATTCGTCGATCTCGCCTTCGCTGACGTCCTCGTAGGAACTCTCGTCTTCCGACACCTCGGGCGCGGACTCCGGGGGAGGAGCCGTCGATTCGCGAGGCGAGAGCAGGGGCGGAGGCGCGGAGGACATCGACGGCGGGTTGGCCGCCAGCTGCCGGACGACATCGTCGTTCGGGACGAGCTTGACCAGCCGATCGACGATCTCGTGGAAAAGGTCGGCCCTTCCCGAATCGCGCGCGATGCGGGCCATTTCCTTTTGCACCTCGATGGCCTTGGCCGCCTGTCCGATATGGTTGAAGGCGCGGGCAAGGAGCGAGAGCGTGTCGAGATCGCGTGGGTTGGCCTGGAAAGAGATCTGCAGTTTCGAGAGCGCTTGCAGCCCGTCGTTGGGGGCGTTTCGCGAGAGATAGAGCTCGGCCGCGGCGCGAGCCTGCGTCGGGTCGGCCCTGTGCTGGAGCAGGCGCTCCATGACTTTGAGGGCGTCGTCGCGCCGCCCGAGCTTCGAGAGCTCACTGGCCGCGATCGCGAACTCGGCGACCGCTCCGTCGGAGTCCTTCGCGCGCGACAACGCCTCGGCCAGTCGCAGGTGAGGCAGCGGATTGATCGGGTCGAGCTCTACGATTTTTCGGAATACTTCGATGGCCTCGGGCTCGCGGCCCGCGCGCTGCAGGCGCGTCGCCACTTCGTCGAGCGCGCCGAGCGCGTCGCTCGTCAAGCCGAGCTGGTGGTAAAGCTCCGCGAGTTTTGGGATGACGTGCGCGTACTTTTCCTCGAGCTGCGGGAGGTGCTTGGCGATGATTTCGCGGATCTGTTTGTAGACCGCGATCGCTTTCAGCGAGTGGCCCTGGCTCGCGTAGAACCTGCCGACTCGTTCGTAGGTCGCGACCGCGCCGGCGTAATCCTCCATTTTCGATTGGAGGTCGCCAATCTTCAGGAGGGTCCGAGCGTCGTTCGGATCTTCCTGGATGACCTTTTGATACTCGATGACCGCCTTGTCGTACTTCTTCTTCTCGACGTACTTCTGGGCGGCGACGAGAGTCTTCTCACGGTCGATCGCCACGAGTCGGGGTACTCCTCGGTTCAGGTGCTAGAGCGGGGAAAAAGCACAGCGTAAGCGCAGGGAAAAAACGGGCAGAAATGAGCATCTGCCGCGATGCCCGGACGCCCAAGGGGCACGCACGCGTCGGGAATGTGCGGAAACGAGTGACAGGACATGAGGGGGAGCGGGACAGCGTGGCCGTGAGGCACCAGAGCCACCTTCAGGATACCTCGCTTTTACCACCGTTGCATACTTCGCTCGGCGAAGGCCTTTTGTGTCGCTGTCCGGCCCTGCCGCCGCCCCCGGCTTCGCTCCGCGTGCTCAGCCGGTCGGGGGCCCCGGGCGCGGAGCCCCCCTCGACGGGGCGGTCTGCAGCACATAGGTTGCCAGGCAATGGCTGCCTCTCTCGGGACTGACCGTCCCCCCCGCGACCCCTCCGGCCGTACCCAATCGGCGCTCTACCGGGCGCCGTTCGCCCCAGGCGGGTCGGCGGCGATCGACGCAGCGCTCGCCGAAAAGCTTCTGGCCATCGCCCTGTCGCGCGGCGGGGACTACGCCGATCTCTTCTTCGAGTATCGCGCGGCGGGCGGATTCGTATTCGACGACGGAATCCTCAAGAGTGCTTCGCGCGGGGTGTCGATGGGCCTTGGGGTACGCGTGCAAAAGGGGGACGCGACGGGGTATGCGCACGTCGAACGCCTCGATTGGCCCGCGATGAAGCGCGCCGCGGAGACGGCGGCTCAAATTGCGAGCGCGGGCGGGTCGACGACCCCCGTCTCGGCGACCCGGGCCATGGAGCTCCCCCGGCGCTACGAGCTCGAGCAGGTCACCCTCGACGTTCCCGGCGTCGAAAAGCGAAAACTCCTCGAGCGGGCCGCAGCTGCCGCACACGCGTACGACCGGCGCGTGGTCAAAGTCGAGGCCAGCTTCGCCGAAGAGATCCGCGAAATCCTCGTATTCACGAGCGACGGCACGATGGTTCACGACAGCCAGCCGCTCGTCCGTTTCGGAGTACGCGTCATCGCCGAGGAAAACGGAAAGCGCCAGGAAGGCTCGAGCGGCGGCGGCGGGCGCACGAGCATCGGGTACTTCGAAGGAAAGAGTCCGGAGTGGCATGCTCGCGAGGCGGCGCGCCAGGCCATCGTCATGCTCGACGCGCAAGAGGCGCCCGCGGGCCAAATGGAGGTGGTGCTCGCGCCCGGCGACAGCGGGATTCTGCTTCACGAGGCGGTCGGGCACGGGCTCGAGGCCGATTTCAACCGCAAAGGGACCAGCAACTACTCCGACAAAGTGGGCTCGATCGTGGCGAGCAAGCTCTGCACGGTGGTCGACGACGCAACGCTGCTCCAGAGCCGCGGCACGATCAACGTGGACGACGAAGGGAACGAGCCGAGGAGTACCGTCCTCATCGACCAGGGAAAGCTCGTTGGATACATGCACGACCGCCTGAGCGCACGGCACTTCGCGCTACGGCCGAGCGGCAACGGTCGTCGCGAAAGCTTCGCGTGCGCCCCGATGCCTCGAATGACCAACACGATCCTTCTCGCGGGCGATCAAGATCCCGACGAAATCTTGAAAAGCGTCAAGCGAGGCGTCTACGCGAAGAAGTTCGGAGGTGGCCAGGTCGACATCGCCAACGGCGATTTCGTCTTCTCGCTGACCGAGAGTTATCTGGTCGAAGACGGCAAGATCACGGCGCCCCTCAAAGGGGTGAACCTCATCGGCAACGGACCCGAAGTGCTGCGCCGAGTGACGATGCTGGGAAACGACGTCGAAGTGTCCGACGGCATCTGGACCTGCGGCAAGGACGGGCAGAGCGTCCCTGTCGGGGTGGGCTGCCCGACGATCAAGATCGATTCGATTACCGTCGGCGGAACTCGGATGGGGTAGCCGTTCGTGCTCGGGGGAGCCCTGCTCAGGCAACGGGGCCGGTGGCGCCGTCGACGACCCCGAGCTCCTCTTCGCGCGAAGACAGACAGCACTCGCTTCCCGGGGGGAAGGTGCTGCAAGCGCTGGGACGAAACGCGTAGACGCCGCACCGGTTGTCGTCGGCGAGATGCTTGCAGCGCTTGTCCCGCCTGAGGACGAGAACGACCGCGCCGTCTTCGCGTCGCGCGTAGGGCGGCCGCGCCAGTTCGGGACGCCCCGCCCGCTCGAAACGCGCGACGTCGTCGTCGTCGAGTTCGACGCGGTTGTCCTTGCAGCAAGCCGCGCATTCGAGACAGTCGAGAAGTAGCCGCCGGGTCGGCCCGGCGTGCACCGAGTCGCGCGTCACGCGCGCGCGAACGATCTCGTAGCAGTCGTGGGGGATGCGTAGGTAGGCCAATCCCGCAAACGTCCCTCGGGTCGCGACGGCGAATTCGGACCGCGCGAGGTCGAGCGCCGACCACCGACCGAGGTCGCCTTCGTCCCCGTCGCGCGGCTTGCGGAACACGAGCCGCGCCTTTCGGGGCGAGAGCCAAACGACGGCGTGCCCGCCAGCCCGCACCCAGGACGCGGCCTCCGCGACGAATGGCAGGCGAAAGCTGCGGACGACGGGTCTTGTCACGCGCGTCGCGGGCATCTCCGTGGGGGTACCCTATAGCGCGGCGGTGCACTAGCGCACCGAACGGTTTGACTCCCGTCGGCTTCTCGGCGCGTA
>CAZVPE010000206.1:0-10885 GCA_964628155.1 uncultured Polyangiaceae bacterium | reverse complement strand
GGTTGTACTTCAAGTGGTAAATCTGTCCAGTGCGTTTGTCGGTCCGGCGGAGCACTGCGCGCTCGATCAGGAGCTCTCTCGGCACTTCGAGGACCACCACACGGTCGAGCTTGATGCCGCGGACCGTGAGCATGTCGTCAAGCGCCTTGGCTTGAGCCATGGTCCGCGGAAAGCCGTCCAGGAGAAATCCGCCGGCGCAGTCCGGCTGACGCGTTCGCTCGTCGATGAGGCCGATGACCACTTCGTCCGGCACGAGAGACCCGGCGGCCATCGCAGCCACGAGCTCCGCGGGCAGCTTTCCCTGCGACTTGGCGGCGCGCAGCATGTCGCCGGTGGAGATTTGCGGTATGCCCCACCGGCCGCAGACCACCTTAGCCTGCGTCCCCTTCCCTGCCCCGGGCGGCCCGACGAACACGACGCGCATCGCCAGCTTCCTAGTCTTTGCGCACTCGAATGCGTGAAGTTCTTCCGCCGCCGCCCGACAGGCCCTCGTAATTGCGCGTAATCAGGTGGGCTTCGATCTGATTGACCGTGTCGAGCGCAACTCCCACGACGATCATGATCGAGGTGCCGCCCCAGCGAAACGGAACGTGAAACTGCTGACTGATTATGCTCGGCACGATGCAAACGACCGCGACGTAGAGCGAGCCGCCGAACGTGATGCGCGTCAGCACGTAGTCGATGTAGTCGGCGGTCTGTTTCCCCTGCCGAACGCTCGGGATGAACGCCTGCTGCTTCTTCAGATTGTCCGCCACGTCCACCGGCTGAAACGTGACGGCCGTGTAGAAGTGGCAGAAAAAAATGATGAGGAGCACGTAGAACGTGTTGAAGGCCCAGTCGCCCCTCTGCAGCATCGACTGCAACTGGGACATCCCCGGGACCTTGAAGTTGGCGAGCGTCGCCGGGAACATGAGGAGAGACGACGCGAAGATCGGCGGAATCGTACCGCTTGTGTTCACCCGCAACGGAAGGTGCGCCGTCTGTCCACCGTAAATGCGCCGCCCCACGGTGCGGCGCGCGTAGTAAATCGGAATTCGGCGCTGCGCGCGTTCGAAGAACACGATCGTCGCGACCGTCGCGAGAACGATCGACAGCACGGCGGCGAGATTGAGGGGCTGAATGTTTCCCTTGTTGGTCGCGAAATAACTCGCCACGCCGTCCGGAATCCCATCGACGATCCCCGCGAAGATCAGGAGCGAAATCCCGTTGCCGATGCCGCGCTCGGTGATCTGTTCGCCGACCCACATCATGAAGGCCGTACCGGTGGTCAGCGTGAGCATGCTCATGAGGCGGAAGCCCCAACCCGCGTGCGTCACCACGTCCCCGACCGCGGCCGAGTCGGAGAGGTCTCCGTTGTTCATCGCCTCGAGGCTCATCGCGATCCCGAAGCCCTGAACGATGGACAGGACGATGGTGCCGTACCGCGTGTACTGGTTGATCTTCCGCTGGCCCTGCTCGCCTTCCTTGCGCAGCTCGTCGAGCGGCTTGAAGACCATCGTCAGGAGCTGAAGGATGATGCTCGCGCTCACGTACGGCATGATTCCGAGCGCAAAGATCGACAGGTTGCCCAGGGCTCCGCCGCTGAACATGTTGAAGAGGCCGAGCAGTCCTCCGCCCTGCTTGTGGATGACCGCGTTCATCACGGTCCGGTCCACGCCCGGAATCGTCACGAACACGCCAATCCGGTAGACCGCCAGCAGGACCACCGTAAACAAAATGCGCCTGCGGAGCTCCGGCACTTTGCCGATGTTGGAGAAGGCGGAGAGGGCGGACATGATCCCTGACTTTACGGCTGCACGCTTCCGAGAAGGACCACTTTGCCGCCGGCCTTCTCGATCTTTTCGGCAGCAGCTCGAGAGAACGCGTGCGCCGACACGGTCAGGGCCTTTGTCACTTCGCCATCGCCGAGAACCTTGATGCGGTCGAAGCGGCCCTTGACCAACCCTCGGGCCACCAACGCGTCCGCATCGACGGTCGCTCCGGCCGCGAAGACAGCCAGCTCGCCGACGTTCACTTCGGCAACGACCGCCGCAAACGAGTTCGTGAACCCGCGCTTGGGCAGTCGCCGCTGAATGGGCGTTTGCCCGCCCTCGAAGTGCGGCTTGAACCCGCGAACGCGCGCGTACTGACCCTTCTGGCCGCGACCCGACGTCTTGCCGAGCCCCGATCCGGGGCCGCGCCCGAGCCGCGTTTTGCCCCGGGTGCCCGCGGGCTTCGCCAGATTGCTCAACGTGTCAGGCATGGTCGACTTCCTCCACCTTGACCAGGTGCATTACCTTCTTGATCGCGCCTCGGAACGAAGGAGTGTTCCCGACGACCACGCTGCTCCCGGGCCCCTTCAAGCCCAGCCCACGTACGATTTGTCGCATCGCGTCTTGCTGCCCAATGGTGCTCTTCAACTGGGTCACGCGAAGGTTCGGGGTCATGGTCGCCTCTCAGCTCTGCACCGCGACCTGCGGCGGCTTGATCGTCTTTTTCTCGACGAGGTCATCGGTTTGCTTTCCGCGCTTGGCCGCCACCTGGTCGAGGCTGCGGAGCGACTTTAGCGCCTGGACCGTGGCTCGCACGACGTTGTGCGGATTGGAGCTCCCGAGACATTTCGTGAGGATATCGTGAATGCCGGCACTCTCCACCACCGCGCGAACGGCGCCGCCGGCGATAACGCCCGTGCCTTCGGAAGCAGGCTTGAGAAACACGCGGCCACTGCCGAAGTGCCCCAGGGTTTCGTGCGGGACGGTAACTCCCTGGAGGGGGACTCGGAACACGTTCTTTCGCGCCTGATCGTTCCCCTTACGAATCGCTTCGGGCACCTCGTTCGCCTTTCCGAGTCCGACGCCCACGTGGCCGGCTTCATCGCCCACCACGACGAGCGCGCTGAAGCTGAACCGCCGGCCGCCTTTCACGACCTTCGCGACGCGGTTGATGTAAATTACGCGCTCCTTGAGCTTCTCTTCATCGATCTGGAAAGCATCGAACGGCATTGCGCTTCTCCACGTCAGAACTTGATGCCGGCCTCGCGGGCGGCGTCGGCGAGCGCGCGAATGCGCCCATGATAAAGGTATCCGCTGCGGTCGAAGACCACCTTGTCGATTCCCTTGGCGAGGAGAAGCCGAGCAATCGTTTTGCCGACTTTCTTGGCGGCATCGAGCTTGTTCGATTCGCTCAGATCGCCTCGCACGTCGCGCGACAGCGTCGACGCGTGGGCGACCGTCTCGCCGGCCGTGTCGTCCACGACCTGGGCATAGATGTGCTTCGCGCTGCGGAACACACTCATCCGCGGGCGCTCCGGCGTTCCGCTGATCTTCCGGCGGATGCGCAGCTTCCTGCGCTCTCGCCCAACGATTCGCATTGCCATTTACTTGCCTCCGCCGGCTTTGGCAGCCTTGCCCGCCTTCTCGCGGACCTTCTCGCCTTGATAACGCACGCCTTTGCCGCCGTACGGCTCGGGCGGACGAAAGCCGCGAATCTTCGCCGCTGTTTGCCCCATCACTTCTTTGTCCGAGCCGGTCAAGATGAGGATGGTGCCCTTCGAATCCGCCGGGATCTCGCACTTGACCCCCTGAGGAACGGGAAACGCGATTGGATGCGAGAAGCCCAAGCTCAGGTTGATCACCTGCCCTTTGAGCTCGGCCCGATACCCGGTGCCCACGAGCTGGAGCGTCTTCTTGTAGCCTTCGGACACACCGGCGACCATGCACCGGATGAGAGCCCACGCGAGGCCCTGGTAACGCGCCCCGTCTCGACCGGGGATGGTCGGCACCACTGTGACGCTGCCGGATTCGACCTTGAGCTTGACGCCCTCGGGCATCTCGCGCCCGAGCGTCCCCTTCGGCCCCTTCAACTCGATCGCCCGGTCCCCTGTGACGGTCGCAGTGACGCCCTTCGGTAAAGCGATCGGACGCTTGCCGACGCGCGACTGGCGCATCCCGTCTTCTCTTGTCTGAACCTGATTCGACATGGCGATCACCAAACTTCGCAGAGGAGCTCGCCGCCGACGCGCTGGCGACGCGCCTCGCGGTCGGTCATGACGCCCCGGCTGGTGCTTAGAATCGAGATGCCCATCCCGGAGCAGACGCGGTCGATACGGTCGTGCGGCACGTAGACGCGGCGGCCGGGCGTCGACACGCGTCGAAGCCCATCGATCGCCGACTGCCGGTCGCGCCCGTAACGCAGAACGAGCGTCAGCATTTTCGGCTCCTCGCTCTCGCTTTCGCGAACGTCGTCTAGATACCCCTCGGATTTCATCACGCTCGCGACGCGCTGCTTGAGCCGCGAGTGGGGCATTTCCACGCGGTCGTGCCGCGCCATCGTCGCGTTGCGAATGCGAGTGAGCATGTCCGCGATCGGATCGGTCATCATGGCGTCACCAGCTCGCCTTCACTACGCCGGGAATCTCGCCGCGAAGCGCGAGGAGGCGGAAGCAAATCCTGCAGAGTTCGAACTTTCGGTAGTAGGCGCGGGGACGACCGCACACCTTGCACCGATTGCGATGACGCACGGCAAACTTGGGCCTGCGATTGAGTTTGGCAAACTGAGAAGCACGGGCCATGTTGTGTCCTGGATAAAGTGGCTTCGGCTCGGTTGTGTCGAGGGGAGCGACCGCGCCCCCTTCGACCGGCACGCTAGGTTGCGCGGAACGGCATTCCGAGCTGTTTGAGGAGCGCGCGCCCCTCTTCGTCGGTTCTCGCCGTGGTCACGAGGCTGATGTTCAGACCCTTGACGGCGTCGATCTTGTCGTAATTGATCTCCGGAAAGATGATCTGCTCGCGTAGACCGAGCGTGTAGTTCCCCTTGCCGTCGAACGCCTTTCGAGAGACGCCCTTGAAGTCCCGGGTACGGGGCAAGGCAATCGTGACCAGGCGATCGAGAAACTCCCACATGCGGCCACGCCGCAGCGTCACCATCGCTCCGATCGGGAGACCCGCACGGAGCTTGAAGTTCGCGATCGCCTTCTTGGAGCGCGTCACGACCGGCTTCTGACCGCTTATCGACTTGAGCTCCTCGACGGCCGTGTCGATGATTTTCGGGTTCGCAACCGCGGCGCCGAGCCCCATGTTGAGGACAATCTTCCTCAGCCGTGGAACCTGCATCGGGTTCTTGTAGTTGAACTGCTTGGTCAGCGCGGGGATGACCTCGCTCTTGTACTTTTCGAGCAGCCGCGGGGCGACGGCATCTGCATCGGAAGTCGGTGCCGCCGCAGACTGAGCCGCCGCAGCGGCGCTGCGGTCGGCGCCCTTGGCCTTCTTGCCGCCCTTCTCCGCTTTGCCGGCCTTGTCGGCCTTTGGTGCCTTGTTCGGCGGCTCGCCGTCGCCCTTCTTTGCGCCCTTCTTCTCGTCTGCCATGGCCGGCTACTCCGCAACCGCGGGGATCTCTTCCCCGCTCTTTACCGCCACACGAACCTTACGGCCGTCCTCGAGCGACTTGTACCGCACCCGCGTGCCCTTGCCCGTCTTCGGATCGACCGGCATCACTTTGCACGCGTAGATGGGCTGCTCGCGCTCGAGAATGCCCCCAGAAGGGTTGCGCGGAGTCGGGCGAACGTGGCGTTTGACGAGATTGATCCCCTCGACCACCACGCGCTCGTCCTCGATGAGGACGCGCATCACTTTCCCGGTCTTCCCCTTGTCCTTGCCGCTGATGACGAGGACCGTATCCCCCTTCCGAATGCGCGAAGACATCAGAGTACCTCCGGCGCCAAGGAGATGATCTTCATGAACTTCTTACCCCTGAGCTCGCGCGCGACGGGCCCGAAGATGCGGGTGCCGATGGGCTCTCGTTCCTTGTTGATGAGGACCGCGCTGTTCTCGTCGAAGCGGATGTAGCTGCCGTCCGGGCGCGACATCTGGTGCTTCATTCGAACGACGACGGCCTGCGCGACCTCGCCCTTCTTGACCTTGGTGCCCGCAATGGCCTCCTTCACGGAGACCACGATGACGTCGCCCAGCTGGGCGTAGCGCCTGCGCGAGCCACCAAGAACTTTGATGCACTGGACGCGCTTCGCGCCGGAGTTGTCAGCCACTTCCAAGATCGTTCGCATCTGGATCATGGCTTCACTCCTCCACGAACTTCTTGACGACTCGAATCACCACCCAGCGCTTCTCGCGACTGATCGGGCGATTCTCTTGGATCTCGACCTGGTCCCCCGCCTTGAGCTCGCTCTTTTCGTCGTGCGCCTTGTACCGCGCGCGCGATCGAACGTACTTGCCGTAAAGCGGATCGCGGCGGTGCGTCACCACCTCCACGACGACGGTCTTCTGCATCTTCGCGCTCACCACCCGGCCCACCATCTTGCGGCGGAAGCCGTGCTGCTCGTGCGACTCGCTGGGTTCTGCCGGCGCGTTCTGCGTCATGGCTACTTCGCCTCGTTCCTCTCGTTGCCGGTCGCTGCGCCTCGCTCGCGCAGGAGCGTGATTACCCGCGCGAGATCACGCCTCGTCTTGCGAATCGAGCTCGTATCGTCGAGGCGGTTCGTGAAGTTCTTCAGGCGGCTCTCGAAGACGTCGTGGGCGAGCGTCTTCTGGAGCTCTCGCAGGTCTTCGACGCTCTTTTCGCGGAGATCGCTGGCTTTCATAGAATTTCTCCCCGCGTGAGGAACTTGTAGGCTACCGGCAGTTTGTGCCCGGCCAATCGGAACGCCTCTCGCGCGGTGACTTCATCGACGCCCTGGAGCTCGTACATCACGCGTCCTGGCTGAATCAGCGCCGCCCACTCCTCGACCGCGCCCTTGCCGCCGCCCATTCGGACTTCGAGGGGCTTCTTCGTCACGGGTCGATCCGGAAAGATGCGTATCCAGAGCTTGCCGGCACGCTTGACGTGCCGGGTGATCGCCATACGAGCCGCCTCGATTTGGCGAGACGTCACGCGGCCGGGCTCGACCGCCTGCATCGCGAAATCACCGAAGGACACGTCGCTGCCGCGATAGGCAGCGCCCCTGTTGTTGCCCTTCTGCGCCTTGCGGTACTTGGTGCGCTTGGGGGAAAGCATGCCTCACGCTCCTGCGATTTGTGGCCGGCGATTGCGGCGCTGGAGAACTTCGCCTTTGAAGACCCACACCTTGACGCCGATGATGCCGTACTTCGTGCGGGCTTCCGCCGTGCCGAACTCGATGTCGGCGCGCAACGTGTGGAGAGGCACACGCCCCTCGCGATAGGTTTCGACCCGGCTCATCTCACTCCCCCCGAGCCGGCCCGAGCAGCGCACGCGAATCCCTTTGGCTCCGAATTTCATCGCCGTCGTCAGCGCCTTCTTCATGGCCCGGCGGAACGCGACACGACGCTCGAGCTGCGTCGCAATGTTCTCGGCCACGAGCTGCGCGGCCGTCTCGGCCTTGCGCACCTCCTGGACGTCGATGAAGACCTCGTTCTCCGTGAACGATTGGACGCCGGGGAACACGACCTCGCCCTTGGCCGCCGTCTTGACGTTGCCAATCTTGAGCGTCTCGATCCCTTTACCACCCTTCCCGATGACCATTCCGGGGCGGGCAGTGAAGACGATCACCTTGCACTTGTTGGCCGCCCGTTCGATCTCGACGCCGGCGATACCCGCGTTCTGGAGATACGACTTGACCGCACGCTTGACGCGGATGTCCTCGTGGAGCCACTTCGCGTAGCTCTTGTCCTCGAACCACTTCGAGTTCCACGTCTTGATGATGCCGAGACGGAACCCGTACGGATGGACTTTCTGACCCATGCGCCTACGTCCTTTATCGTTCGCCGAGGATGATGGTGATGTGACTCAGGCCCTTTTGGACGCGTGTCGCGCGACCCATCGCTCGTGGGCGCCAGCGACGCATGTTCTTGTTCGGGGCCTTGTCCACGAAGGCCGTCTCGACGAAAAGACTGTCGACGTCGACGCCGGGACTCTGCGTTTTTGCATTGGCGACCGCGCTCTCGATGAGCTTTTTCACGATTGGGGCGGCCGCCTTCTGAGTGAACTCGAGCAGCTGCAGCGCCTCGCCGGCTTGGCGACCGCGAACGAGATTGACGATGACCCGGGCTTTGCGCGGACTGATGCGCGTGAACCGGACGCTTGCCTTGCTGACCATGATCGGAGCCTCGTGGCGACCGTCGTACCCACTCGCATCGAGCCTGGTTGCTCGCGGCGCGAGCCGTTACGGACGCCGGAAACGTTCGAGAGCGGCTGAGAAGAGAGTGCCCCACACGCCGCCCTCGGGCGGCACACAGAGCGGCGTACTTTACGCGCCGAAGCGCGCTTCGCAAGGGGAAAAAACTATTTTCGTGCCGGAGCTGGAGCGCCTTTGGCTGCTCCCCCTGCCCCGCCGCCACCGCCAGAGGCACCCGCGCCCGCGCCGCCCCCTGCGACTTTGGCCTTCTTGTCCCCGGAGTGGCCGTGGAATGTTCTTGTGGGTGCGAATTCCCCCAGCTTGTGTCCGACCATGTTCTCGGTGACGAACACGGGAACGAACTTGCGCCCGTTGTGGACGGCGAAGGTCAGCCCGACTGCGTCGGGCGTGATCGTGCTCCGGCGCGACCACGTCTTGATGACCTTCTTGCTTTGCGCGGCCTGCGCCGCTGCGATCTTCTCGGCGAGGTGACCGTCGACGAACGGACCCTTCTTGACCGAACGAGCCATTGTCCGTTCCTAACCCTTCTCGCCGCGGCGTTTCACGATCATGCCGTCGGTCCGCTTGTTGTTACGCGTCTTTAGGCCTTTGGAAAGCTGTCCCCACGGGGAGCACGGATGGCGGCCTCCAGAGGTGCGACCCTCTCCGCCGCCCATCGGATGGTCGACCGGGTTCATGGTCACGCCTCGATTGTGCGGGCGGCGACCGAGCCAGCGGGAACGACCGGCCTTGCCGAGCGAAATGTTGGCGTGCTCGATGTTCGACACTTGCCCGATGGTCGCGTGGCAGTCGAGGTGAACCATACGCACCTCGCCAGACGGCAGGCGCACTTGCGCGTAGTCGCCGTCCTTGGCCATCAGCGCAGCGGCCACGCCGGCCGCGCGCACGAGCTGGCCGCCCTTGCCCTTCTTGAGCTCGATGTTGTGAATCATCGTGCCGAGCGGGATGTAGCGGAGCGACATCGCATTGCCGGGTTTGATGTCGGCGTTGCGGCTCGAAACGACCCTGTCGCCGACCTTCATCCCGTCGGGCGCGAGGATGTAGCGCTTTTCACCGTCCACGTAGTGGAGAAGCGCGATCCGCGCGGTGCGGTTCGGGTCGTATTCGATGGTGGCGACCAGCGCCGGTACGCCGATCTTTTCGCGCTTCCAGTCGACGACGCGGTATCGCTGTTTGTGGCCACCGCCACGGAACCGCGAGGTAATCCGGCCGAAGTGGTTGCGTCCGCCCGTGCTGGTCTGGTGTTCGACGAGCTGCCGGAGCGGCTTGACGTCCTTGGTGACCTCTTTGAAGTCGGACACCGAGTAAAAGCGGCGCGCTGGTGACGTCGGTTTGAAGTTTTTGACTGCCATCGTTGCCTCATGCGCTCATGCGAAAATCGGTCTCAGCCCTGCCCGCTCGTTTCGGCGAAAAAGTCGATCGAGTCGCCATCCTTGAGGGTCACGATGGCCTTCTTCCAGTTCTGGGTCCTCGAGTAGCCCCGTCCCATCCGGCGATCTTTGCCGCGGAGAATCATCGTGTTGACGTCGGTGACGCGAACCTTGAAGAGCCGCTGTACCGCGTCCTTGATCTGTACTTTGTTTGCGTCGCGCGCGACCTCGAAGATGACCTGGTTGTCCCGCTCCCGCAGCTGGTTCGCCTTCTCCGTCAAGATGATCGGCCGGCGGATGACTTGCTCTGGGGTCATTGTGCGCCTCCGCTAGCGCTCTCGGCGCCGAGGTCGTGGTCCGCCTTGGCTCCGTGGGCCGACGCCTGCTTCAGGCAGCGCTGCTCGAGAGCCCTGGCGGCGTCTTTCGAAAGGATGAGCGTATCGTGCCGGAGCAAATCGTAGACGTTTACGCCCTCGGGGGGCAGAAACTGGTGCTCCGTGCAGTTGCGAATGGAAAGACGCAGCTTCTCGTTGTCGTGCGAATCGACGACGAGCGTCTTGGCCTGCGCTTGCAGCGTCTGGAGGGCCGAGAGCAGACTCTTGGTCTTGATCTCAGCGAGCTCGAACCGATCCACCACGAGCAAGCGACCCTCTTTGCCGAATTTGGAGAGAGCGCTCGTGAGGGCCAGGGCGCGCGCGCGCCGTGGGGGCTTGTAGCTCCAGTCGCGCGGACGCGGCGGATGCGCCTGACCGCCGCCGACGAAAAGCGGGGCTCGGAGCGATCCATGTCGCGCCCGCCCGGTGCCCTTCTGCTTGAAGAGCTTCTTCGTACTCCCGCTGACCGCCGATCGATTTTTGGCGCACTGCGTACCCTGACGCTTGGAGGCAAGCTGGGCATTCACGATCTCTTAAAAAAGATGCTCGCGCACTTCTGCGCCAAACACCTCGTCGGCGAGATCGATCGAGCCGACCTTCTCGCGTTTCATGTTGAGGACGTCGAACTTTGCCATGCGCTGCCTCCGGTCTAGCTCCTGATCTCCACGTCGACGCCAGCCGAAAGGTCCAGCTTCATGAGTGCGTCGAGCGTCTGCTGCGTAGGATCGAGAATGTCGAGCAGCCGCTTGTGCGTACGGATCTCGAATTGTTCGCGCGACTTCTTGTCGACGTGTGGACCACGCAAGACCGTATAGCGCACGATATGGGTAGGGAGGGGAATCGGTCCTGCCACGCGCGCGCCCGTTCGCTTCGCCGTCTCGACGATATCGTTCGTCGACTTGTCGAGAAGCTGGTGGTCGAACGCCTTCAGGCGAATGCGGATCTTGGTGGTCGCGGCCATTTATGTGAAATCTCCGAGGTTGCGTCGGCCCTTTAGGCGAGAATCTTGGTGACGATGCCGGCGCCGACGGTGCGACCGCCCTCGCGAATGGCGAAGC
>CAZVPE010000205.1:0-10917 GCA_964628155.1 uncultured Polyangiaceae bacterium | reverse complement strand
TCGCCCTGGAGATCGACCACCCGGCTTATTTCGCTCGCGCCGATCTGCCGCTCGAAACGGTCGTCGCCGTCGGCGAGGACCTGCAGGCCTGAGAGCCGTCGGGCTCACGGCCCCGGTCCCCGTGAGCGCTCTCTTGTGCGCTTCAGCCGGAGTGGAGTCCGGCCAGCGGCGCTGCGGGAGTATCGCCGGGTGTTTCGCGCACGCTGTCCGCGAGATCGACGCCACGCGCCCGCAACCGCCACATGTATCCGATCATGACCAGGCCATATAAAAAGAGCGCGAAACAGCACCACTGCGCCGGGGTCAGGTCGGCGTAACGCGTGTCGCCGCCCTCGCTTGGCGGCACGCGCAAGAAGTCCATCGCGAAGCGCACGGGCGCGTAGGCGAGCGCGGATGCGACCACGTAACTGCCCACAGGCAGCCGGCGCCTCCAGGTCAGCGCGAAGCAAGCCGCGACAATCACCGTGAACATGAGCTCGAGCAGACCGAGATCGAACCGCGGATCGTGGCCATGGATGAACTCGATGAAGCCAAACCGGGTGACGGTTCCGTCTCCGGGCCGAAGCGGGTACGCCACTGCCAGAAGGGTGTCGGCCGTGGTACGCGCCCCCGGATGATCGTGCACCGTGGCGCATCCCGCGCGGCCGAACATCCAGCCCAGGGGGAACGCCGAGAGCACGAGGTCGGCGAGGGGCAGGATCGATTGCGGGCGCTCGCGCAAACGAAGACGGTTGCCTTCGATGACGAAGTACTTCCAGAGCACGATCCCCACGAGCGCCCCCACGAATCCGCCGAACGAGCTTAGACCCTCCCATGGCATCGCGAGCGACCACGGCCGTTTGAGGACGTCCTGCCAGTGGTAAAAGAGCTGGTCGAGCACGTGCGACAGCACGAACCCGGACACCAGCATCCAGGTCACGAACGAGTTCAGCTTCTCGAGGTCGTAGCCGAGCGTTCGAGCCCGCCGCGTGGCCACCGAGCTGCCGACCAGTACGCCGGTGGCGACGAGGATTCCGAACGGATGCAGCGGAATCGGCCCGATATGCGCATCGGGAACGTGGATGTACGGGATCATGAAGACCGATAAAGGACGTTTATCGCATTCCGGCCGGCCGCGCACTGCCAACCGAGATAACGTCCATGTCCCCCGGTCGAGATCCCATTCGTACGGACACGTGCCAGCCGTCGCACGCGCGCGCGACGATTTCTCCCTTGTACCGTTTGACGGCACACCGCGCGGCAGGAAGCCGTGCCTCGAGCGCGCCCGAAAGCACATCGGCGATGTCGTCGGCCGCCGCGGTTCGATCGGCCGCGGCCGAGGCGTCGAGCACGCGGATCTGGTTCGCCTCGGCCCAGCAGACGAAGAGATCCTCGCCCTCGATCCGACCTCCGACGGCGCGCCCGCGGTCGAGCTCGACCTTCAAACGCACCTTGGCCACGCGGGCTTCGACCTCCGTCGGGGTCGGCAAGCCGAAGTAGAGCTCGTCCTCGCGGAGGCCGGTCGGCACGCATTTGCCCCACGTACAAGGGTGGGTTCCGCGCAGGGCCGCGGCGAGCGCCTCGGGCGGATCGTCGAGCCTGGCGCCTGCCGTTGCAGGATCGAGCAGCGCCGCGAGTTCCTCGAGTATGAGCTCGCTGACCCGCTTGCGGCGCTCCGACTGCAGCTCCAGATACGCGGCGCTGCGCCGAGCCTCGGCCATCAGCTCGAGCATGTCCAAGTCCACCTCCGGCTCGTAGGCGAGCGCCAAGAGCGCCCGGGCAGCCTGAGCGTGGGGTCCGTGGGGAAGGTCCACGACGTAGTCGCGCGCTCGGGTGTGCGACCCCTTCGCCCCCTCGAACCACGCGGGCTCCTCCACCTGGAACCGGCTTCGGACTTCGTCGGCCCACTTGCCGTTTGGATGACGTTCGAGATACGCCTGCGCCCGGGCGAGGCGGGTGCCCTCGTGCTCCGCCGTACGAAAGGCCCGGTAGTCCGCGAGATCGCTCGTAGCCGCCAGCATCTGTGTCGGGACCGCGCACGCCGAGCCGGCGAGGCACGCAAGGGCGACGCCGAGGGCGATTGCCTTTCCATCCGTCATGGATCGCCGCCCAAGATCCCGCCTTCCGGGATGACGTGACAGAAGTCGCACTCGGTCGGCAGCGTCGGGGCGAGGTCGTTCACGTAGCCCGCGTAGTTGCCACAGCTCGCGGCTTGAAGCGCCCGGATGCACACTTCGCCGTCGTGCTGGAGCGGGTGGCACGTGTCCGGCCACGCCACATCGCTCGGCACCATCGGATCGCAGGCGTTCTTGCATGTTTGGTCGCCTAGACCGCACTCGGTACAGCGCTGGCAGTCGACGCTCTTGCGCGTGGCGGCAAAGCTCTGCTCGTCGAGGTCGGTCACGGACTGCGCGCAGGATCCGATGTCCCCCACGGTTGGACCCGCCCCGAAGACGAGTGCAAGCGTTGCGGCCACCAGCAACTCACGGCGGCGGACGCTCATGGAAGGGCTTCCCACGATAGCCAGAGACCTCCCTGCCCGCTCAACACCGGATAGGTCGGCTGGCCCGCCTCCCGCGTCCCCGCCCCGTAAAACAGGTCCCCCACCACTTCCGCGACCAGCCCGATCCCCGCCCTCGCGAACCAGATGCCACCGGCCGCCCCTTCGAAACCCCACGTCGCGTCCGGCGAGACGACGATGGCGGCGCCGGCGCGGGCATATGCAGCGCAGTCGGTGAATCGGTGCAACACGATATAGGACGGCGTCAACACCGATTGGGGCACGCCCTCCAGCGCCACCGACACCCGGAGGGAAAGGCCATTTGCCGTCCGAGTCGGATCGCCGAAGGCAATCGCCACTCCGATGTCCGTATATGGCGCGGTACGCGAGAGGGACTGGGCAGTATGGCCCAGGACCGTCGCGAGTCGGTACGGATTGTTGAGGCGCAAGCCGTCTCCGACAAACGCGCTCGCGAAAATGTCGACGAAACTGGACTTGTGCGAGGCGGTCTTCAGGACGGAGGTGTCGACTTCGGGGGCCTCCGAAATGGGCGGGGCGTCTTGCGCGGCGGCCGCACCGACGCGGGTCGCGAGCGAGAGGACGAACGGAAGCGCGCGCAAGGGAGCCCTCACCCGCGGTTCACCCGTACCTTTGGCTTCGCCCCCAGCAGCGCGAGCTGCCCGCAGGCCGCGCTGACGTCGTCGCCGCGCCTGCGGCGGATGAAGCACGAGTAGCCCGCGTCGCACAGGATTTTCTGGAATTCGAGAACCCGGGTCAAGTCGGGGGGCCCGAGAGCGCTCGATGCAATGGGATTCATCGGGATGAGGTTGATCTTGACCGGGATCCCCCGCAAGAGGGCCGCGAGCGCTCTCGCGGCGCCGGGAGCGTCGTTACGCCCGTCGACCAGGGTGTACTCGATCGTGATCCGCCGCCGGCGCGGCAACGGGTACGCCCGAAGCGCATTCATGAGCGGGCCGAGGGGATATTTCTTGTTGATGGGCATGAGACGCGATCGCATCTCGTCGTCGGCCGCGTGAAGCGACACGGCGAGGCCGATGTTTCCCGCAAAATCGGCCCCGAGCCGCGCGATCTCGGGAACCAGCCCGCTCGTCGATACGGTGATTCGTCGGGCGGACAGGGCAACTCCGTCCGGATGGGTGAGTAGCCGCAGGGCTCGGACCGTGGACTCGTAGTTGTGCAGGGGTTCTCCCATCCCCATGAAGACCACGTTTCGCAGTCGCTCGTTCGGGTCGAGGCGCGTCCTGCCAAGGAGGATCTGCGCGATGATCTCGTCGGGGCCGAGCTGTCGCTTGAGCCCCGCCAGCCCGCTCGCACAGAAGACGCACCCCATCGCGCAGCCCACCTGAGACGAGACGCACTGCGTGACCCGGATGGGCTCCTCGGCCCCGGACCGAGCGGCATCCGCGCCGGCGTCCTCCTCGTCGTCGTCCTCCGCCGCGGCCGCCGCGTCGGCGTCTTCGAGCGGTTCCAATGGCGAAGGAAGCGCGCTTTTCGGACCGGATACGGAAGGAATGAGAACCGTCTCGACCGTAGCGCCGTCGCGCATGCGGACGAGGAGCTTGCGCGTGTCGTCCGACGCCCGACGTTCATCGACGATTTGCGCGGTGCGCTCGATCTCGAGAGAGGCGAGGCCGGCCCGGACGTCTTTGGGCAGATCGCTCATACGATCCAGCTCGAGCACGCCACGGGCGTGCATCCAGCGAAAAAGCTGTCGCGCGTGGAACGTTCGTCCGCCCATTGCGGACAGCGATTGCACCCACTCCTCGGGCACCCGCGCGAGCGGCGGAATGGAAGGGATGGCAGTCACGGCAGGCGCGCGAAACGTAGGGGAAGCGCGGGAATCGCGCAACGCTACCCTCTCCGCTTGGCCTCCTCCCAATACCGATCGAGCACTTCGAGCGGAAGTTGGCTGTCCGGAGCCCCGGCGGCGCCCCACCCCCCGTGCTCTTCCTTCACCCGCCGCTCGACGTGCGCGAAGCGGGTCGTGAACTTGTCGATCGTGCGGCGAAGCGCCCCCTCGGCGTCCACACGGAGATGGCGCGACAAGTTGACCAGCGAGAAGAGAACGTCGCCCATCTCGGCCTCGACGGCGTCGGAGTCGCCGCTTTCCATCGCCTCGTCGAGCTCGCGCAATTCCTCGGCCACCTTGGCCCTCGATCCCGATTTTTCCTCCCAGTCGAACCCGACACGAGACACCTTCTCGCCGATGCGCTGGGCGCGGGTCAGCGCCGGCATGCTGCGCGGAACCCCCGCCAAAACGCCCCGCTCGCCCTTCTCGCGCGCCTTCAGTTTTTCCCAGTTGGCGAGCACTTCATCGGCGTCGCGTGCTTGCAGATCGCCGAACACGTGGGGGTGGCGATTGACCAATTTGTCGACAATCCCCGCGACGACGTCGTCGATGGCGAAGCTGCCTTCGCGTCGTGCGAGCTCGGCTTGGAAGACCACCTGAAGGAGGAGGTCGCCCAGTTCCTCGCGCAGCGCCGCGCGTTCGCCCGAGTCGATCGCGTCGATCACTTCGCAAGCCTCTTCGAGGACGTACTTGCGCAGCGTTTGGAAGGATTGCTCTCGGTCCCAGGGACATCCGTCCGGGTCGAGGAGGCGCCGCATGACGCCGACCAGGCGCACGAGCGTCCCCCCGTCCTGCTGGGAGATTCCCGGGACGGGGCGCGGCGCATCCTCGTCGAACTGCGCGAGCCCTGACGGATCCGGCTCTTCACGGTTTGCTTCGGCCATCAGGAACGGCAGGCTACATTGGCTCGCGCGAATGTCGACCACGTCCGCGCCTCCGCCGTCGTCGCCGCTGGCATCCCCCGCATTTCGCCGCGGATTCGCTCTCGCGGCGGCCACTGGGGTCGCGGCGTTCGCCTATGTCCTCCGCGGAGTCCTCGTCCCTCTCTTCTTTGCTTTTCTCCTGGCCTACGCGCTCGACCCGTTCGTCGATTGGCTCGAGGCGCGAAAGATCCCGCGGACGTTGGCCGCGCCGGTCGTGATGCTCGCGATCGCCGGACTGTTCGTCCTCGTGCTGGTCTTCGCCGTGCCGATGTTCTTCGACGAACTGCAATCGGCGGTGACGGACATGCCCGCCCAGTTCAAAGGGCTCGAACAGCGAGTCGAGCCTTGGCTGTGGCAGACCTTCCACTTCAGGCCTCCGCACACGATGGGCGAGCTCGGCACGCAAGTGCGCGACAAGCTCCAGTCCCAGTTTCCCGACCTGGTCACTGCGGCCAGCGTCGCACTCTTCGGAACGCTGAGCTATCTCGCGGTTGGGCTGAGCGCGCTGCTTGTGCCCGTCTTCGCGCTCTATCTCCTCATCGATTTCGATAGCATCGTGAAGCGCACCGGGCAGCTCGTTCCTTGCCGCTGGTACCCTCAAGCGGCGGACGTGGCCCGACAAATCCATCGAACCTTGGGGGGGTACGTTCGCGGCCAGCTCACCGCGAACATCGTCCTCGGAGCGCTCTACGCGAGCGGGCTGCGATTCGTGGACGTCCGGCTGGCCGTTCCGATTGGCGTGCTCACGGGGATGCTGGCTTTCGTGCCCTACATCGGCTTTGGCTGCGGCCTCTTGCTCGCGACTGGAATGGCAGCGCTGGACTGGCAGGGGCCTGGGCGGCTGCTGGCGGTCGTGGCCGTCATGTTGGGCGTTCAGGTACTGGACGCCCTGCTGGTGACGCCGCGGATCGTGGGGCGCTCGGTCGGGCTCGCGCCGCTCGAAGTGCTCCTGACGATGATGGCGGCCGGAACTCTCTTCGGCTTCCTCGGAGTCATTCTCGCCGTGCCGCTCGGCGCGGTCGTGAAGATCCTCGTCCACCGTGCGGTCAAGGCCTACCTGGCGTCCGATTTCTACTCCCGCCCCAACCAGGGCATCGGTTAGGGCGGGTCCCTGTCTTTTAGTTCGCCATCGGCGCAGCGTTCCGGATGCCGTCTACCGGCGCTCGCTGGGCGCGAGGGACTTCCTCCAGCGCGGCGTCGATGACCTGACCCATCTGCGAGACGAAGATGAACTCGATATCGTGTTTCACGTCTTCGGGTACCTCTTCGAGGTCGTTTCGGTTGCGCTCCGGCACGATCACCCGCTTGATGCCCGCGCGATGTGCCGCAAGGATCTTCTCTTTGAGGCCACCGATTGGAAGAACGCGACCGCGGAGCGTTATCTCGCCGGTCATGGCAACGTCGTGCCGAACGCGGATCCCCGTGAGAAGAGACACGATGGCCGTCAGCAGCGTGACGCCGGCACTCGGTCCGTCCTTCGGCATGGCTCCAGCCGGGACGTGTACGTGCAGATCGCTCTTGTCGAGAAAGTCCCTCGCGATCCCCCAGCGATCCGTGTTCGCGCGGACATAGCTGAGGGCAGCCGCGGCGCTTTCCTTCATGACGTCGCCGAGCTGACCGGTCACCGTGAACTTGCCGCTGCCGGGCATGCGGGTCGCTTCGACGAACAGAATCTGTCCCCCGACGGGCGTCCAAGCGAGCCCGGTAGACACGCCGGGGTCTTCGGTGCGTTCGGCGATTTGGTCCTCGTGTCGGGCCGGCCCGAGGAATGTACGGACGTCATCCTCGGTGCGAACGACCGTGGTTTCCTCACCTCCGTCCGCCAGGCGCACTGCGACTCCGCGAACGATCGCGGCGATCGACTTCTCGAGGGAACGTACGCCCGCTTCGCGGGTGTAGCGCTCGATGAGGACCTCGAGTGCCTCGTCTTTGATGTCGAGCCTCTCGGGTGATATCCCGTGTTCGGAGAGCTGCTTCGGAACGAGATGCCGCCTCGCGATGGCCAGCTTCTCTCGACGGGTGTAGCTGGGAATCTCGATGATCTCCATCCGGTCGCGCAGCGGCGCGGGGATCGTGTCTCCGACGTTGGCCGTCGCGATGAAAACGACGTTCGACAGGTCGTACGGAATCTCGAGATAGTGATCGGTAAAGGTACCGTTCTGCTCGGGGTCCAGAACCTCGAGAAGCGCCGAGGACGGATCGCCTTGAAAGGCGCCTTGCCCGAGCTTGTCGACTTCGTCCAGCATGAACACGGGGTTGGTCACTCCAACCTTCTTCATTCCCTGGATCACGTTTCCCGGCAGCGCTCCAACATAAGTCCGCCGGTGGCCTCGGATCGCAGCTTCGTCGTGGACGCCCCCGAGCGAAATGCGATGAAATTTTCTGCCCAGCGCCCGCGCGATGCTCTTGCCCAGCGACGTTTTGCCGACACCGGGAGGACCGATCAGACACAAGATTGGGCCCTTCTTGTCGCTCTTCAGCTTGCGGACCGCGAGGTATTCGAGGATCCGCTTCTTCACTTTCTCGAGGCCGTAGTGGTCCGCATCGAGCACCGCGCGGACGCCGGCGATTTCCGGCGCGTCCGGGCTCGCCGCGGTCCACGGAAGGTCGATGATCCACTCGAGGTAGGTGCGCACGGTTCCGAACTCCGGCGAGCCGGTTTGCATGGCGCGCAGCCGCTTGACCTGTTTCGTCGCAGTCTCCCGAGCCTCCGGCGAGAGGCTCGCTTCCGTAATCCGCTTCTCGAGCGCGTCGAGGTCGCCGTCGTCGGCGTCGGTTTCCCCGAGCTCTTTCTCGATGGCCCTCTTCTGCTGGCGGAGCATGTGCTCGCGCTGCGTTTTGCCGATTTCTCCCTGAACCTGGGCGTTGATGTCATCCCTCATCTTGAGGACTTCGATGCGGTGGGCGACTCGGGCCAGGACGGCCCGCACCCGAGCCCGGATGTCGAGGGTCGCCAAGATCTCGACCCTTTCCTTGGTCGTGACCTCGAGGCGACTGGCCACGAGATCGGCCAGCGCCGCCGGCTTGTCGATGGAGCCGACGTATTCGGCAAACTCCACCGGCGCCCGGAGCAACTCCATGACGGTCTTCACCGACTGGCGAAGCGCCAGAAAGAGAGCCCCGAGCTCATCGTCAGCGGCGTCGATCTCTCGTGCGAGGTCGACCTTGGCCTGTAGAAACGGCCCCGGCGTAACCGATTCGATCCCGGCGCGAACAAGTCCCCGAAGGACCACGACCACGCCCGACGCCTGGCGGGTGATGTGAGCCACTTGGGCCACGACACCGATCGGATGCAGGTCCGCTGCTGACAGAACCTCCGCGCCGCTGCCCTTCAGCGTGAAGACAGCGACGAGCGCGTTGGGGTGCTTCATGAGCCGTTCTGCGATCTCGGCATTCTTCAGCTCGAGCTGCATTACGACCCCCGGAAACAAGACCGCATCGCTCAGCGCAATCAGCGGGACATTGTCTGCGAGATCCATTGCGGAGGGAGGGGTGACGGTTTTTTCGGTTGCCATCGTCTTTCAACCGTAAGCACGTCCTCGGCGCGCGCTAGATGTCGGGCTCCCGTCACCTCGAATCACCCGCGCCGCCGCACCTATCTCGTTCCCGGTCGCCGAGCCCCGCAAGTGGGTGTCGCCGCGCAGTAGAAGTTCATCCGAACTAGAACCAGGCACCAGGATATGAGCCGAAACCTCGGGCAACGGTCACTCCACGTGGTGGTCATCCCGACGCCGTGGGAGGTTTCGACATGCGCATGAGTTCGAACCGGGCTTCTTCCTGCCTCCATTTCCATGCAATCTGCCTCCATTTCCATGCAATCGCCGCTCGGCTGGTTTCGCTCGGCTTGGTTGGAATGGGGCTCGTGGCGGGTGACGCCGGCTGCTCGTCGAGCGGTCCAACGACGCCGAGCGGAGCGTCGACTGGAACCCAAGGCGCGTCGTCGAGCGGTGCCCCCATGGAGGGCCCCGGTTCGTCGGGATCTCCAGCGGGCACCAGTTCGTCGGGCTCGAGCTCCGGATCGGCGGCGAACGGCGGCAGCCCCCCCGGCGGAGGATCTCCGAGTCCCGGGTCCTCGGGCAGCGCCGGTGGCGGAACCTCCAGTGGCGGAAGCCCAAGTGGCGGAAGCTCCAGTGGCGGAAGCTCAGGCGGCGGGAGCTCCAGCGGCGGTGCCACAACCGGCAACGGCCCGGCCAACAGCGGCGCAAGCAGCGGCTCGTCTTCCGGCGCTTCCCCGTCGACGAACGGCGGCAACGACGCGTCCGCCCCTTCCACGAGCGGGTCCGACGCCGGGGACGGCAGCCTTGCTGCGACCGGGTGCGCCGGAAAGAGCTACAAGCTCTGCGAGGACTTCGAGACCGGCACGGCGGGCAGCCTCGGGCCGGGTTGGACCCAGTTCGCGGGCTACGGCGCCGCCGGGCCAACCGACGTCGCCCTGGCGAACGACGCGGCCCATTCGGGCAAGATGTCGCTGAAGAGCGACTCGATCAATCGGGGGCAGGCGCGGGCCCAAAAAAGCCTCTCGTCCATCGGGGCCACCGCGTCCAACCACTGGGGTCGGATCTTCTACAAAGTGCAGGAGCCGGCCCCGAAGCCGTTGAAGACGGCGACGAACACGGTGATCCACATCACGTGGACGTCGCTCATCGGGCCGTCCGGCGAAAATCGGGTCGTCGACATCGTCGAGAACATGGCTGGAATGCACCAGTGGCTGTTCAATATCCCGAGCGACGGCTGCTGCACGAGCTCCGCGTACAATTGGACGTTCGACCCGCCTGACGGTGGTTCGAGTTGGCATTGCGCCGAATGGTGGGTAGACGTCGCGACCAATAGCTACCGCTTTTTCTCGGACTCTTCCGAGGTCACCTCGCTCGCATTCTCCGGAAATACCAAATCCACGATGTCGGACTATACGGCGATCGTCGTAGGCGCCACATGGTACCAACAAGCCGGGACCATAACGACCCCGTTCGTAATCTGGTTCGACGACCTCGCCATCGACGACAATCGCGTCGGCTGCCAGTAAGGGACGCGGGAGGAGATGTTTGGCAGGGACGCTAACGCGTCATCTCGAGCATCGTCGGCCGGAAGCCGCACGCGCGAAACAACCGCTGCGCCGACGCGTTGGTCACGAGCGTGGACAGTACGAAACGTGCCGCTCCCAGGCGCTCCAACGCCGTAACGAGCTCTTCGATCAGCTTTCGACCGACCCCGCCGCGCCGCGCATCGTCGGCCACGAACAAGTCGTGCACTGCCCCATGCGCGTCGAGCAAGAGGTTCCAGTCGCGCGGTTCGATCGTCCCATACGCGTAGCCGACGACCCGCGCGGCTCGGCACGCGACGAGCACGACGGCTTCCGCTCGGCCTAGCTCACGCGACAACCAGTGCTCGTACCCTTCTTCGACTCGGTCCACGAGAAGGAACCGCGCAGGGTCCGCTTCGTGGTGCATGCGAACGAGTTGGCCAGCGAGCTGCCCGACGACAGAAAGATCGCCCTTTTCGGCGCGGCGGATGTCGATTGAATCCATCACCGTGGAAGATTAGCAGCGCGGTCAAGGCGTCGGCGGCGTGCCGTCGGCCTTCAGGTGTTGAACGAGATGCACGAGCTCGACGACGTCGCATCCGATCCGAAGCTGCGCGTCGACCCC
>CAZVPE010000204.1:0-10982 GCA_964628155.1 uncultured Polyangiaceae bacterium | reverse complement strand
GCGCTGCGAGCCTAAGGAGCTGCATGGCGACCGACGCCGCCGTGCGCTGGTTGGACTGGGTGGTGGACAGATTCGAGCAGCTGGTGGATGCCGACTGCACCGTTTCCACGTCTTCCGACGATGGTGCTGTCTGGACTGAGCATGCCGCCAACGACCCGATTGCAATCAATGCGAGATATCCTTGTTTCAACGTTTCCTCCCGTTCGGTTCGTCGGGGGATAAAGCAAGGGTCGGGCCGCAGCTGTCGAGCGCCAAATCGATCGGGAACACGAGTCGCGCGACGACTCATTTCGGATTGCAAGACAGCGAACGGACCGGGGGCTCAAAGCCCATGTTTTCGCATCAGGCGATACATGTACGTGCGGTCGATGCCCGCTTCTTTGGCTGCCGCCGCGACGTTCTTCTGGTGGCGCTCGAGCAGCACGCGGAGAAACGCCCGCTCCCCCTGGCCGATCCACTGCTCTCGGAAGGCACGGAACGACTGGTCGAAAGACGGCGGCCCATCGGCGGACGGCATCGCCGGCATCGGAGTCGGCAATGCGTCGGCCGCGACGGGATTCGTTTCGCGCAGCGGGCGCGGGTTGCGTCCCAAGGGAAACTGGGGGGGACGTGAGAGCACCGCGGTGATTGGCTCGCGTTCCGGCACCGGATCCATCGACAGCGTCAGGGCCTCCGTCGCGCCGATCGCACGGGCGCGCTCGGCGAAGTTGCGGAGCTCGCGCACGTTGCCCCGCCAGGGGCGCGCCTCCAGGGCTCTAAGCACGCTCGGCTGGAGCCAGCCGGGCGTGCCTTCGCTGAAATGCGTGAGGAGGAGATCGATGTCCTCCACGCGCTCACGAAGCCTCGGAACGCGAACGGGCAGCACGGCCAAACGGAAATAGAGGTCCTCGCGGAACTCGCCGCGATTGACCATCGAAAGAAGATCTCTGTGGGTCGCGGTCACGAAGCGCACGTTGACGCTCCGGTGCTTCGTTTCTCCGATTCGGCGCACGGTCGAGGACTCGAGCACCCGCAAGAGCTTGGGCTGCATGCCGATGGGGAGCTCGCCGATCTCGTCGAGGAACACCGTTCCGCCGTCGGCCGATTCGATCGCGCCCGCCCGGTGGGCATGCGCGCCGGTGAAGGCGCCCTTCGCGTGCCCGAAGAGCTCCGCCTCGATGAGGCTCTCCGACAACGTGGCGCAATCGACGACGACGAACGGACCGGCCGCGCGCGAGGATGCCTGGTGAATGGCCCGCGCGACGAGCTCCTTTCCCGTCCCCGTGTCGCCGGTGATCATGATGCACGACTCGAGAGGTGCGAGCCGCGCGAGAGTCGCAAAAAGCTCTCGCATGACCTGGCTGCGTCCGAGGAGGGGACCAAACCGCTCCGAGGGCCAGCTCTCGACCTGCTTGGCCTCGGCGTTGGCGTAGTCCACCAGGATCGTGGTCGCTCCGACGCGGATGCTGAACCCGTGAAGAACGCACGCGGATTCGACGCGGACGCCCTCGACGAACGTGCCGTTGCGGCTGTTGAGGTCGCGGATCCAAATCCCGTCTTCGCGCGGTTCGATCTCCGCGTGGACGCGCGAGACCGTCTGGTCCGCGATGATTATGTCGCAGTGGGGGGCGGCCCCGACCACGCAGCGGCGGTCGACCGTCGCCGTGCGCGGACCCGAGTCGTCCGTCCACGCCAGCCGGGGCACCGCGCGCGTCGCCGCGACCGCGGGCTCGCCGCCGGCAGGATACGCGGTCGTGAACGGGCTTCCGCTCGACAAGCTGACCAACTCCTCAAAAGGATCCGGACAGCACGATTCGGTCGAGGCCGACGGCGACCGACGGCGACTTCGAGGAACGGTCGGGACCGAACGTGAGATAAAGCGATACGCCTCCGGTAACGACGGCCAGACCAGTCAGAATGTCCGCGGCGAGTGCGGCCGTGTTCACGTTGCTCGCGGCGCTGTTGCGCGCTGCGTCGGTGGACCCGGCGCGGTTCTTCAAATCGATGAGGTGTGCGTCGAGCGAGAGCATGATGGCGCCGCTTGCGACGGCGCCGGCGGCGAGCACTCCGCTCGCGACGAACCCGGGCCAAAAGACGCTGCGGGCGTGCGGCGCCGGCTCGCTCGAGGCCCGCGGCAGCGCGAAGGCGACGAGTTCGAGGCGCACCGCGGCGCGATCGCCGCCCGCGAGCGTGACCGTGCGATCGCTGGCGGAATACCCTTGCGCGGTCGCTCGCAGCGTGTGCTCGCCCGCGTCGATGACCGTTGGCCCGCGCAAGCGCGCCGGGTCGATCGGCTTGCCGTCGAGCATCACTTCGGCGTTCGGGACGTTCACCGATATCTCGATGGTGGCCGTTCGGAACTTCAGCTCCTCGAGCGTCTTTTGGACCTCGGCGCGACGGGAAGCGGCAATCGCGCTGCCGCCGTCGTGCATGTACTGCTCAAGGGTCCGCGCCGCGTCGGCGTACCGTCCGAGCTGCATGTCGACGAGCGCGATGTTGTAAAGCGCGCGGTAGTTGGGGGCGAGCTCGTAGGCCCTCTCGAATTCGACGAGCGCGAGCGTGTAGTCGGCCTCGTCGAAGAGCTGAAGCCCGCGCTTGAAGTGATTCGACGCCTCTTCGCCCGCGGCGCTCGACGCGGCGCTGGCGGGAGGGCCGGCGGGCGGCGCCGCCTTCGCCGGGAGAGCCCCGGCGAAAAGCGCCAGCACGGCGATCCCGAACGAGACACGTGTGCGCCGGACAATTCGATACGGGTTCATGCTCTGCGCCTCCCGACGGCGGCCGCCGTCCAAGCCAGTGCGATCCAGAGCGCAACGAGGCCCTCGGGTCCGCTGCGCGCGCCCACCGCGGCGGCGCACGACGCGCCCGTGCTCCACGGGAGCTTCGCCTTCGCCGGTCCGTCGAGCGACGAATCCACGCCGAAGGTGTTTTGCGCTTCCGGCGCACCGTCCGTCGCCGCGCCGCCTTCCGTCGTGGCGTCGCCGGCCAGGGCCGCTGCGTCGTGGGTCCCGACGTCGCCGTCGGGATCGAATGGCTCCTCGGACATCGCGGCACCGTCATCCCGAGCGGCAACACCGACGTCGCCGCCCATCGAAGCGTCTGGTTGCGGGTCGTCGGTGATGGGAGATGCCCCGGCTCCCTGGAACACGCTCGCGATCCAATCCCGATAGGCGCCGAGGCGAGGACCGGTCGTGTCGGTGAGCTCGGTCGAGGTGCAAAACGGTCCGCTCGCGCCGGCCTGGCTGCCGAGCGAGACGATCGCGATGACGGCGCCGGTGACGGTAGAAAAGATGGGACCGCCGCTGTCGCCCTGGCAGGTGACCGGCCCGACGCGGACCGCGCGAACGGGAGCGACCTGCGGGCTGTTGGGTGCCACGTCGGGGCCGACTCCGGCGATCGGGACTCCGTCCACGGTTCGCAGCTCCGTGGGCTGACTTTGATCGGTCAGCCCATAGCCCCATATCGAGGTCACCTCGCCGACGGACGTCGGGCGGGTGATTCGGATGGGCGCGGGGACGACACCGGCAATGGCGCGATCGAGCACGACGAACGCGAGATCGTCGCGGCACGGCGTCGGTGTCTGGGTCGAAATGACCTGACGGCCGACCGCGTCCGGACTGCCCAAATCGCCCGCATTCGCTTTCGCGGCCTGGAAGAAGGTGAGCGAGTCGGGCGCGTTGTCCGTGCCGATCTGGCCGGCGCCGCTGCCGGTGTTGACGACCTCGCCCGCCGCCGTGCATTGGAAAGTGCCCGGCGTCGTGTTCGCCACGCAGTGGCGCGCGGTGAGAACGAGCGCCGGCGCCACGAGGACCGCGGAGCACGCTCCCTCGGGACCCTGCAGGAGAAGCACGGGGGAGTCCGGCGCGTCCGCCGACGACCCTCCGATGATCGCCTGGGACGAGGCGCGCGTCGAGGGCTCGCCGCCGCCGGCCGCGCTGCAATGAAAAAGCGCGAAGCCGGAAAGCGCGGCCCAGCGCGGGGCCGCCCTGCCGAGCGCCGAGGCGCTCCGTCCCCCGGGCCGGTTTAGAGGCCGCTGTAACACGGAAAGGCGCCTCCGAGTCCCCCGTCGACCGACGGCGCCACCGTGAGCACGTCGTACGCGTATCCGGGAGCGCCCGAGCCGGCGTTCCGACTGACGCAGTACACGCTTCCTTGCCCGATGCGCGCGCCGCTCGCGAGATTGAAGTCGGGGGGACCGTCCGCGCCGAACAGGCTGACCCTGCCCTTCGGGGCGCTGAGAGCCCCGAAGATCTCCCCCATGGCGCTCGGGCCCTCGTCGTACGAGTTGCCCGACATGAGCCGCAGAATTCCCTGCCCGAGATTGGTGCCCGTCAGGCTGGGCACGCGCCCGGCGCCGACGATTGAATACACCATCATGTACATCGCGTCGTAGTAGTTCTCTTGGCCGAGAGCGGTCTGACCGTTCGGGAACTGACCGAGGAATCGGCCTTCGTACGCCACGAGCTCGTGGGTGTCGGTCGGCGAAGCCACACCGACGCCCACCACGCGCTTTCGTTTCGCCTCGGTCGCCGCCCCGGTGCCGGTGCCGATCCAGCTCAGAAGCTCCTGGGACGCCATGTTGTACGGACCGATGAGGTAGAAGGGGCGCGGGTTGGGCGCGCCGCCGTCGACCGAGTCCTGCCACTGGAGCTCGAGGACTTCGAGCATTTTGACGAACTCCGAGCTCGCGAACGACACGATGATGTTCGGCCGAAAGTTGATCAGCGTGGTCGCCGCAGTGCTGACATCGATCGTCGACAGATCGGTCCCGTTGAGGATCGATTGGACCGTGATGTTCTTATAGAGACCGGCCGCCGCGTTTTGCGCGAGCGATTGACCGTTCCACTGGAGAACGCCCTCCACTGCGGTCGCCAAATCTTGCGTGTCGGTCGCGTTCGCGGTCACGGTCGCGAGCCGAATCGGCGGCGCGGCCGTGCCGCCGTCGCTCGCGGCGGCCATCAGGTTCTGGGTGCTCCGCACGTAGGCCTCGACGCGCGGAAAGAACGCGGTGTACGCGGGCACACTGTCGCTCGGTTCCCCGAGCATGTGCCAGAGCAGGCCGTTGGTCGCCAGCGTCGGCGAGACGATCGTCGAATTGGCCCCGAAGGGGTTGATGACGAACGTCGACGCAGGCCCGAAGTCGTTGACGAACTCGGTGCGCAGCGTAACCGAATCGAGCGACGCGAGGATTCCTGGGACGTGAAGGTCCGTTTGCAGGTGGACCGTCGCGGTGTGAATGTCGGCACCGTTGTCGCAAACGATCGCGACCGGCATCCGGAGTCCATTCCCGGGTCCGGCCGGTATTCCGCCGTTGGACGTGAATTCGTCGATCGCGAGCGTGTAGTTGAGAAAGCTCGGATGGCTCTGGAGCGCGTTCGGAGGGAGAGTCGCGAACGCTCCGAAGAAGAGCGGAGGCTCCGTCTTGCCGCTGTAGTCGCCGATGACCAGCGGGCATTCGTCGGTGGTGAGCTGGAGGCAGGTCCCCGAAGTCACGTCGCATGCGACCTCGGGGTGCGTCACGCTCACTGCCGTGCAATCCGCGTTTGTCGCGCAGCCGGGCGGAGCTTCGGCGGCCGCGTCCGCACCGTCGTCGCCCGCGTCTGACCCGAGATCGGTCCCGACGTCGCCGGAGCCGTCGTGGCCGGAGTCCACGGTTCCGTCCGCGCCCGCGTCGGCGCCCGTTTCTCGACCCGCGTCGCCCGACGAGAGAGGCGACGAAGTGACGCACGTTCCGGCCTGGCACACATCGTTGGTGAACTCCGTGCCTCGGGCGGCGCAATCCCCGTTGGTCGAACACTGGCTCCCGTCGGCGTGGAGCAACAACGAGCAGCCGCCGCTCAGCGCGGCGGCTACGAGGATGGCGCCGCCAAGGGCGGGGCGAGGACCGAGTCTCGATTCCGTGGCCATGTTGGGATCAGCCGCCGCCGGCGTCGGTGCTCCCCTCGCTCGTGCCGCCGTCGCTCTCGGCATCGGGGCCCGCTTCGCCGATGGGGCCTCCGTCGGACGCGCAGGTCGACGGGTCGGAGTACGAATACGTGGGCGAAGTGACCGGCGAAACCGACGACGCCCAAGACTCGAGCGAAGCACGCACCTGGGTGGTCTGGTCGTCGGTGAGCGCCGGCGGCGTCGCCCCGTTGTCCGAGAGGGCCTGGTTGATGCCCGCGACGTACATGTCCTCGAGCAGCTGCACGTCGGCCGTCGTGAAGGCGTGCCCGACGAGGGGCTGCGGAATGAGGCCAAATCCGTTGAAGGGCCCCAGGGGCTGACTGGGATCCGGGCAGCCGAAAAAGGCGAGCGTCCAGACCGTGATCTGTTCTGAGTAATCGCTGACCTCGCCGGGGGTAAGCACTGGGGTGGAACCCATCGCCTCGACGCGGCAGTCCGCGTAGAACAGATTCAAGAAGTCGCTGGCGATGCCGGTGCTGCCGAAGCCGCTGTTCGCCCAGTAGCTCGCGCGGTCCCCGCAAGTTCCGTTGCCCGGTGTCTGTGTCGCGCAGATGCCCGCGTCCGCTCCGGAATCCGGCGCCATCGCGCTCAGGCCGAACTTGTAGTCCAGCCAGAGGCACCACTCGAGCTGCGTTCGCCCGGCGTCCGCCGCCGCGTCGCTCGCGTCCCTCCCCGAATCACCCCCGCTGCCGTCGGCCACGGTTGCGTCTCCCACGGTCGCGTCGTGCGCGGCATCGGCCGTCGCGTCGTGCGCCGCATCGGCGGTCGCGTCCGAGCCGCTGTCCGCGCTTGTGCCCCCAGAGCCGCCGCCGCCTTCGTGGCCCGCGTCGAGACTTCCGCTGCTCGAACCGACCGAACCGCTGCTGCTTCCGGAGCTGCCGCTTCCGGAGCTCCCGCTTCCGGAGCTACTGCCGCTTCCGGAGCTGCTGCCCGAACCGCTGCTGCTCCCGGAGCTGCTGCTCCCCGTGGCCCCGCTGCTGCTCGAACTACCGCTTCCCACCCCAATGCCGGAGCTGCTCGAACTGCCGGAGCTACTGCTCGAGCCACCGTACACCGTGGTCGTGGAGTCGTCTCCGCCGCACGCCCCCATGGTGGCGATGAGGCCCGCGTAAAGCGTCGCCGCGGTGCTCCGGAAAATCAAGTTACGCTTTTTCATTCGATAACCACCGTTCATTGTTCGCCTCGCTACGTTGGGGTCCGAACGGCGAGCGCCGCCGTCGATGTCTCGCTTCGCGGTCGAGCGGGTCGCCCACGGGGCGAGCGTCCGGCGCCGCGTCGGGTATCCGCGATCGATCGGGCAGTCTGCAATGCCCTCGGTTCAAACCTAAGAGAAACGTGGACTCGATTGCAACAACAACGCTCGTTTTTGGGAGAAAGTTAAATGCGCTTCGATTTGCCGTGAATACGCTTGCCCACGCACGAGCCCCGATGTGCGTCCTGAGGAGTTCTTCGCCGATATGCGCGGAGCCCGGGCTCGCCCGAGCGACGAATGGAGTGCGCCGGGCTTTGCGTTTTTGGATTGCCTGCCGTTATATCATTAAGGAGAGTCGAGGTTGGAAGTCGGAATGGATCACGGCTTGTCGCGAAGCGGCGACGGAGGGACGAAGAATCTCGCCGGCCGCTACCGGCTGATCGCGGAACTCGGCCAGGGTGGGATGGCCACCGTGTACCTGGCCGTCGCGCTGGGAACGTCGGGATTTCGCAAATTGGCCGTCGTCAAGCTTCTACGACCCGAGATCGCGGTCGATCAGGAATTCGTGCAAATGTTCCTCGACGAGGCGAGGCTGTGCGCTCGTCTGAGTCATCCGAACATCGTGCAGACGTACGACGTCGGGGTGGACGAAGTCGGACATTTGATGGCGATGGAGTACCTCGACGGCGTGTCGCTCCACGCGGCGACCGCCAAGCTCGGAAAGAGCGGAGGCCCTTTTACGTTCGCCATGCAAGCGAGGGTTCTCCTCGAAGTGGTCGAAGGGCTCCGATACGCCCATGAATTGAAAGACTACGACGGACGTTCGCTCGATATCGTCCACCGCGACGTCACTCCGCACAACATATTCGTGACTTTCGACGGGCAGGTGAAACTCCTCGATTTCGGGATCGCCAAAGCGGCGACGTCGTCGGTGAGGACCGCGACCGGCGTCATCAAAGGGAAGCTCACGTACATGGCGCCCGAGCAAGCCCGTGGCGACAACGTGGACGCGCGCGCCGATCTCTACGCCGTAGGGGTCATGCTCTGGGAGGCGGTGACGGGCCGGCGCCGCTGGCCGAAGGGGCTCAGTCAACCGGCGCTCTTCACGCGGCTCGCCTCGGGAGAGCCTCCGGAGAGCCCCAACGCCGCTTCCTTCGGTCTGCCCGCGGAGGTCGACGCCGTCGTCCTGCGCGCGATGGCGACGAAGCCGGAAGACCGCTTTCAAACAGCCGCCGAACTGCGCGACGCCCTCGAGGCCGTCGTCCGCAGCCTTCCCCCCGTGTCGCTGCGCGATCTCGGCACCATGCTGGGGGCAGCTTTCGAGGAGGGACGGCATCGTCTGCGCGACGTCGTCGAGGAGCAGTTTCGTGCGATCGACGCCGGCGGGCATCCATCCATGCCGCATTTGCTGCCCGCCGTGGCCCCGCCCAGTCTCTTCACGGCCTCCGCGTCCCTCGCCGCCGCTGTCTCCGCGAGCGGCCCCGACCCGTCGAGCGAGCCGCCGTCGGCTCGAATGACGGCTCCGGCGCTCGGACGCGGCCCGCAACTCCGGGCTCGGTCGCGGATGCCGGCTGCGATGGTCGTGGCGGCGTGCCTCGTGGGCGTCGCGGCCGTCGGCTTCGCGATGGCGGGCCGGGGACGTGCACAGAGCCCCGGGGCCGACCCGGCTGCACCGTCCGCGGTAGCCCGGGCACCGGCGGAAGAGTCGTCTCCGAGCAATCCGGCCGCGTCCGCGCCCGCAGCGTCTCGCGAGGAGAGTCACGACGCGGGCGCCGCCATCCTCCCTGCGGCTTCGCCGCCGGCGGGCGCCGCACCGAGGGGAGACATGCGGTCCCGTCCGAGCGCGTTACCGGCTCCGGCGCCGCGCGGATCGACCGGTCGGCCGGCGTCCGCCCCCGAAGTCTCGAGCGCTTCTCCGCCCCCGGAGTCTTCAGCGAGCGATCCGCTCGTGGCTCGACCGCCTCCTGGCCGGCCCAAAGTTCAACTCGAGAGAGACAATCCCTGGCCTTGAGCCCTTTCGGACGGAAGTCCGCTCAGCGCTTTCCTTTGGCCTTCTCCAACCTCTCAAGGGCCGTGACGTCGGCGGTCTGCCGTGGACGCCGACCGCATAGCCGCCGACGACGAGGAAGCGAGCGTCAGCGGCGCTCAAGGCGGTAAGCAGATCGAGGAAGTCGGCGTTCATGCGTCTCTGGATGCGCGATCGCGTGCAGTTCCTTGCTGAGCTCCCAGACAGCCTCGGCGCGCTCCTCTACCGGAAGGCGGTCCCAGAAGAGCGCGTCGAAGTCGGCCATCTCTTCCCAACCGTTTCGAAAGACGCGGCTCTCCCAGCTTGCTCGGGCGGCCTTTCTCTCTGCACCGTTCACGTTCGTAAATATACTAGGACGGTTGGTTTGCGCGCGCCCTTCTGATCTGGCGAACTGACCCGTGAAGCTCCTGGCGGTCGCCGTACTGCCTTCGCCGGCCAGCGGATACAGGCCTTTAGCGGGAATGTCCGGGTCCGGTGCGAAGCCGCCGGCCGGACGGGTGGTCGGTCGACGCTCGCCGGGCCTTCCAGCACTCGCCGCAGCGCCACTCGATCGCCGTTTCTCCGCCGATTTGCCGGGCTTGGACACGCCAGCCGTGACCGATGGCCGTGTAGCTCGTATCCGCCTCCGGCGGACTCGCTCCACAATCCACGCAAGTCTCTGGCTTCAATGGCGACTCCCCTCGATTGTGTTATCGAATCGGTTTTCCGATCCGTCCCCAGGACGCAATCGATATGCCAGCTCCGTCCGTGGGTTCGTCGGGTTTTCCTTTTCCCGATTTCGCGGGAAACGATACGCGAACGGAACGACGGTGAGTATAACGTCGTGGATGCGCGCGCAACCGCCGTGGACAGCGGCGCCACGAAGGGTGGCGCGGTTGTCCAGACTTACAGCGCCATCAGCCAGCGACGCGCTCCGCCGCAACCGCGGGAGCGCGCACGTTCGTCGCCATGAAACGCAGCCGAACGTAGTCCGCGATCCAGGTCCCGCCCGCATCTCGGAGTTGCGGCTCGAGCGCGGCGCGAACCTCTTCGAGATACGCGCGGCGAGACTCCGGTTGGAGCGCGCTCGTGAAGCTCTCCCCGAACGTCTCGAGCCAGCCCGTGACGTCGCCGGGCAACGGGGTCGGTCTCGGAAAGAGCGCGATCGAATCGACGCGAAAGCCGGCGCGCTCCAGGCGCGTCGCATAGTCGCCCGGTGTGGGGAAGTACCAGGGGACACGCGACTCGCCGTCGATGCCGCGCCGCTCCAGCGCCGCGACGAGCGCGTTTCGAATGGTCCGGACGCAACCCTGTCCGCCGAACTCGCCGACGAACCGCCCACCTGGCTTGAGCGCGGCGCGTACGCCCGCGATGACGTCGTCCGCCCGCTTCATCCAGTGCAGCGCCGCGTTCGTGAACACGGCGTCGAATTCGGCCGAAAACTCGAGCTTCTCCCCGTCGGCGAGGCGAACGTCGAGTCCGAGCCGCCGAGCGGCGGCGATGAGCTCGGGGCTGGAATCCACGCCGACGACCCGACAGCCGAGCTGAGAGAGCTTGAGTGTGAGAATGCCGTCTCCGCAGCCGAGGTCGAGAATTGTCTCGTCCCGCTTCGGCGCGAGCAAGTCCACGAGGGGCGCGCCTAGATCGGCGACGAATCGAGCGTTTTTCGCGTAGCGGTCCGGATTCCACGATTGGGCGACCATCGAGCCGGTCTAGCCGAGCTGGGACGCTCTGCCAGCGAGCCTCTTTCCCAATGAGCAAAGCGTCTTTTTCATTCGGCGGCTCGTCGTTTCTCATTGGCTCGGCGGCGAGTTCACCTGGAAGGGAAGAAGGTTCGATTGGCTTCGCGACGAGTTCACCTGG